>JAUNLE010000002.1:0-38657 GCA_030532415.1 Coriobacteriia bacterium | reverse complement strand
AGTCTCAAACCAAGACTGTTGTTTTAACCACATTTACTATTAAGAAGCTTTAATCACAATTTCATCATAAATTAGCCATGGTTAACTATAGTATTTACCTGCTATTTTGTACGTTTTGTTAAAGATGGTGAATTTTCTATAATTCCTATTGCATTTTAGGAATTTAGCTTTATATTGATTATTAGAGATTGATTGAAAGTTCCTCCCTAACTTGCTTTCAGTTGTCTCTTCTCTCTCCAATAACTTGGGATAAAAAACCCAAGAGCGTCTGTCCTCCCCTTTTCAGACGTAACTTCTTGCCGGCGGACTCGTTCCGCCGGTTTCTTTTTTTGATGCTCATTATCATTCTTAAGATCTTGCCTTTCTTAGGCCTCTTCGGCCCTACATTAAGACCATTTACCTTTATATTCGTGACTTATGTCACTTTAGTATGCTAAATTCAATCTTAGTCTTCCATTGGGGAAGTAATGTAAGCTGTGAAGTATACAGAAAGGAAGGATTATGGAACAAGAAGAGAATGTAGGCCTAACCGGCCGCGTTGGCAAGTACCTCTTGTTGTGGGTCATTATTGCCATTATTCTTGGTATCGTTCTAGGTTTGTTTATGCCTAACTGGTTTGTGGCAATTTTTGCAACCTTTAACGATATTTTCGGTAAGTTTCTTAGTTTTGCAGTCCCACTCATTATTTTGGGACTTATTGCACCAGCTATTGCTGATTTAGGCAAAAGTGGTGGTAAATGGTTGCTTGTAACCATAGCTCTCGCTTATGGTTCTACAATCGTCGCTGGTGTCGCTACCTATTTCGTAGCTAATGCGATGCTTCCAAACCTTTTAGCTGGACAAGTGATGCCCGAGCTCGCCGCTCCAGAAAATGCAGTAGGCTCTCTTATTCAAGGCATCGATTTTCCACCTATCTTTGGAGTAACTTCTGCACTCCTGTCTGCATTTATCATGGGTATATGCATGGCATCTCTAAAAACAGATACCTTAATCGATATGTTCCATGAGTTCAAAGACATCATCATGCTCTTGATTACGCGTGCAATTGTTCCACTTCTGCCATTACACATCATGGGTATTTTCATGAACATGGCAAAGTCAGGACAAATTGCAATGGTTATCGTTGCAATGCTTAAGGTTATTGTTTTATCTATTGTCCTCACGCTCGTGTACATCTTGATTCAATACATTATCGCGGGCGGTATTGCTGGTAAGAACCCATTTGTTGCAATCAAGAATATGCTTCCTGCGTACTTCACAGCTTTAGGAACTTCATCTTCAGCTGCAACAATACCTGTTACTTACAAATCTGCTCTTAAGAATGGCGTGTCTGAAGAAGTTGCAGGCTTTACGATTCCACTTTGTGCAACGATTCACCTTGCAGGATCAACCATCAAGATTACGACCTTTGCTATGGCTGTTATGTTCATGCTTGGTTGGTCATGGACGTTCCCACAAATGCTCGGCTTCATCCTCTTATTAGGTATTACCATGGTTGCTGCACCTGGTGTTCCAGGAGGCGCTATTACCGCTGCTCAAGCAATCTTAGTAGGAACCTTAGGATTTACCGATCCAATGTATGGTTTGATGGTTGCACTCTATATCGCAATTGACAGCTTCGGTACTGCATGTAATGTAACTGGTGATGGAGCTATCTCTCTCATCGTTAATAAATTTGCACGTGGTTCAGTAAAGGGCGAACAAGTTCCTGCAGAACTGATGGACTAAGCTATCTTTGCGTACAAGGGCGCTATGTAAAAAGCCCTAGGTGCTCGACAGTATTACAACAGGCATGATTTCGGTCATGCCTGTTTTTTATGTTCTCTTATTGATGTCTTCTTATTGAGCTGCGTTTAAAACAGCTTTTGCGACGATGTCAGAAACGCGCATATCAAACACGCTTGGAATAACTTTTTCTTCCGATAGTTCCTCGTCGGATACACATGAAGCAAGCCCACGAGCAGCGGCCATCTTTATTTCATCGGTAATTTTTGCACCAGGAACTTGTAACATACCTTTAAAAATACCTGGAAAAACGAGGACGTTATTGACTTGATTAGGAAAATCAGATCTACCTGTAGCCACAATACGGGCTCCTGCAGCCTTAGCCTTGTCATAAGCTATTTCAGGTTCAGGATTGGCCATGGCAAATACAATCGCATCTTCTTTCATAGAAGACACCAGCTCTTCATTGAGCTTTCCAGGACCAGAAACGCCAATAAATATGTCGGCTCGCGCCATGGCATCGGCAAACTCTAGAACTTCATCTTCTTTATTAGTAAAGCTGAGCATTTCTTGTTTAACGGAATTTAGATCAGTTCGTGCACTGGAAAGCACAGCCTTAGAATCGAATACATAGATATTTTTTAGGCCAAGTTGTGATACTTGACGCGCAATTGATGAACCTGCAGCTCCCGCACCCGATACTACTGCCACGCAGTCTTTCGCTTCTTTACCAATAAGCTTCAAGGAATTGATGAGTGCTGCCGTAACCACAATGGCTGTACCATGTTGGTCATCGTGAAAAACAGGAATATCAAGCTCTTCGATTAAACGACGCTCAATTTCGACGCATTCAGGAGCCTTAATATCTTCAAGATTAATGCCGCCGAAGCTAGGAGCTAGGGCTTTGATTGTTGCAATAAGTTCTTTGCTGTCTTGGACGTCCAAAACGATTGGTACCGCTGATACTCCACCAAAACGCTTGAATAAAGCGCACTTGCCTTCCATTACAGGCAAAGATGCAAGTGCGCCAATATTTCCAAGTCCTAAAACTGCAGTACCGTTAGAAACTACAGCAATAGTTTTACTTTTCCAAGTATAGTCATACGCTTTATGAGGGTCTTTTTGTATCTCTAAACAAGGAGCCGCAACTCCTGGTGTATACGCAAGTGATAAGTCTTGGGCTGAATCAATAGCTATAGCAAGTTCAGCTGAAATTTTGCCCTTCCATTCACCATGTTTTTGAAGAGCTTCCTCATAAATATTAGACATACATTCTCTCTTTAAAGTTGTGGCTCAAATTCAAAGTCGTATGCATCAAGTACATCGCGCGATATTACATAGCGCATCGTAAGTTGCGGATCTACCATCTGGCACACTTCGACATCGGCAGCTAAAGACAGAAGCATCGTAATATCTTTCGCTGAAAGAGGTAGTCGAGGCTTCAACAATTCAATCATGTTGATAACGGCTTTTTTAGCTGCCTCATCCATAGTATCAGCAGATGCAATAGTTGAAAAATCATCTTGATCAATTAAAACTGGATCGCTTATCTCAAGACCTTTTACGACCGTTAATCTTACGAGTATTTCTCCTGCGATTTCAGCGCCAGACACTCCAATTTCTCCATCACCCATAATGGCGTGCATGTCACCAGCTGCAAACAGTGCACCCGGTGCAGAAACTGGAAAATACAAGGTAGCGCCTTCGCGGACCATGGTGTTATCCATATTGCCTCCATGTGAGCCTGGTGTACCTGTGTTTACAGGATCGCCTGCTGGGGCAACACCAATAACTCCAATCATTGGATCTATTTCAAAGGCAACTTTGTCATCCCACTCTAAGATATTGTCGTGAACTTTAGCATAGCGAACCGATAAGCCATCACTTAATTTTTCTCCATATACTCCAACACCTTCGCCTGTCATGATTGTTGCTTCGTCTGCAAGTTCAATTTTGAGAATTTCAACTTTTAAGACATCGCCTGGCTCAGCGCCCTCGACATATACTGGACCGGTAGCTGGATTCACATGATCCCAATCAAGCTTATCAAGTTCATCATGCTCGCTTGAAAGTTGATCTTCAAAGCAATCACAAGTTTCTAACAAAACCTCTTCTCCACTTTTAATGGTAAGTGCAGGTTTATTATCTTGAGAAAACTCATAAATCAAGCTATCGTTTTTTACTCTTGCTCCATCAAACTGAATAAGATTCATACTTGCTCACCATTTCTACGTTATTCTTCGTCGGCCATCTCAATAGAGATACCCTTTTTCTTGTAGTACAAGAAGAGCAAAAAGCCTAGTGCCAACCAAATTAAGCCAGCAACTTGAGCTTCAGTACCAGCGTTAATCAAAACGTAGCTAATGATAAGAAAACCAATAATTGGGACTATTAAATGAAGGAAAATATTCTTATTTTTATGCTTGATGGAATAGAAGTAGATAACCGTAAGGTGCAAGAGGATAAATCCTGAAAGTGCACCAAAATTCACCATTGACGATAAGGTTCCGATTTGACCAACAAAGAAGGTAACTAATATAGCCGAGATAAACGCAACAAAGATGATTGCGTATGATGGAACTTGGCGGCTGTTAATGTGATGAAGGAATGCGGGAAGCTGACCATCACGAGACATCGAGTACAAAATACGTGAACATGCAGCCTGCGCAGCAAGCGCATTAGCAATACCTACCGCTAAGATATTTACTAAGAAGAAGAGATTTACCACACCGTTGCCTGCAACTTGGCGAATAATCTCGAAGAAGGCATTACCAATCTGTTCATCTGGAATTACCGCGAATTCACCCATTAAAAGAGAAGCCAGCCAGGTTTGGGAAATGAAGAGCACTGCAACGATGAGCAGGGCAATAACCATGGCACGTCCTGCGGTTTTTCTACCACCACGAGTTTCTTCAGCAAGCGTTGAGATACCATCAAAACCTAAGAAAGACAGCACCGCAATTGAAAGTGCTGCAGCTAAGAGCGGTGGGGTCATAATTTCTGGATTCCAAAATGGCTTGATGCTCCAGTTTGCATCAGGAATAACGCCGCCATTAAGAGCAGATACGAAGATAACGAGTAACCACCCTACAAAGAAAATTTCGATTACTAAAATAACGCGGTTAAACCACTTAAGGAACGATACACCCGAGAGATTAATAGCAACATTTAAGACCACGAAGAGAAGCGCCCAAAGCACACGAGGTGTATTGGGGAAAATACCAATCATTGATTCAGCTGCCATAACATAGAGCAAGGTTGGAACCAAGATATAGTCAAGTAAGATTAACCAACCTGCAAAGAAACCTGCATTTTTATGAAGACCCTTACCTACATAGTTGTAGACAGATCCTGCCATAGGAATAGCCTTCGCCATTTGCGAATACGACAAGGCGGTAAAAATCATGGCAATAAGACCAATGAAATAAACGAGCGGAACCATTCCGTGCGCCTCGTTGTATACCGATCCAAAAATAGCCCATGGAGCAATAGGTACCATGAAGATAAGGCCGTAGATCAACAGATCGCCAAATCCTAAATCTCGCTTAAGCTCCTGCTCATAACCCATTGCCTTTAACTGCTCTTCAGGAGTCAAATTCTGAAGAGCAGCAATATCTTTTTCTCCTGCCATAGTTCCCCCTAACAGTAATTGACACGACGGATAATATCGAACTATCTTACTGAAGCAGGAAGAAAAATTAATAATTTATGCTAGAATTTCGACTGACGGCGTATATTCATAGGTGAACTATCAATTTAGTTGCATATTTGTTAAACGACGCAGCAAAACTGGTCTTTATGTTTATCGTAAAGAGCCTTCTGGCACATCTCCTGATAATTCGATGCGTTTAGAATTTTTGCCTAAAGCCTCAATTTTATTGATAGATATTTCACGAACACGTGCTCCTTCTAAGACT
This sequence comes from Coriobacteriia bacterium, assembly GCA_030532415.1. Classification (GTDB taxonomy): domain Bacteria; phylum Actinomycetota; class Coriobacteriia; order Coriobacteriales; family JAEZZM01; genus JAUNLE01. The sequence continues at coordinate 33,015 of JAUNLE010000002.1, read as the reverse complement.
TCAACAGAGTTTAAATCGTCGCCCTGTGTGCTAACCGTGCCATCTATTTGAAGCTTTTTAATGTCGGCCCCTTCTTTGATTGAAACGCCAACCGCCTTTAGCTTCATTTGCACACCTTTAACGAGTGAAGTTCCCTCACTACCATTCGTTGTCACAGCTCCTTTAACATGAAGCTCTCCCATTGGTTTGGAAACTTGAATTCCAATTGAACCGTTGCCCTTCGTTTCAATCGATTTAAAGCTTGCAGATTCAATTGAGCCATCATACAGATTAAAACCGCGGGCGCCATCGCCATGCGTAACGATTGGAGCATTGATTTCTAAGTGTCCCATTTTGCCGAAATTAACAAAGCCAATTCCGGAAGCTCCGTATGAAGTGATGGTATTGTTCGCAATCCACTGAGGCGTTTCACCCCATAAATCTAAGACCATATCGTTTTGTCCATAGGTCGTAACGGTGCCTGAATTGACAATCTTTTGCACCACAGCTCCCGATACAACAAAAACACCAGCGGAAATCTTGTCTGGGGTATCTTTGGCTATTCCACCGTCAATATAAATATCGCCCGTTTCAATTACATCAGCCGTGAAAAGACCGCCCGCTGACTTTCCTTCTCTATCGCCATAACCTGCTACAAATACGCCAGATCCTCTTACGGGAGTTTCTTTTGTTCCAACCTTAATGTCATGTAAGGTCGCACTAAAGTGTGCATTACTATCTTTTTGCTGGTTCCATAGGGTAAAACCGCCCTGCAAAACGTCAACCCCAAAGCCATGCGGCTGAATTGCACGCCCGCGCACGTCGGCTTCACGGACAAATACATCATCTGCTTCAACGCGTATATGGTGTATGGCATCTTTTGCAACAATAGAAATTTGTCCTTTAGTTTCTACCTTATGTAACTTGAAAACTCCGGCGTCTTCGATCGAGCTGTCATTATAAATTGCTTCTTCATAGTTAAGAGTTGAAATGGTGATATCTTCAAGCGTATTATTTCTGCTTAATCGAACACCCTTGCCCTTAAACTCCAAAGTTCCTCCCTTGAGCGTTGTGCCTTCTGGAAGGGTAATCGATGGAGAGCCTGTAATAGTTCCTTCAAGTTCAATGATTTGTTCTTGCGCTTTGATTGCTTCGGCTAATTCTTGAGCGTTACTAACTTTCATTATTTTCTTCCTACTAGCTGCGTAGATCGTCTGATTTTTAAGGAAAAGACGAAGTACTTTCGATTAGATATACATCGTACTTACCCATAGGAAGATACTTATACGTTATTATTGGATAATTGGATTATTAATTTATACGGCTTTCCCTGTCGAGACTTATGGCAATGTATGGCAAGGGTTTAGAAAAACGCCAGGTAAACATGGAGCGGGCGACGGGATTCGAACCCGCGAGTGATAGCTTGGGAAGCTATTGCCGTACCACTTGGCGACGCCCGCATAAAAGATAGCTCTAAGTATAACTTAGATACTTCTAAAGCGATTGGAAGAACTTTTTCACTTCATCTTCTCTATCTGACTTACAACAAACTACCAGTTGGTCACCGGGGAGTAAAACCGTATCACCGTGCACGGTATCAAGTTTATCCTCGCGGCCCAAGGCAACGATGACCGTCGATGATGGGAGCTCTAAGTCGGCAACACGCACGCCACCTTCATCTTCAAGTTTTGAGTGAAAGGGCAGGTCAACCTCCATCATGGTAAGGTCACCTTGTTTAAGACTCAAGACCATCCTCATCTCATTTTGCATGGTCTCATCTTCAATCATGCGCGTGATAATAGAGGTAGAAGAGATGGCCTCGATACCAAGCTTCCTAAAAATTCTTTCATTTTTCGGATTATTTACGCGGGCAATAATTCTTGGGACAGAAAAGTGCGCGGAAGCAACTTCACAGGCAACTAAGTTATCATCGTCTTGGCCTGTAGTTGCAATAAAAATGTCTGCTATTTTAATTCCCGCATCTTCTAGAACATTTGAATCGCAGGTATCGCCTAAAATTACCATGTATCTATCTGATAGTGATTCAACAAGTCCTTCGACAACTGCCTCATTCTCTTCAATAATGGCGACTTCATGATTTTGTTTGAGCAGCGTGTGGGCGAGGTTCTCAGCAATTTTGCCGCCTCCGCCAATGACAATGTACATAGCTTAATCCCTAAAATACCGTGAAAGATTTTCTGTTTCACTTGAGTGAATTGCAACTAAAACTAGATCTTCATCATGCAAAAGGCTGTTGTCAACGGGGATTATATAGCTCTCTTCGTGTTTGAAAGCAATCACTTTAATAAGGTTATCCTTCTCTACATCGCGAACCTTCACCGGTCCATTTGGCGAATTGAAGTTAAAGGACAAAAGTTCAACATCGCCAAAGATATCGATGTGGTTTGCATGACCTGAAAGTATCTTCGAATAGATTTCTTCAGAAATAAGTGAAGTTCCTAAAACAAAATCGATACCAAGCTGTTCGTAGGCAGTAACACGATTTGAATTATAAAGTCGCGTGATAACATGGGGAACATTGAACAGTCTACGAGCAACTTCGGCAACCATTAAATTTGTGTTGTCATAACTGGTTACCGAGGCTACAACATCGGCATGTTCTACGCCCGCTTGCTCTAAGACGTCCTCATCAAAGCCCATGCCTTTTATGGTGCGCCCATTAAAATTACGACCCAAGCGCTTAAAAGAACTTGGGTCTTTATCTATAACAGACACGTTATGGCCGTTTCGGGAAAGCATAATTGCAAGTTCAGAACCTACACGACCACAACCAACTACGATTGCATCCATTGAACACCTAACGTGTTGCTTAAGATCTTCTGATGGTTTCTACAACAATATCGATAACGTCACGGATTTGATCTTCGTCTACGATATCGACTATATCTCCAGCCCATGCACTTGCGGTAATAACACCGTGATCGGTACCAGCTATAGTTACTGAGCGATGACCAGACTGCATAGCAACGGTTGCATCTGTGCTCATCCAGCTCATATCAACTGCTGTAACAGGACGGTTGAATTCCTTACCAACCTTTTTCACGATATTGATAAGTCTGCGGTCGCCATTTCTGCTTTGTGAGGCTCCTTCTTTGCTTAAAACTGAAAGTTGACCGGCACCTACGGCTTTTAAGTTAATAACAAGTGCACCGCGAAGTTCACTTGAATACTCCTCAAAGAAGGCACGTGCTCCTGCATTTCTTAAATCGGAAGCTCCTGTTGCAACATACCAAATCTCGTGACTTGCTAAGTCTGAGTCACTCATGGACATAACATAATCACGGATTTGTTTTTGGTCATTGTCAGAAAGTTCGCGAACTTGTTCAGTGGCTGCTAGCTGTTGGTCAGCAGGACCTTGTCCATCTTTATCTGGTGTTTGAGCCAAGTCATCGTCTTGGTCTAGAGAGTTCTTCTGGAGATTCTCGCGTTCTTCATCAGAATAGCCCTTGGTACCTCCACCTCTCCAGTTATCTTGATCATCATCGAAATTATCCCAGGAGCCAATCTTTCGACCGTCTTTTTTAGCATCAAAATCTTCGTCAACGCCAAGCCAGTCCGAGAATGTTTCATCTTCCTCTTTATTTTTACCTTTGAAAAGCTTTCCAACCTGATTGCTAAAACGCTGGAAAACGTTGTCTTTAGGCATATTTATCTGAGGCTCGCTGCGTCGTGATGAGCGCGAATTTCGCTGCGACTCATAGGCGCCCTTTTCAAATTCATCTGCAGGAAAATCCTCAGGATTAAAGTTGATGTCATCCATATAGGTAATATTACTGCTCTCATATGGATCTTGTTCTTTGAGGGAAGGGTCTGGAACATCCAAAATATTAATGTGCTTGCTTGGATTGAAATTCGTACGACCCCAGGTTGGGTCATCTTCAAGCATTTTTTGTGCACTACTTTGTTCGACTTGCTCGCGCGTATCCTCTATACCTAAGGTATCAATTTGGCGAACGCGTGAAGGAGCTGGCTCAAATTTATGAGGCTCGTCATTTAGTTTGCCTGCATCAAGAGCATCTTGAACTGCTTTTTCTGGGTCATAGTTCGGAATTTTTGCATTATCTTCTAAGTTAAAGTCGAAACTAGGAGCAGCCTCGACATCTTCTGCGCTCTGTATCTTCTTTTCTTCTACCTTTGCAGGTTCTTCGCCCACTAAAGTTAATACAGGTTTTTCAGGCCTATTTTGTGGAACGCTACGTGATTCATCTCTTTGTTCCACATTTTGCGACTGATTATTATACGCAGTATCTAAAGTGTCAGTATTCGTAGGTGCATCTGGCTCGTAGCTTACCTTTGACACTTGTGGATCTTCATCAAAAGATTTTTTGATTGGAAGATCTGCAAAGCGTGAACGAACTTGAACGTTACCGTCCTCATCTTTTGGAGGCTTTGGACGATCAGGTTTTTGTCTGGCAAGAGCTGCTTCTGCAGCATTTTTCTCTTCAAGCTTCTTGCGACGTTCAGCCTCAAGCGCCTCTTTTTCAGCCATTGCTTGAAGGTATCGGTCGCGTGCACTGAGCGCTTCTTCAGTATCTTTAGGCTCTGCTGTCTTTTCTTCAAGCTCAGCCTCGTGTGCTTGAGCTGCATTTTCTTGTGCTTGTTCATCAGCTTGCAAAGGTAGGCTTAGTTCCTGCGTTTGCTCAACTAAGGCTAACGCTTTCTTGCCCTTCTCAAGCAGCGCATCTTCATTGGTATAAACAATTTCAACGCCTTCTGGTAAAACGCCAGCAGCTCTTGCTACACCAGCGCCACGGCGAATTGACTTATCTTTAGATATAAGTACCTGCTGTTCAGCCGAGCTTTTTGATAAATCTTTTGAAATCTTTTCGAAATCTTTCTCTTTTTTCTTCTGCTCAAGAGACATTTGCTCGGCAACTTCTTGAATTTGCTCAAAGCTCACTGAAGTGCCATCTTCGAGCACAACTTGATTTGAAGCAAGATTTTTAGGAGCTTTAAGGCCTAAAGGATCGGTGTGATCAAGAATTCCCATCATAGCTGCCACACCCGATGCATTGTCGTTTGCTCCGTGAACATAGCCTAGTGCAAAGTGAGAAATTAAAAGATTAACACCTAACAGTAAAATAGGAAGCGCTGCGACAATAGAAAGCGCCCATAGGAAATTTCTAAATCCTAGTGGTAAAACCGCAATCGCATGAAGCAGGTTAATAACAGGAACTACAAGCATTAAGATATTAACCAATTTTACCAGCATAGGCTTAAAGCCAGAAAATGTTGGATTTGATAAGAGGTCTGCTTTTGGGCTGTCGTAATTAGCAAGTACCACAATAGGTCGAACTCTACGTTCGCTATCGGTTTTCTGTCCTGGGTGGCGAGCAATGACATTTTGGCTCACACCGGACGTGCCCAATTTAGAAAGAAGCCCTTTTTCAAAGCGCTCTGCAATAAACAGGCCTAAAAATATCAACGAAAATACGAAGGTAATAATAGAAAGTATGGAGTTAATTCCTGAAAGCGCTGCGGTGAGAAACATTCCCACAAAACAGATTGCATACGATAAGTTAGCAAAGGTTGGAACTTGGAATTCTTGAACAATCGTTTCAACCCCGTGCTCGCGCATCAGCTTTTCAATCTCGCTTGAAGCATAATATTCTTCTTCTGTATTAGCGGGTCGAACGCCAATTTCTTCACTCAGGTAATGAACGTATTTTAAAACGTCTACCATGTGTCCTCCATGCCCATTATTTGCTGCAGTTTTTAGTTCTTGTCATAGCTACAATCACTAGCTAATTATTTGTAGGTGCATCAGGTTGGGAATCTTCAGTATTCTCAATTGGTGCTGGTTCTTGTAATTGTTGATCTGCGTTTTCAGGCGCAGCGTCGACGGCTGGCTCTTTTGGTGCAGAAGTTTGCGTTGAATCAATATTGATGCTTTGATTTTGATATTCACGTACCACCGCATCAGAATCCATAGCCATCTTGCGACCTTCGTTATACTGAGTTAACAAAGTATTAAGATCAGATGTTGATGCCGATCCAATAAATTCAGTAGGAGTTTTAGGTAATTGAGCAGCAAAGCCAATAACTTCTTGATCTTTTTCGTTATAAGCTTTTACTTTCTCAACTGCTACGTCCACCTTTTTATCGACAATAGCTTGGTCGGTTTCGATCAAAAGATTAATCGCTTCTTCTTTTGCTTTAAGATATGAGTCGATGATTTCAGTATTAAGCTCCGGGTATCCTGCCTTAAGTTCTTCAAGCATTTGCTTTGCTTCTTTAAGGCTGTTGAGCGCCTGATTATCTAGGTCCACGATTGCTTGTGCCGTAAGCGTATTAGCACTGCTCTCTTTAGATTCATCAACTTTTTTGCCTTGTTCAGCGGCTTTAATAGCCTCTTGCGCGCGCTGTTGTTCACCACTTGCAAAAACTTTTGCCTGGCTAATAGCGTCACGAACCTTTTGATCTGCCTCTAAAATCTTTAGATATAATTCGTTTGCAGACTGAATAGTTTGATCTTGCTTTACGTATGCATCCAAAAGTGGAACAGCAGCCGCAATCATATTTTTACGACCATCAATTGAGCCTTGTAGTGCATTAACCGTGTTCTTTTGCTCTGCACTTAAGGATGAATATTTATCCTTAGCTTTATTTAAACTTTGTTGAGCACTCGTAAGTGACTGATCCGCTTGTGGTATTTCGGTTTTGAGCTCACTATGAGTATCAGGATTTAAACTACTGCGGTCTTGAACGCTTTGGTCCATCTTAATTATTGAAGCATCTGAAGCGGCAATGAGTGAGATTGCCTCGTTCATTGCGCTCGTTCCTTCATTTGCGTTTTTCATTCGAGTATTAGACTGGATGAAAAAGAAGGCAATAACTCCGATTACCAGGACAAATAATATAGCCAAGATAATTAAAGCTGTGTTTGCCCTGCGCTTGCGATCGCGAGCTGCTTCGCTCATAAAATTGTTAGGGACAGACGCAGCTGGTCCCACTTGATCATATGCTTGATATGCTTGGTTTTGAGGCATATACGCGGTTTGACCACTATAGGCATAATCATCATCAAGCGCATTGTAATGAGAGGTATCTTGCTGGCTTGAACCTGAATAGCTTTGCGGTCCTTCCTGATTTTCGTTTAATTGTGAATAAGCAGCGAGAAATTCTGAGGTGTCACCAGGGTCAGCGCTTCCAAAAAATTGGTCTGCATGAGAGTCATTACCCGATGGCATATCATTATAATTAAATTGATTATCATCCTTGGGCATCCGAGTAGTTCCTTTCTGGCGTATTTTCGGAATAAAATCCCTAAGAAGTTATTTTACCAGCATAATTTATAATTATTGACATAGTTTGTAATTTCTTAAGAATTACAAGTGTGTTTCCTTTGATACTTATACTACGCTTATAGTAGTTACATTATTATTTGAGCTCTTTACCTGGGGTGATGTTATGCAAGCTCTACCATCAGAGGAACGTCTCGTTAACTTAGCGCTTGCGTTTTTATCTGCTAAAAGACCGCTTACCGCTCAGGATATCCAATTTAATTCACAAATTGGATATGATCAAGATGCACATGAAGCCGCTTTTAAGAAAATGTTTTTTCGCGACAAACAAGAACTTGCTCAAGCTGGCATTATTATTACAACACGTGCAGACAATACCTATGCTTTGGATGACAACGCATCCTATGTATCTGACCTCGATTTAGATCCCCTAGAAATTGCAAGTGTAAGGGCAATCGCCTATTCACTTATGGATGACCCCAACTTTCCACTCGCGCATGATTTACGGTTTGCGCTCGCAAAGCTTACTTCATCACTTGCAAAACCGCTGTCTTCACAAGAGGAAGAAGAAATCATTTGGGGTGAAGATGGCGATCCATTCGAACTGGACATGAGCAGGGATAGTGAATTAGAGAAAGCTCAAGCAGATAAAAAAGATACCGGCGCTCAAGACAAGAACTTACTGCTCGTTCAAAAGGCAGTTGAAGACCGTAAATTTTTAAAGTTCGACTATACCAACGCTTCAGGCAAAAACAGTACGAAACAAGTTGAACCACTTGCCACGTTCAGCACGGCAGGAAGATGGTACTTGTTAGCACGAGATAGTTCGAAAGATGATTTACGCGTCTTTCGAAATGATCGGATGACATTCCTTCGTCAAGTGAATACCAGGGCAAAAGCAGACTTTACTCCGGTAAGTTTTGATGTTCGTGACTATATTGGCCTTCCTTTTATGTATGGTGATGAAAGCTTTGAGGCACGCATCAAAATTTCCGCTCAAAATAGCTGGCGCTTAGCAGGACTCACGAAACATAAAGGCGAGCTTCACGCTAAAGGCGACGACTTTATCTGGACGATTGAAGTTAAAGATAGTCATGAATTCATTCGATTTATTCTCGCTCAGGAATTTGATCTTGAAATTCTAGAGCCACAAGAACTTAAAGAGCTTTATATAGAAAAAATTAAGGAGGTTTATAAGCTTCATGGCTAGACCCTCAAAAAAAGATGATGCGCGAAGGTTGATTGCATTAATCAAATTCTTAAATGAGTCCCATACAGCTGTGCCTCTGCAAAAAATAGCTGAAGTATTCAATATAAGTCTTGAACAAGCTAGACGCGACATAGAAATAGTTTCCATGTGCGGCATTAATGACACGCAACTTTTGGGTGTATATACCAGTGGTGATGAGGCTTACGTTTGGCAAGAATTACCCATTTTGGAAAAATCACTTCGCCTTTCTCATAAAGAATCCCTAGCTTTAATGGCCGCACTAGACGCTGCTGGTGTTAGTGAGTCAAGTGAATTAAGAAGAAAAGTGCTGCTTGCTACAGGTGCAAGTGAGATTGACCGAAGCAGAGTGAAAAGTTTGCTTTCTTCAAGCGAACTTGAAAATTCTGGTGAATTAGTTGAGCGAATTTCACATGCAATTACAGCTCATCAAGCGCTAGAGATTTCTTACGCATCGCTTGCCTTTACCCAGCAAGCTAAAAACTCAAAAGATGCGCAAGCACCAAAGCAAGTCATTGAGCCTATCCAGCTTCTTAACTACCAAGACAAATGGTATGTAGAGGCCTTTTCGAGAAAACATGGGGAAATCAGGACCTATCGACTTGACCGCATGGCATCACTTCGAGAACTGCAGGAATACTTTGACGAGGTTCATGCGATAGGACCCACAAAGATAATTGAGCTTAACACCCAAAGGCTTGCATATTTGGCAGTCTATGATGAAAAAGTCTTAGATTACATGGATTTACCTGGCATTATGCCAATAGAGGCTGAAAAGATAGAGGGAGTTATGGCGCGCGATCATGCTCGCTATTATCATATTCCCTATGTTTCAACAGAATTTCTAGCCCATCAAGCACTGGCAAGCGCTGGTGCTCTAGAGGTTCTTGGCCCGCCTGAAATACGAGAACGCGTTCGAGAGCTTGCCTTACAAAAACTCAATAACCTTAATTAATCGTATTCCACATACGTAAATACGAATCAAGCTCGTCATTTCCTAAGAGCAAATAATCTTTTTTAGGAAGTGAGCGCAAGAAGAGCTTGCCGTACGACTTATGCACCACTCTTGAGTCGGCTAAGATCAAACACCCCGTATCGCTTGAGCTTCTAATTAAACGACCAGCAGCCTGCTTCACGCTTAAAATAGTCTCGGGCAGATCATAGTGAATCCATGCCCTTTGATCTCGCAAACTTCGTTCTTTCGAAAGCGGATTATTAGGAGAAGGAAACGGCAGTTTTGGGATGATTACACAGCGAAGCGTGTCCCCCACTGCATCAAAACCTTCCCAAAAAGACTTTAAGGCAAAAAGCGATGTGCGTTCATCTTCTAAGAAAGCCTCGCGCACATATTTTATTGAGGTGTTTTTAAGCTGACAAATAAGCTCAAGCCCCTCGTTTTCAAGACGAGTTTTCAGAGATTTATGCAGGTATTCCATTTCTTTTCTGTTTGTAAAAAGTGTCAAACAGGCGCCTTGCATAGAAACGTGCGTCTTGTATAAAAATTCTTCCATATCTGAAAGGTAGTTACGCGTATTTGGTTGTGATAGATCTTTTGCCACAATAATGCTCATATTTCGTTCATAGTCATACGATGACTGCAGTTGAAGCGTGTGGTAGTCTCCCCTATCAAGCTCGCGTAAGCCTACTGAATCTAAAAAGTGGTCGAAGTTTTCATCCACCGCTATAGTTGCGCTTGTGAAAACAACACTTGAGTTTTCTGGATAAAAATCTTTCGCAATCATTTGCCCAACTTCAAGCGGTTCTGCATCTAAGCTTTCGCTTAACACCTGATCTCTTCTATCAAGCTGAACGCTGTAGGTATAATCTTTATTTTCACCAAGCAACACCAGCATTAAAGAATCCATTGCTTCTTTAAGCCTTGGAATTACGAGGCTAATCTCGTAGAAACCCTCTTCATCAATATCAAGGGCAAGCTTATAGGCATCGTTTAATAAGTTGAAGAGCTTTTCCATGTGGTCTATGAGCGAATAGCCTATTTCAACAATTTCTTGCCACGCTTGGCTCGATCGAAGTTCTGCACTTAACCAAAGTGTTTGTGCATGATAGGCATCGGATTGCTTACTTAAATGAGCGAGCGCTTTTACCTCACTGAAAAAAGACGCTAAGACGGTAGATACGCTAGAGGTTTGACTTGCCGCCTTGCTTATCGCAGCCATTAAAAGCGTGCCTCCTGCATGTGCTTGAGCAAGTTTTGATAGCTGACCTAAAGCTTGTGAGCGAACAGTGCCTATTGCATCTAATAAGCCTAAGACTTCCATATAAGAAAACGACTTGGCCCACTGTTTTCTTGCCTCTTGTTCAAAAGAATGAGCCTCATCAATAACCCAATGCCTAATAGGAGGTAAAATCATTCCCTCACTGCTTACATCTCGAAGAAGCAGCGCGTGGTTTGTGACAACAATATCGGCGTGCTCAGCAGCTTTACGAATTCCGTGCACAAAACAGCTTTGTGGATAATACGGGCAATATTTTTTCGTGCATTCGTGTGAGGTGGTTGTGACCTCGTGTTTAGGAAGGTGCTTCCAATTCAGATTAATCTGGTCAATGTCTCCATAGCTTGTTTGCGATGAAAAAGCATAGAGCGTTGCTATCATATTAAGAACATCTTCTGAAGAGTCTTTATTTTGGGCATTCGCAAGATGGTCTAGTTTTCTCAAACACGGATAATGCTCATACCCTTTGAGTGCAAGATAAGAGATTGGCTCATCAAAAGCCTCTTGCAAAGATGGAAGCTCCTTGGATACAAGCTGGTCCATCAAGGTGTTGGTCTTTGTGGCCACACCCGTTGTAACCTTATTCTTTTTAGCAAGATACAGTGCAGGGAGAAGGTATGCGATCGACTTTCCAACGCCCGTACCTGCTTCTATAGCACTGTGACAAGAGGTGCGAAAGGCCTTGTTTATCTCTAATGACATCGCTACTTGTTCTAAACGAGGCTCATAGGAAGGATACATGCTTCCCAAAATTCCCGTTTTGGAAAATTCTTCTTTTAAGTCCTTATCATCAAGAAAGTCATAGGATTCAAGCTCGAAGTAATCGCGCTTATTGTCTAGGCTAAGGCGTTTGAGCCTTTCTTCTCTAATCGCTTTGAGAGAAAAGGGGACGCCAGGATTTTCACCAGCAAGATAGGAAAATATAGGACGTAAACTCCAGGGTGTTTCTGGGTCTAAATGAGCCATTCGTTCAAGATAGCCTAAGGGCATCTCGCTTAAGGCAGTAAGCAGCACGCGCCAAACAAAGGCAAGTGCTTCGACATCATCGTCAGCTTGATGACTTACCCGAGGCGCTCCGAAGGCTTCTGCTAAGGTAGCGAGTTTATGGTTCTTAAGCCGAGGTAGAGCGATGCGAGATACGGTAAGCGAATCGATCCATAGATCAGTTAGGTACCTGCCCTGTGCTTCTCGCTCTAAAAAATGCCTATCAAAGGCTACGTTGTGAGCAACGATAGGCGAACCATGAACAAAATCACTGAACTTATCGATTACCTCATCAGCGCTTCGAGCGTTGGCGACCATTTCATTCGATATTCCCGTAAGATTTTCTATAAAACTTGGAATTTCCTTCTTGGGCTTTATAAATTCGTTAAAGCGTTCAATTATCTTATTCTCATGAATACGACAGGCAGCAATTTGAATAAGCTCGCAGTTTTGTAAATCAAGTCCCGTAGTCTCGGTATCAACAATGACAACTTCTTCTTCAAGCATGCCAAAGGTTCTATCTTGGGCGCGCTGAGCAAGCCCTGCATACGAATCAATAATATCTGAATCGGTATTTGGTAAGAACAAAGACTTAAGTATGGGATTTATAGAATTTGCCACGTATTAGAGCTCTTTTCTGAGCACTCGTAAATTTGAAAATTTACGAGGTACCTGAATCGTTTGATTTGCAGATAAATCATCATATCCGATTGCTCGCCAAAAAGAATCGGCATGCTCTCTGGATGGCATCGTAAGTACAGAAGTAGCCTTTATTTCAGCCGTTCTTGCCACATTTTCTACTGAATTAATAAGTTTAGACCCTAATCCTTGACGTGCATATTCAGGATGAATATAGAGCTGTTCGACCGTCCATTCATCAAAGTGTGGCCATCCAGTAAAAACCTGGGCATAAGCAAGCAAGTTCGCCTGTTCAAAAGCACGAAAGATAAGCTTATCTTGCATGCTTAATCGAGCAGGAACATACTTAATTTCATCTTCAATAGGAATTCTTTTGCATTTTTGAACTATTGTTTCATCATAATGATTGAGTGCTGCAGTGCGCAGCTTATCAAGCTCACTGATATCTTCAGGAAGTAAATCTGTGATTTTAAGCAAATCAATCTTTAAATTTTCTCTTCCTGATCTGACTTTATTGAGCGTAAAGTAATTATCGAAACACGAAGAGTTGCTTGTAGCGCCCATGGCTAATTCCTTACACATGAAGTTACGGTACATATAGTTACTGTACACATATTAAATGAGCTTACTTGGACATGCACCTCGCGTATTGTTACTTCTTGAAACTAGTTCTTCTAAGGTTATATTATCGACCACTTCATTTACTGAATCGTTGATAGACTGCCACACGTCACGGGTAACGCAAGTCGTTGTATTTTCGCAGTTATCGCCTATTCTGCTCGAACATGGAATCGGGGCTAATTCGCCTTCAACGGCCCTTAATACTTCCCCCACTGTTATTGCTTGAGAATCTTTTGCGAGCTGGTAACCACCAAAAATTCCACGAGCGCTTCTAACATAGCCAGCTTTAGCCAAAGGACGAATAATTTGCTCAAGATATTTTTCTGAAATCTTTTGACGTTCAGATATCTCACGTAATGGAGTAAACGCATCCTTGTCGGCACTGCCTAAATCGACCATGAGGCGCAAAGCATAGCGACCTTTTGTAGAAACTTGCATAGTTTACCTCCTTTTTATAATCCCTACTATAGTATAGGATTTTAAGAGACACTTGTGTGAGGATTATACGTAGGCGTACTATTTAAGAAAGCCCAAAACATTGGATGTATATGTCAAAAACTAATACCTATCTTGCAGATTACCTCCTGCTCGAAACTAAAACTGAAGAACAATCAACCCGCCTCGCATCAAATGAATCAATGATTGGTTCGCTTCTTTCCTTAAAAGCGCTTGAGGATGGAAGATACGAGGTATTTACTGAATCGGGAAATTCCATCGGCTTTGTGAAAGCGAAAAACAAACTGAGCTTTAAAGATGGATTTGATAGCTTTGAGCTTAAGCAGTTTATTTTGTCACTCGTGTATTACGTGAATGAAGAAAAACGTTTCCATGGTGAAATAGCTTACCAAATGTATGATGCTCCTAAAGATGCAGAACAAGAATTATTGGCCTTTAAGCATTTTTTTGAAACAAGCAAACAAATGATACTAGAAGGCAAGCGTCCAATACTGACGATAAATGCTCAGCAGCATAAAAAAATAGTTGCGCTAGATGGCAAGATCGATATTAATCAAGGGGCAGCACTCCCCACTTTCGAGCGTGGCGAGGTAATATTCAAGCGCAAGCGCACCTTAGCAGACAAGCTTATAGTCAATCTTGTAAGTTCTAAACCTCAAGATCGTATAAAAACATACCTCGTAGTTTTGTTCGTTCTTGTAATACTTGTCGCCTTTGTTATTGCTCTAATGCGAGTTCTATAAGATAGGCGCAAAGCTCTTCAAAACTATATCCGGCATGGCGTGCAGCATCGGGTAATAAAGATGTTTGCGTCATGCCTGGTATAGTATTAGTTTCTAAAATCCAAATCTCGTTTTCTTCATCAACAATAAGATCTGAACGAGACATTCCCCTGCATCCTAGAATTTTATGAGCGCGAATCGCAATGTCTTGTGCCTTCTGATAAACTGCTTCATCCAGTCGAGCAGGAATGATATGGTCGGATCCTCCCTGTTCATACTTCGCCTCATAATTGTAAAACTCTGCATGAGGGACTATTTCTATGATGGGAAGCGCCTCGACGTTTTCATTACCAAGCACACCTATCGTTATTTCTGTTCCAGGAATATATGATTCAATTAAGGCGCGTGAGCCCACTTCTAAGGCTTTTTCAAGCGCTTCATTTAGTTGAGAAATCTCATGTACGATGCTCACTCCTAAAGCTGAACCATCAGAGGTAGGCTTTACCACCACTTTTTCACCAAGTTGTGAGCTGATATTTGAACAAGAGTAACTATCCCCACGCTCAATCAGGATGGATTTTGGAGTTTGAAGCCCCACGTGCTTGTAGAGAATTTTAGAGCGGAACTTGTCCATAGCAAGGGCACTTGCTCTTACCCCCGAGCCAGTGTAAGGAAGGCCAATTTCTTCGAGCGCACCTTGTATAACTCCGTCTTCACCATACTTACCGTGAAGTGCAATAAAGGCTACATCTGCATCATAGGCAATAAGATCACGTAACATTTGATGGTCAATGGGGTCAAATGTTTTAACCTGAAAACCCTTTTGTATCAAGGCCTCATAAGCCTGGCTGCCTGAATTAAGCGACACTTCGCGCTCATCGCTTCTTCCGCCCATAATAAGGGCTACTTTAATATCTTGAGGAGCAGTTATATTCATAGCTTCCTTACATCATATTTTGACTTAATAGTTCTACCACAATAATTGCGGCAATCCATAAAATTACACCGAATAGGCTTGTAATACCACCTCGTAAAAATGACTTGCCATACCAGGATGCATCATGTGACTTTAGGTGAGCAACAATCCCCACAACAAGCGAAATCAGTAAACCTAGACCAATAATTACGGCAAATCCAACTATTAAGTTCATGAACATATCGGAATATAAGAGTGAAACTGCCTGATTTTGAGTTAGGACCTGTTTGTAATAATAAAATCCTGCAAGCGCTACGGCAACAAGAAAGTGAATCACAAAAGGCAAAACCGTGAGGATTTTCGACGAAGCCGTATCACCAAAATCAAACTCTGCGCGATATATATCCCCTGTAAACTCTTTAGGAATCGCAAAACTTGCTGTATTTTGTAGTTGTTTTTGCTTCTCTATTTGCTGCTGTTGATAGGCTCGAATGACGCTTTCGGTATCCTCATCTTCATCGTCTAGGCTGCTGCGCTTTTTTTGAGAGGCTTGTTCATCTGCCTGAGCTTCCCAATCAACCTCAGCATTTTGTGAGCCATCGCTTGCATCGGTTTTTTCTTCAATGTAAACATCGGCTGCAGGAAAATCTGGTTCTTGCACTTCGTCATAAGGACTTATATCAGAAGATGAAATAGAAGACATGATAGAATCCATAATTTCTTCTACGTCTTTATTTTGCTTAGATGTATCGTTATCCGGTCCCTTATTGTTAAGCTTATCCTGCATCATTTAAACTCCTTTTTCAGAAGCATTTCAATCGCCGTATAAAGATTTGTTTACATATCTTTCAGTTTAAGCGATATTACTTAGTAAAAGAAATCATTTTGTTTAGGGGCTGATTTTTTGCTTAATCCTCAAAAAACTGATATAAAATCGCTGAGTTTAGAAGAACTCACGTCCATGATGAAAAATTTTAATCAACCCCAGTTTCGAGTTAAGCAGGTCGTTCAATGGCTGTATGGTAAGGGGGCTCGCTCTTTTGATGAGATGAGCAATTTATCCTTGGCTTTACGCAACACCTTAAAAGAGAACTTTAGCTTAAGTTTTCCAGAGCTTGTTCAAAAACAAATTTCTAAGGATGGAACAAGAAAATATCTTCTTAAATTGGAAGATGATGTCACGGTTGAAACTGTTGGTATGCCAAACGAGAACAACACTAAATTAAGTGTGTGTATATCAACGCAAGCTGGCTGCAGAGTTCGCTGCGCCTTTTGTGCTACAGGACAAAACGGTTTTACGAGGAATTTATCTATTGGCGAAATAGTAGATCAGGTTAGAGTAGCCGGAGAAGATTTTGGCATTCGTCCATCAAGCGTCGTAGTAATGGGGCAAGGTGAAGGCTTTTTAAACTACGACAATATGATGAGCGCTTTAAGATTTATAAATTCAGAAGATGGTTTGGGTATTGGAGCTCGACATATTACTATTTCAACTGCAGGAATGATTGTGGGTATCGACAAGCTTGCACAAGAGCCCGAACAATTTACCTTAGCAATATCATTACATTCAGCAATTCAAGAGACACGAGACCAACTTATGCCTGGTGTCGCTGGTTTTAATCTTACGCGTCTTAAGGCATCGATTGATAATTATATAGCACAAACTTCAAGACGACCTAGCTATGAATATGCACTTATTAAAGGTTTAAATGACTCAGATAAACATTTAGATGCACTTGTTTCATATACTGAAGGCACCCTTGCCCACGTAAACCTTATTGAGCTCAACGAAATTGATGAATCTGATTTTAAACCGGCATCACATGCACGTGCACTTGAATTTAAGCGTCGCTTAGAGCGGGCTGGCGTAGAGTGCACGATTCGC
Source organism: Coriobacteriia bacterium (assembly GCA_030532415.1). Taxonomy (GTDB): domain Bacteria; phylum Actinomycetota; class Coriobacteriia; order Coriobacteriales; family JAEZZM01; genus JAUNLE01. The sequence goes on along the minus strand of JAUNLE010000002.1, from coordinate 16,086 downwards.
AATTCTCGTGGAAGCGATATTGACGCTGCCTGCGGACAGCTAAAACAGCGCTATGAACAGGATAACTAGGGCACCTTACTGAACAGACAGCTCAAGTTCACCTTTCTCAAGAACGTGGTCCTTATATGCGGCGATAATTTTAGCTTGAAGCAAAGCCTTATCATCTTCATGATACAAATAGCGCGTGCTCTTCCCTACTTCAACACGCACGAAATGAAGCTCTACTTCACTAAAGCCTGCTAAGAGGGCCGCATATGCATAAATTACGCCTTGAAGCTCAAAAGTTTCTTGCGCCTGCTTAGAATCTAGAGAATGATAACCAGTTTTATAATCCAAAATATATGCTTTTGACATATCGTCATGTGCTACTAGATCAATAAAACCTATGAAGGTTTTTTCTTCAGTTTCCCCTGGTATCAACATTGAAAATTCAAAAGGCGCTTCAGGATGAAGCAGTTTTGACGACTTTAAAATTTCGTGATCTTCACTTTTTTGCCACTGCATATACGTGTGTAAGATAAGCTCTTCTAGTTCTGTTTGTTCCGATTGCGCAACAATTAGCTTTATTTTTTCTTCAATAAATTTTTGAGGATTCGCAAGATATTCATTTCTAAATAAAGCAGAGAGTTCCATTAAACGGTGGAACATCGTCCCGAAATCAAGCGCATTTGCTCGAGGTGTTATTTCTGGATTTAGTGAGAGATATTCTTGTTCACTATCAGATACCTTGGCTTCTTTTTTAAGTTCTGGAGCAAGCGTAGAATATGAAAGTTTTAGCGTGGTATTCGGATTAGATTTAAGCTGCTTATCCTTTAATAAGCTTACTCCCCTATTAACATCAGAAGGAGTTTGCCTATAGTCTTCATCTTGCTGTATATCCTCTTCTTCTAAATCATCTTCCATAAATTCAAATAAGGCAGAAATCGTTTTATCTTGATTAGTTTTTGGGTCGAGTATTTTGTTTTCTAAAACTACTTGCTCTTTCGCTTCTTTATCTTCCAAAAATGCCAATGAATCATCCTCAGATAAACCAGTTAAAATAGAATTTCTCATTCCATGAGCGCTGCTTCTTGTTTTATATGAGCTGGCCATCAAAAGACTTTCGCGAGCTCTGGTGAATGCCACATAATATTTTCTATATTTTTCGAGCTTATTTCGAGCACTTTGAAGATTATTGAAAGAAAGAAGGTATTCTGCATAGCTCTGAAAGCTTATTGTTTCAATCATAGAATCAAGTTTGCTTCCAAGTGCATCTTTTACATCTAGAAATTCTGCAATTTGTTTTGTACCAAGCTTTGGAACAAGATAGTACGAGCCTTCATATAACATGAATTTTATGGCTTCTTTATCAGATTGAAATCCATTACTGATGTTACCAACTGCAACAAGTGGAAACTCCAGGCCCTTTGAAGCATGAATGGTCATAATTTTAATTGCATCTTTACTTTCTAGTGTCGCAGGAGGCTCATGATCAGATTGAAGTGCTAAAATTCTCTGGAACATGCTATCAATTCCATGAATACCTTCAAGATTAAGCGTGTGAACTATTTCGATAAACTTTAAGATATTGGCGTAGCGAGCTTTTCCTTCCTCTCCTTGTGCTAGCAAGTCATACGAAAAACCCGAAGCTTCAATAAGATATAGCAGTGATGTATCAAGCTCGTATTTCAATGCATACGCACGCGCTTTTTGAAGAATTGCTAATGCCTGTCCAAGCTGAGAGTCTGAATCAATATTGTATGTTAAGCGATCATATAGAAACTTTGAGGGAGCATCTTCTTGAAGCGCTTGAACTAAAAGCTCACTTTCATCTACAGTAAACAATTCCGAAGTTAATAAAGATACGAGAGCGATATCATCCTTAGGATTCATAAAGAATTTTATTACATTAATTAGTATAAGTATCTCTTTACTGCTGTAGTAAGCAGAACCGCCGTGTAAAACAACGTCAAAACCTTCTTGTCTTAATGCGTTCAGATAAACTTTATCTTTAGTGCTCAACTGCTCTAAAATTATCGCCATTTCACCTGGTGATATACCCTGCTCTGCTTGTAGTTCTTTTAATTTTCGAGCGATATTTTTTGCATTTAGTTCTGTTATATCCGTTTCTGGATTTACAGCATCGAGCAGCTGTATTCTTTGATAATCATCTGAAAATTTCTGCGTAACTTCTTCTTCGTTACGGGCAGCCTTAAGTTTTAAAAACTCATCTCCAAACATATCTTCTTGAATGAAAATACCTTGTACAGCATCCAAGATATCTTCATGAGATCTAAAGTTTTCATCAAGACTAACCGAAACTCCCCCACGCTCTTTAACTTCTCTTTGATGCTGCAAATAAACTTGTACATCAGCACCTCTAAAACCATAGATAGCTTGCTGGGCATCTCCTACCGTAAGTAAGTTACTTAAATCTGGGGCACATAATTGCTTAATGATATTAACTTGAAGTTGGTTGGTATCTTGAAATTCATCAACCATAATTAACTTAAATTGATCTCGATAATTTTGAGCAATATCCTGATGCTCTAGGAGCAATAAATAAGTTTTTTGAGCAATTTGAGAAAAGGTAAATTCAGAAAGCTCTTCAGAATTCCTATCCATCTCCTCATGATGTTTTATGATTAGGTTAAAGATCTCTTGAGTATATAAGCGGCGTATACCAGCATATGCTTCAGCGAGCAAAATATACGTCTCTTCGATAAAGGGCTTAGCTTTACCAGCCTTCCTCATCATAAACGGACTTATAGTCTTTATAATGAGTTTATAGTCCTGTAGCTCATTTCCCGTAAAGTCCTTATGCAAGTTCTGAAGTACTTGGATTCCGTTTTCACACGTTACGTATGTTTGTGATTGAAGTCCGATTAAGCCCTGAGCGGCTAGATAGTTATCCAGTAATTTATGTCCAATTTCGCCTGACGAAAGCGTATTTGGACCGTGTATTATTTCATTTTGTATATCTTTAATTCCAAGTGTATACAGATTCTCACTCAAGCTTGAAATAATTGTTATGAGATCGCTTTGTTTATAGATATCTAATAGTTCGATTTGAATGGGTGAACTGGGATTTTTTCGAACATCGTCAATGATATTTCTTGCTATATGTTCGCTATAAGCTTGCCTGTCCTGTTCATCCATGAGTGTAAATTCAGGATCTATTCCTGCTTGAAGTGCATTCTCTCTAAGAATTCGGGTGCACATGGAATCAATGGTTGAAATCCACGCACTGTCAATCTGGCGTGATATTTCGTCGTAACCTGCCTTTTTCAAGGAACGGCGCACGCGTTGTGCAAGTTCTGCTGCCGCCTTCTTGGTGAATGTTATAGCTAGAATCTCCTTTGGAGCATCTAAGGGACTTTGACCATGTTCATCTTTCTCAAAGGCCCGTATAAGCTTTTTCACCAAGGTGAAGGTTTTTCCTGTGCCAGCTCCTGCAGAAACCTGCATGGCTTGTCCAAATGTATCTATTACCGCTTGTTGAGCTTTATTTGCATTCGCCATAATTAGTATTCAACCTTTTTGCATAATCCGCAGGTATCCAGTATTGGACAGTAAGCTCCTTTTGGATTTCCTGGATATTTATCGATAATTCCAGATTGCATGTGCAGTATATCCTCGCTAACCTGCTCTTCTACCATAGTTAAATATGAAGCAAAGTTTTCAACTTGTAATTCCTCACGATTTTTTTGAACAATGAGGTCATCATACTTGCGCTTGCTTATATGAATTTCATGACTCTTAAGAAATTCTCCGTCTATTGCTCCCCCAACTTTATTTGAGCTTTGTTTGTCGCCATTTGAAAATGGTATGTATAAGCAGGCAATACAGCGTTTATTTATTTTTTCTTCAAGTAACTTTGCATATATTGCTGTTTGGACCTTTATTTTTCCGATTTCATCCCAATACGGTTTAATGTCTCCAGTACCTAGCTTGTAGTCAATAACTATGAAGGTATCACCACGTGTGATAAGCCTATCGGGACGGTACCTTATTTCGACACCCGCATACGTGCCCACATCATCAATTTCATTCGCAAAATTTTCGAAACCTAAAAAACTCTGTGCTTCAAAATAAAGGTAGTTTTGAAGTTTATTTTTTAATTGTTTAAATTCATCAATTATATTGGAGTTGATTTCCACATTCTTAAAATCTCGCTCTAAATACTGATTAAAAACCGAGTCGTAAATTTCACCAAGATGTATTTGAGCTTCCTCTATGTTCCCTAGAAGTTCTTTATGTTCAAAAGACTGTTCGCCTAAGAATTTACTGATTACATCATGCGCAATACAACCTTTGAGCTGGGCATTTAAACTCTTTTGATATGAATTCGTTTTAAGCGCATAACTTACGAACCATCTATACGGACAGGCACGATAGCTCTCGATAGAAGAGGCGCTTATTCTGAGTTTTTTTATGCTTGATAAAGCTTGTGGGTCCTCTATCCGTTTCTTAATACGATTCATTTAAGCCTCACCATTTTGCATCATAATTTTCTTTGACCTGCTTATTTGCGATGCCGAAGGACTAACCCGAGCAAGGTCTGAGTCGCTAAACTCTATAACAACTCCAGCTTCATAAAGATTTTCAGGAACTTCTTTCGTTTTCTCACTTTCCTCATCACTCAAATACAAGTCAAGAACTTCATTTAAAAATAATGAGGACTGTAGGCCTGTTCCATTGCGTGTAATATCATTTTTCATCAAACAAAGCTTTTGTTTTCCCCTAGCTAAAAGATGGTGAAAATCTAATTTTCTCTCTAATGAAAAGTCAGATAGAGCAGGTAAACCATGTTGATCTAAATATATTTCTAAGGCTTGATTTGGCTTAAATGAAGGATAAGATTCAGCATTTAAATCTAAAACTATCAAACTATCAAAGTCTTCAAATAATGGAATGGTTCCGTCAAATATTGTGACTTGTGCATCATTACTATCTTCATGGAGTTTTAAGCTTTCCAGTACTTGTATAAGCTCTTCCATATCAACATTAGTCTTAAAAGTTTGAGCTAACTTGACTGATCTCCATAATGTTTTCTCAAGTATCTTCTGAACTACAAAGTCCTCTTCTTTTTTACCTAACAGTTGCCTGAAGTCTTCTAAAAGCTTATGAATGTCTTCTTGCACAACATCGTCAACTTCACTTAGGATAGCGCGTGTTTCACGTAAAACTTTATATGCATCCTGGTTTATTGCCTCTAACTCCTTAGTAAGAGCTGATATTATCTGAGGAGGTTCACTATAAAAGTATAGGTCTAAGAGATTTTGAGTAGTTTTAGCATCAAGATATCGAACAAAGCCTAAAAAGTCTTCGTAGCTCTCAAGATAGATAAATTTTATTGTTGATATAACTATCGAAAATAGATTGGAATGCAGCAGATCTTCTCCAAATAGATTTCTTGCCTCTAATCCGTTTAGTTCCAGCTCCTGTAGCAGACGTTTAAGATATGAGGATTCACTAAGCGCAATGCCAATGTTTAATCCTTCTTGTATGTATTCATTCGCCTGCTTAGCTGCCGCATATACAAGAGATTCCCTACCATGAGCTAGTATTAAATGAAAGTCCCTCTGAGCTTTCAAATTTATGGTACTTGAATATAAATGCTTATTGATAAGCTTAAGCTCATTAGACGTAAAGGGCTCATCTTGCTCTATTGATACTACTTGAGAAGCTAATTCTTTATATTCTGAATAAGCATTCTCGAAAACAGCATTTGCAATGTGAGCTTCAGGATCTAAAGAAATAACTTCTATAGCACATGTATCCTTATGTTTGTTAAGAAATAAATGAAATGCATCATCCAGTTTTGCTGAACTAAGAAATATTAACTGGGAGTTGTCGGGTATTTTAAGTTCATTAAGGTCTTGATATGGAAGCCTACAATTTAAATCATGTGCAAAACGCGCTAATTCTCTAAGCTCATGCATGTCATCTTGTGGTAAGGATATTTCCTCATCATAAGGATCATATCGTAGTGCTAGTGATTTTAATTTATACGCAAGAATCTTGTCATGTTCTAATTGTCTTTTTTTAAGATAACTATTAACAAGATGATTAATCTCCTGTTTATTTGTTAAAAGCTTTTCGCTATGTATAAGATTTGATAAAAATGCAAGAAAGCCAAGCTTAGAGAAGCTTTGAACTTTAAATCCTTCTTCTATTTCAGCGAGTAAAAACTCCTCGGTATAATACCCGTCAAACACAAGATAACTATTCTGATAGCGCTCTAGAGAACTTTTGAGAATAGTAGCAATCGCAAGTTTTGCATTTCTATAATTTTTGATGCCATATAACTGTAATGCCACATTTACTCCTCTATTAAATAAAGGCATGTGTTGATTAATAAAAAGCTACTGCTTAATAAATTTATCCCATTGTTGCTTTTTCCACTGTGACGCTTGCTCATCAGATTTCTCTTTCATTACTTGAGCTTCTTTAGATTTATTTTCATTAATCTCTTTAAATCTAACTAGGGAACTTTTTAGTTCAATTAATGCATTTTTTATATTATCTTTTGCTTTATCATCCTGCATTAATCCGTAAGCAAGTATTCCCGCTGCTGCAGCTCCTGCGATGAAAATTGAAGTAGAAAGAAAATTAGAAGATCTCATGATTTTCACCATCTTCAAGCATATCAATTAATCTTGCTAAATCACGTTCATCATTGAATTCAATTTCAATTTTGTTTTTACCTCGCACGTTCCTTACCCTAACATTTGTACCAAGGATGTTTTTCAAAGTCCTTGCTGCTATTTTGAAGGATTTAGGAGTTTCAGTGCGTGTTCGGTTGTTGCTAATATTGCCTGAATATAATGGAGCGAGTCTTTCTGTCTCTCTTACAGACAAACTATCTTCAACGACCTTTTGAGCCAGCTTAATTCTTTTATCTTCTTCAGGTACTGCAAGAATCGCTCTAGCATGTCCTGCTGTAATTTTTTCATCATATAAGAGCGTCTGTATTTCTTCAGGCAGATCAAGTAATCTTAAGGCGTTAGCAATTGATGATCGTGATTTTGATACCGCTTCAGCAAGCTCTGATTGCTTCAATCCACCTGCATTAATTAAATCCCTAAAACCCCTTGCTTCTTCAATAGGATTCAAATCAGATCTTTGAAGATTTTCGATAAGAGCAAGTTTAAGTGTTTCGATTTCATCTGTATCCTTAATGATTGCTGGTACTTTAGTCAAGCCAGCAAGTTTAGATGCCTGATAACGTCTTTCGCCTGCGATAATAATGTATTTATCTTTATCTTTTTTCAATAATAAGGGCTGGAGTACTCCAACTTCCTTAATACTTTCAGCTAATTCCTCAAGAAGTGTTTGGTCAAAGTTTTTACGCGGTTGATTAGGATTCGGTATTATTTCATCTAAACTAATTTCATTATTTTGTTCTTGTATACCTACTTCTTCCTGCGCTTCACTGATTAAAGAACTTAGACCTCTCCCTAATCCGCTTTTTTTAGGCACGTTTAATCACTTCCTTTGCGAGATTCTTGTATGCAATTGCACCTTTATTCAAAGGAGCGTACTGGTTTATTGGTAATCCGTAACTTGGTGCCTCTGATAGCTTTACTGTTCTTGGTATATACGTCTTAAACATCTTTTCATCGAAGTAATTACGCACCTCTTCGCTAACTTGCTTAGATAAAGATGTTCTTGAATCATACATGGTTATAAGGACACCAAATATTTCTAAATGCTTGTTGAGCTTTGATTTAACCATTTTTATTGATTCAAGGAGCTTTGAAACACCTTCTAAGGCATAATATTCCGCTTGAATCGGTATGATTACTGAATCTACTGCTGTAAGTGCGTTTATTGTAAGTAAACCTAATGATGGAGGACAATCAATTAAAATATAGTCAAATTCGTCACGTATCTCGTCAAGTGCATTCTTTAATTGCATTTCACGTGCCATGACTGACACTAGTTCAATTTCTGCACCTGCGAGTTGTATAGTTGCTGGCGCAAGGTATACATGTTTTGCACTACTTTCGAGTATTACATCTTTTATGTCAGTTTCATTCAATAAGACATCGTAAATTGATGAGTCTATTTCATTTTTATCGATTCCCAGTCCACTAGATGCGTTTCCTTGGGGGTCAAAGTCTACAATTAAGACCTTGTTCTTCTTTTCTCCTAGTGCTGCAGCAAGGTTAATTGTGGTTGTAGATTTACCAACTCCACCTTTTTGATTAAGTATTGCTATTACTCTCGATGATTCGTTTGTTTTACGCTCAACATCTGTGAAATCCAAGGTTCCTCCAAAGATTAAGATGTTTCACGTGAAACATCTAAGTTAATGGCTGATTTTTTGCTTTACCGTTAGACCTAGGTAAAGCAATAGTTTCTAATTTTACTTTCTTAAATAGTAACAGTTCTCTGTAACCATAATCATAAGGAAGATTGAAAGATTCAGATGAATGTAGTTTAAATCCACATAGTTTGAGAGCTTTTTCAGCTTCTCTTAACTCTTCTTTGATTTGAATTGATTTTGAAACAATAAGAGAGCCCCCAACAGGTAAGAGGGGAGAAGCGTACTCAATAAGAACATTCAAAGGCGCAAGAGCTCTGGCTGTCACATAGTCATACTTGTATTTATTCTCTTTAGAAAAAAGTTCAATGCGGTTATTGAATGCTCTAGCCTTAGTTAATTGTAATGCATTAATAAATTCTTCTTGAGCCCTTGTCTTCTTTGCAACTGAATCAAGAAGATTAATACTAAGATTGGAGACAATAGCTAGGGGAATTCCAGGAAGGCCACCCCCACTGCCCATATCTAGGAGGGAGCCATTTAAATTGAGTGGCAACATTTTTATAAATAGAAGCGAGTCAACAAGATGCAGAATAACAGCATCTTTTGGGTCTTTAATAGCCGTTAAATTCAGAGTTTGATTCTTTACTAAGAGCAAATCAAGATAATGCAGTAATTCAAAAGTTTGTTCGTCAGAAATTTCAATATTAAAAAAGAGCAATGCCTCTTTTAAAAGGATTTGCTCTTTTTCAGATAGAATTTGAAAAACGTTAGCATCTGACATAATTCACCAGCTCAAGAATTCTAGTCAGCGGGCTGTATAACTATGCGTCTTTGAGGATCTTCACCTTCAGAATAAGTTTTTACGTTTACATTGTCTCTGAGCGCAACATGAACAATACGACGTTCATAAGCATTCATAGGGTATAATCTTACGCTTCTATTTTGATTTATCGCCTTATGCGCTGAATTAATTGCTAATTCTATTAGTTTCTGCTTTCGTCTATTTTTATAAGATTCTATATCAATAACGATAGGGAATCGATAATTTATCTTATTATAGATAATAGAAGTAGCAAGTAGTTGAATAGCATCGAGTGTTTTTCCGTGTTTACCAATCAAGACCGCAAGTTCTGAGTTAATAACATCGAAAATAAGCTCTCCCTCATCACCCTCATATTCGTCAATAGGGGAGTCTTCCGCATCAAAAAAGCTTAAAATGTCTCTGATAACGTTAACGCTGATATCTGCGATAAAGTCGATATCTTTATCACTAAGCTCTTCTCCCGCCTTTAATTTTCTAGTTAACTCAGGATTAATAGAATCGGAATAATCTTCTTTTAATTCAAGGTCTGAATTTGGTTCTGCTTGTATATCCTCTGATTCAGACGTATTTAATTCATTTTGATCTAACATATCTTCGCCTCAGATACTAATTCTTTTTACGTGGACGGTTTTTCTTAACTCTACGTACTACATCCACCTCGACAGGTTCAAAAGCCTTTTGTGCTTCGAGCTCTGCTTCTGTTTCAAGTTTCATTTTCTTATTAATGGTTAGCTGTTGGATAACACCCCAGCCTGAAGAAATAACCCAGAACAATAAAACACCTGCTGGTGATACCCAACCAAACCAGAGCATCATTAAACTCATCGCAATAGCCATATACTTCATATTTTTATCTGAGTTTGGCTGAATCAACATAGGAATTAAAGTCAAAGAACCAAATAAGATTACAAATATTAAATAAGGTATGAAAGTAAGTAATGGCTGTGAAGTAAATATTGCACTTGGAGACTGAGTAAGCCAAGGGAGGATTTGCATAAAGCTTGCGTCACCAGGAACTCTTGTACGTAACACCTGGAATAAAGCAATAAAGACCGGCATCTGTATAAGAATCGGTAAACATCCACCAATAGGATTGAATTTGTTTTCAGAGTAAAACTTCATCATCTCTTCGTTTAAACGCTGAGGATCGTCTTTATAACGTTCTTGAAGCGCTTTGAGCTTCGGAGATAATTTCTGCATTTGTGCCATAGATTTTTGTTGTTTAAGGGTAAGTGGCATCATAAATAGACGCAGTATAACCGTAACTATTACGATTGCAATTCCCCAGTCACTCACCAAGCCCACAAAGAACTGAAGTATCGAGTATATAAAATCTAAAAACCAATTCCACATAAAGCCTCCAGGCTAACACGTAAATTAAGGAACTGGATCGTAGCCGCCTTTATGAAAAGGATGACAGCGTAAGATACGCTTAATAGCTAAGTACAATCCCTTAAAAGGTCCATACTTCTCAATAGCCTGAATCGCATATTGAGAACAGGTAGGTGTATAAATACATGAAGGTGGTAAAAGGGGAGAAATAAAAATCTGATAAAACCGTATTAATAAGACAAAGCTTTTTTTAAGTGGCCATAAAAGCTTATTAACGATGCTTTTCATTTTTAATATGCGCTCTCAGCAGTACTTTTTCCAAGGCTTCATGTAACTTTTCTAAACTAACTTCTTTCGTTTTAGGAGTAGCTACAAGTATTATGTCATAACCAGGTATAGGTAAACCTGTTTCAAATGCAGCTTGCCTCAACATTCTTTTTGAACGATTTCGTTGATAGGCCATCCCTGTTTTTTTACCTGCAATAAAAGCAACGCGACCCAAAGGATCGCGTTGTGTATCTGATTGGTTTACTAAAACATTTATAAACGGATGGTTATACCAGCGTCCATTTTTAAATATGCTTTCAATCTCTTGCTTAGATTTAATAACATACATAAATTATTAGTTATCAGAAACCGTTAATCTCTTGCGGCCTTTAGCACGACGTGCTGCTAACACTTTGCGTCCGCCTGCAGTTGCCATACGAGCGCGAAAGCCATGAGTTTTAGCTCTTTTGCGCTTATTAGGCTGATAAGTACGTTTCATTGTCTTGCTTTCCTCCAAAAAAACTAATGCATATGTAGATAAGCTTACGAATTATATCTTTTATCTTGCATTTTAGTCAATAAACATTGTTCTAATAGTACATGAATAACGGCTTGTGAACTAAGAAATTTTAAAATTATCCATAGAGTGAGAAGATTTCCACAATTTTAATGATAGAATTCAGTACACACTAGATGAGAAACTTGATAAATCAATAAAAATATTTAAAAGTACTGGAAAGCTTTTTAATAATGCATAAATATAAGCAGATATTCATATTTATGAAATAATGAGTTTTCAACTTTTTAATATTTTTCATCTCTTTTCCATTTTGAGAGAAAAATTTTACTGGCTTTTTCCAATTTTTACTCATTTTTCTACATCTTTTTCCACAAAGATGGAAAACTTTGTTAATAACTTGGAAAAGCTCTGTATAAGCATGGTTTTCATAATGGAAAAATATGAAATAAGCTGGGCTTATTCGTTCCTGAGCTTATCTTTTATTGATTTGAGTTTTCCACATAGTATGTTGATAGTGTTTTTGATGAAAAATTAAAAAGAGGGGAGGAAAACAGGTATGAAAAACTATTTTCAAGATAGTAATAATCTTGTTGATAAAAAGTCTAATACCTTACATGAAGAAGATTTAGACCATATTGATAATGATATAGATTACTCAATTGTAAAATATCCATGTCGTATAGCTGTATATGATGATCTGTTATCCACTCCACGCGTAATTATTATAGAAGCTAAAGAAACCGCTGCGTATCTTGATGAAATCGAAATACAAACTTATAAGATTATTGAGGAACAAGGTGGTTCTTTCTCATTTATGGTGATTAGAGAACTCGTTGAAAATTTTATTCACGCGTCCTTTATAGAACCTACAATCTCAATAATGGAAAAGGGAAATAAAATCCGTTTTACCGATCAAGGACCTGGTATTGTTGATATTTCTCTTGCACAAAAAGTAGGTATTACTTCTGCTACTGAGCCTATGAAGAAATATATTCGAGGTGTAGGCTCCGGTTTACCTATAGTAAAGCAGTATCTCGAACAAACTGGTGGAACACTTTATATTGAAAATAATATTAAGCGAGGCACTGTTATAACAATTACTGCGTTTGAAGCTCCTGGCTTTGGAACTGTTAATGGTAGACACGAGGTCGAAGATAATGAACCTAAATATCCAGTACTTACCTCAAAAGAGATTCAAATTTTAGAATTATCAGCCGACTTAAGCTCAGTTGGACCCACTGATTTAAATAGTTATTTAGATATCCCTGTATCAACAGCCTATCGTCAACTCAAGAGTTTAGAGGATAAAGGATATCTTCTTGCCCAAAAAGATGGTGATAAAAAACGAACTATAACTCAACAAGGGATTATTTATTTAAAAGAAGTACATCGTAAAAATTTGAACGGAAAATAGGTAATGGATAACAGTGCGCATTTAATATGGTCGGATGTTTTGGAATTAGTCCGACAAAAATATCAAGATGTAAAAATGTTAGCGTGGCTTGAAAAGCTCGTGCCTTATAAAATCATGGACTTAACTTTAATTTGTGTATCTCAATTGCAATGGCCTGCTGACGTAGTGATGAGAGACTACAAAAAACAAATTGAAGAATGCTTGCAAGACATTACCTTAGAAGATTTTTCATTTACCGCTCAATTTAATCCCGAAATATACAAAGAACTGAATAAAGAGCTCAATAATCAAGCAGAAACAAAACAAATTAATCAAATACAGACAGCAATGCCTGAAACGCCCGCGCTTGATGCAGCGAAAAATAAGCAAGAAGAAATTCCAGCTAGGATACAAAACTCAATACCTGAAAGTACAAGCCAAGAGATAGCTCCTGTACAACAGGCGCCTCAAATGCAAGTAAGGAAAAGTCAGAGAAATATAATTAGAGATTCAAGAACCTTCGACACCTTTATTGCTGGAGATTCAAATGCTGCTGCTATGGCATCTGCACAAAAAGTTGCAGAAATGCCAGGTAGAATGTTTAATCCCTTCTTTTTATATTCAAAATCAGGTCTTGGTAAAACCCATTTATTGATGGCAATAAAAAACTACATCAATGAATTTTATCCTGAAAAAACAACCTTATATGTGACTTCAGAACAGTTTTTACAAGACTATATCCGTGAAATTGCTGAATCTAAAAAGAAACAAACTGGTCAACCTATCATGGAACATTACCGAAATGTCGATGTATTACTGGTTGATGATATTCAGTTCTTTGAAGGTAAGAATGAATCTCAGGAATATTTCTTTGCAACTTTCGAATCTTTAATTTCTAAAGGTAAACAAATTGTTTTATCGGCCGATAGATCTCCTAAATAATTAAAGATGGACGAAAGAATGACTTCGCGATTTCAATCAGGTCTCTCACAGAATATTCAACCACCTAGTTTTGAATTGAAGCTCGCAATTCTAGAGAGTTTCTATCAAAGAACTTCTCAATCAGAATCTTGGTATCAAGCTGAAATTTCGGATGAAATGTTAAGACATATTGCTGAACTTTCATCCTCAAACATCAGAGAAATACAAGGATTTTTAACATCGGTAATGGTTATTGCTACCTCAAAAAATAGAAACGGTAATAAACTAACACGCGAAGATATTACTGAATTAGCTCAAGATGCTTTTGACACGCAGCGTAAAAAAATTGAAATAGCAACCATTCAGCGAGAGGTAGAAAAACGTTACGGTTTGTCACATGACGATATGATTGGTTCAAAGCGTACAAAAAATATTAATTTCCCAAGACAAATAGCTATGTATTTATCTCGTGAACTAACTGATGAAGTTTTTGCTTCCATTGGAAAAAAATTTGGAGGCCGCGATCATACTACTATTATGAATGGGGTTGGAAATATCGAAAAGAAAATGAAAGAAGATAGAACATTTTACGATGATATTGAACAATTAAAAGTAATAATTAGAGAGCGTTCTTAGTTGATATTTACTGGTTGGAAACTGTGTTGAAAATTTGGGATTCTTTGTTTATATCCCTCTGTTTTAGGTGGAAAGTGGAAAGTGGTTGAAAAGTCACGTGTGTATAACAATGATGTTTTAAACTTTTTAGTTTTAAAGGTTTTACCAAGCTTTAGCTGCAGATTTTAAACTTTTACACATCTACACCAAGCTTATTATCATTATTATTTATTTATATTAAGAAAGGATTTTGAAGATGAAATTTACGGTAAGCAAAGATACTCTGCTCATTGCTGTAAATACTGCTTTGAAAGGTATTGCTGCAAGTTCAAGATTACCTATTTTGTCCGGTATTCTCCTTTCTGCAAAAGAGCCTTATTTAACTTTACAATCAACAGATTTAGAAATATCCATCCAAGATAAAATTCAAGCACTTATTGAAGAAGAGGGTGCCTGTGTAGTCCCTGGTAAAGTATTTGCTCAAATTATTAAGTCTCTTCCTGATGCAAATATAACTTTCACCCTTGAAGACACCGTACTTTTAATAGATTGTGAACGTGCTCACTTTAAATTAAATACGATGTCGGCTGATGATTTTGAAGAATTTCCAAGTTATGAAATAAACACTTCTGTACAATTGCCATCACAACTCTTGTTGGATATGGTATCCAAAGTCAAAAAAGCTGCATCTACTGATAAAAATCGTGCAATTTTAAATGGTATTTTGCTAACAGTCGAAAATAATACCGTTCGTTTAGTAGCAACCGATTCATATCGTCTTGCTATAGCAGATACAAATGTTGAAACATCTTCCTTAGAGAGTAATTTTGAATTAATTATTCCATCAAATGTTTTTTATGATGCACTTTCTTTAGCGGGAGAAAAAGAGGATGTATTAATAGGTGAAACGTCTAATCAAATCGTCTTCACCTTCAAAAATACGGTGTATATTGCAAGAAAGATTGAAGGTAATTTCCCTAACTACAAACAACTTATACCAGAAGAAAGCGCAACGAAATTAAGTGTTTCAAACAATGACTTAGTAGATGCCCTGCATAGAGTATCTGTTATGGCAGGTCAGGCTACTCCTGTTAAATTCTCAATCGACGCTCAAAACCAAACGCTTACGCTTTATGCACAGACACCAGATCAAGGCGGAGCAAAAGAATCTATTCCGGCTGAAATAGAAGGTGAAAACATGGATATTGCCTTCAACTATAGTTATGTTCAAGACGGCTTATCTTACAAAGATAGTGAATCGCTTGACTTAGAACTACAGTCATCACTTCGCCCAGGAATATTTAAATCCTATGGTGCTATTAATTACCTCTACCTTGTTATGCCTGTAAGGATTAATTAGTGCAGCTGTATGCAGATTCGCTCGAACTAAAAAATTATAGGAACTTTACTCATAAGTATTTTGAATTTGATAGCAATATTTCTATTTTGTTAGGCCCTAATGCGATTGGTAAAACTAACACGATTGAAGCAATTCAACTACTTACCAGCGGTGTTTCTTTTAGAAATCCGCAGGCTCAAAATTTACTACATGATGTGGAGCTATTAAGTTCTGCAAGCTTGTCAATTAAAAATGAACTAAGGGCAATTGAAATAGATTTATTTATAGAAGAGGATAAAAAAACTTTTAAATTAAATGGAAAAAATACTAACAGCAGGGGAATTAGAGGAGTTCTACCCAGTGTTTTGTTTTATCCAGATGATTTACAAATCATTAAAGGTCAACCTGGTTTAAGAAGACAAAGTTTAGATGTTTTTGGAATACAACTTCATAAAAACTATTCAAAAATTAAATTAGAATTCGAAAAGACTTTACAGCAAAGAAATAAAATTCTTAAAGAAGAGTATATTGATAAAAATTTACTTGCAGCTTGGTCTGAAAGCTTTCTTTATCATGCTGCGCTCTTCTACTTATATCGAATTAAATTATTTGACAAAATGAG
>JAUNLE010000055.1 GCA_030532415.1 Coriobacteriia bacterium | reverse complement strand
TTTGAATATTTGTCCTTCTTCAATGACGAGAATATCGCCATCTTCTACCTGGTCAAATATTTCTTCTCCAACATTATCTATAATGACAAGGCCCTTATCGAGCAAAACCTTTGGACCTACATTGGGATATTTTCCACTGATTGACTGTGAGGCATTTATAACGTAAGAAACCTCACATTGCACGAGCATATCTGCAGTTACGCGGTCTATATCCTCATGATCTAAAAGAGCAATATCGCCTGGAACAAGGCGTGAGACAAGGTTTTTGGAGCGCCTATCCTTTTTAACGGGTGCACTAAAACTCATTGCTTTCCTGCCTTGCGAAGTAATTCTTCAGCATACTTAAGCGAATGCTCAGATTGTTCTCCTGCAAGCATTCGAGAAATTTCCTGAACGCGCTCCTGTCCCTCAAGACTTTTAACCCGTGTTTGCGCTTTCCCGTCAAGCGTTTTGTAGACGAGGTAATGCTTTGATGCTTTGAGGGCTATTTGAGCAAGATGACTTACTACAATAAGCTGATGTGTTTGCGACAATTCCTCAAGCACATCGGCAACTGCATGAGCAACTGACCCACCAATACCTGTGTCTACCTCGTCAAATATAATTGTATCCAGCGTATCACTGTTGCCCATAACAGCTTTTATCGCAAGCATCACACGCGATGCCTCGCCACCTGAAGCAATTGACTGAAGAGGTTTAGGAGTAAGTTCTTCATCAGGGGCAAGCAAGAACTCGAGCTTCATTGCTTGATGTGCGCTTTGTTCTTCAGCTTTAAAGAGCTCAATGTTGACAAAAAATCGCGTATGAGCCATTTCAAGCTTTTCCAGATAAGAAAAAACGGATTGCTCAAAGCGTTCTTGATACTGAACTCGAAGCTCATACCAATGTTGGGCTTGAGCAGCAAGTCTTTCTTCGCTTTCTTTAAGTTTTTCTTCAGCCTCCTGAATAAGAAACTCACTGTCATCATGTAAGGATATACGTTTTTGAGCCGTCTCCAAGCGCGCTAAGACCTCTTCCATGCTCGGTCCGTACTTCCTCATAATTCTAGAAAGACTGTGATGACGCTGTCTTTTTCGCTCCAGGAGCGCTTCGTCTAAATCGACATTATCTTTATAGGAACGCAATTCATGACTAATATCTTCTAACTCTATTTGGACAGATTCTAAACGTTTGAGATAGGCATGAATACTGGTGTCAAATTCAACTATTTTTTCAAGTTCTTGAATACTAAACGCAAGTGATTCTAAGGCTCCTTGATCTTCTCGTAGGCTTAAAAGCGCTTGCATGCTGTGTTGATGAAGCAAGTCGGCATGTTCTAGCACCTGTAATTCTTCTTCAAGCTCCTCAAATTCACCAAGCCTTGGCTTGAGCGCATCGATCTCGGCATATACTTCTCGCTCAATATCAAGGGCACCGCTTTTATCCTGAGAAATCGAACGTATTTTTTCAAGCGCCGCAAGGGCTTCCTGTCGCTCCTCAAAGGCCCGCTCATATGCGTCTTTTGCTTCAGTTGCAGCCTGTCCTATCCAATTGTCGAAAATATCTGCGTGGTTTGCGGCTTTAAGCAAGCTTTGGTGTTCATGCTGCCCTAAAAAATCGACCCTGGATCCAAAATATTCCTTGAGCGCGTTGACACTTGCCATCTTCTCATCAATGTTCACGCGGCTTTTATTGCTTGAACTGAGGCTCCTGTATGCTATATGCCCCTCTTCATCTGCTTCTTCTTCAAAAAAATAGCGAGCGGCAACTTCAAGTTTTTCTGCACCCTCACTAAGCAAAGAGCCCTTACTTCGCTCGCCTATAATAAGTTTAATCGCATGAAGAATTGCCGATTTACCGGCACCTGTTTCGCCTGTTATTACCGTGAAATGTTCGTCAAATTCTAACTGTGCTTGTTCTATAAGCGCTAGATTTTTTATCGAAAGCTCATCAATCATGGCATTCTCCATAAAATATGCTCGAGATTTTACGATAAAAATAATCGTGACTGTTCGCCAATAAAACTATGTCCCCAGGACCGCGCTTTACCTCTACAGCTATGGTACGTTTTCCTGAAGACAGCAAAACGCCATCGGCATACGTTGAGCGGTCTTTGCCATATTCATCTTCAAATTCGATGCGAATTATATCGGAAGGCGATGTTACAAAGGGCCTGGTAGTTAGGGTGTGAGGTGCAATTGGAGCACAAATCATACCAGCGAAATCGGGAGAAACGATTGGTCCTCCTGCTGATAAAGCATAGCCTGTAGAGCCCGTTGCAGTTGAAACTACCACACCGTCTCCTCTTACGCTTGCTAAATGAATGTCGTTGACCGATAGATCAAAGGCTATCATTTTCCCTGAATTGCCCCGTGTTACCGCTACTTCATTGAGGGCAAAACAGCTTTCATGACTTTCTTTACCAGACTCATCAATATCAAAAACTTCAATTTCTAATGTCGATCGCTTCGAAAGCTTTAATTCTCCTGCTAGGGCATTTTGAACAAGCGCACGAATATCCTTTGGAACACCCGAGGTTAAAAAGCCCATATGACCATAGGAAATACCTAAGATAGGCACCTCATTATAATTAATTATGCGAGCAGCACGCAGCACCGTGCCATCTCCGCCCAAGGCGATGCATAAGATAGTTCCGCTTGAATCGTATGACTTATCGAAATTACTAGCTATTCTAAAATCAGGTGCACATTCAACCTCAAAACCTTGCTCGCTTAAATACGTTTGAAGCATGGCACTTGATTGCACCGAGGCAGTATACATATGATTTGGTACGAGTAAAATTTTCATCGATTGCATAGTTCTAACAGTTCCAAGCTTCATCAACAACGTTTTGTATATCTATCTTTTCACTATACTCGCCTAGTCGAGCAAGCATAAAAAACTCTCTATTCCCTTTTGCCCCCCTTATTAAAGATGGAGCCAGTCCTTCTACAGAAAAACCGCGTTCATGCGCCATTGACACCAGGCTCTCGAGGACTTTTTCATGAACTGCTCGGTCAAGTACCACTCCATTTTTACCTACTTCTTCACGCGCGGCTTCAAATTGAGGTTTTACCAGCGTTAAAAAATAAGCATGGGGAGCTATAAGTCTAGCGACTGGTTCTAAAATATATCGCAAAGAAATAAAAGAGACATCGCAAACTATCAGGTCAAAGGCTTGTTCAAACTGGTCTGGAACTACGTCAACAATGTTGGTTTTTTCAAGCAAGGTAACGCGCTCATCATTTCTCAAACGCCAATCGAACTGAGCCTGGCCTACATCAACAGATACAACATGGCGGGCTCCCTCTTGCAAAAGGCAGTCGGTAAATCCTCCGCTTGAAGCCCCAATATCTAAACAATAGGCATCTTGAACTGAAACTCTAAAGGTATCAAGCGCACCTTTGAGCTTAATACCTCCTCGCGAAACATAAGCGAGCTTTGTTTTTACGTGAAATTCGCTATCCTCAGGAATTTTTTCGCCCGCGCTCGTAAGGCGCCTGCCATGAGAACTTACCTCTCCAGCCATAATGGCGCGCAAAGCTGCGTCTGTGTTGGCAAAGTAACCTTGTGATACGAGGAGTTCATCAACACGACGCTTAGACATAGCCACCTACGTTATTTATGTAAATCAAGAAAGCTGCAAATTTTTTGTTTAACGGTTTCTGCTGACAAGCCAACGCTTTCTAAAAGCATGTTCATATCGCCTTGGGATACATATTCATCCTCGATACCGATACGCAAAACAGGCTGGCATAAGCCTTGGTCGCTCAAAGATTCGAGTACTGCAGACGAAAAACCACCGAATTTAGCCCCCTCTTCTAGGGTGACAAGGGGAACTTGTTTAGAAGCAGCCTCTTTTAGCGCCTCATAATCAAGCGGTTTGAGCCAAATCATATCTCTGACCGCTGCTGAAATTCCTTGTTCTTCCAAAAGTTCAGCAGCTTCGAGCGCAACATTTGTCATACGGCCAAGAGCTAAAATTTCTACATCGCTACCCTCGCGCACGAGTTTTGATTTACCGGGCTCAAGAAAAACCCTTTGCTCTGGAATTTCCATACCCGTGGCAGATCCTCTTGGATAGCGAAATGCAACGGGACCATCTAAGCGAAGTGCGGTGTATAAGGCATCTTTAAGCTGCGCTTCATTGGAAGGTGACATGATTTTCATGTTTGGCAAACAGCGCAGATAGCTCATGTCAAAAAGACCATGGTGCGTAGGCCCATCTTCACCAACAATGCCTGCACGGTCTATAGCAAATATGACCGATAGATTTGGTTCACAAACATTGGTTGCTATTTCATCGAAGGCGCGCTGTAAAAAGGTCGAATAAATGCACACCACAGGTTTTTTATTACCTATCGCCATACCGCTTGCGGTCGTAACCGTAGCCTCTTCGGCTATTCCCATGTCGAGGAATCTTTCTGGATAGGTATCTGCAAAGTCTTTTAAACCAGTTCCCGCCTTCATCGCAGCCGTAAGCGCAATGATATTTTCATCATTTTCTGCCTCTAAAAGAAGCTGGTCGGCAAATGCCTTTGTATAAGAAATAGGGGCCTGTTTAGCAGGGCTTTTGCCACTAGAAACGTTAAACGGAGATATTCCGTGGAACTTTTCGGCATCAATTTCAGCTGGTGAATAGCCCTTTCCCTTTTTCGTTACGGCATGAATCAATACGGGAACATCCATAGAAAGCGCGTGGCGCAAGGTTGTGATAAGCGTTGGAATTGAATGACCATCAATTGGACCCAGATACGTAATACCAAGTTCTTCAAAAAACATTCCTGGCACTAAGAGTTGCTTGGCAGCATCCTTAAGCTGCCCGCCTGCACGCACGATAGCATTTCCTAAATTACCAAGATTTCCCTGCACGCGATGCTCAAGTAAATCCCGCGTTTTAAAATAGGCAGGGTTGGCCCTTAGTAAGGATAGGTATTTCGTAAAGGCGCCTACACTTGGCGAGATTGACATCTCATTATCATTCAAGATGATGACCATGCGCTTTTGTTCAGAACCAATTTCATTGAGCGCCTCAAAAGCAAGGCCGCCACTCATGGCAGCATCCCCAATGATGGTAACGATGTCTTCATCCCCGCCATCTAAATCCCGCGCGAAGGCAAGACCAAGCGCTACAGCAAGTGAGTCGGATGCATGGCCTGAATCGTGGACATCATAAGGGCTTTCTTTTCGTTTCGTAAAGCCCGAAATACCCTTAAGCTGGCGCAACTGATACATTTGGTCGCGACGTCCAGTAATAATTTTATGAGCATACGCCTGATGTCCTACGTCAAAGATAAGCTTATCCTTAGGCGTGTTAAGAACATAGTGAGCAGCTAAAATAAGCTCAATTGCACCAAGCGAAGGCGCGAGATGACCTCCAAATTTAGAGGTAATAGCAATCATTTCAGCTCTGAGCTCTAAGGCAAGTTTATCGAGCTCGCTCATGGACAGCTTTTTTAAATCTTTAGGAAAAGATATTGCATCTAAAATATTATCAGTCACGTTGAAAACCTCCTATTCGGAAGGGCTTTCGTACTCACCCAGCGCTTCTTGATCGACAAGCTCAACTGCTTGAGCTCCTAATACAATCGCTTCATCGAATAAATCCAAGCTTTTTTCTAAAGAAGTATCTTTTGACTTAACTTCGTCTAAAATTTCACCTAAACGCTTCGATACCTCAGAAAAATTTGATGAATCGCTCAAACTCATAGTATCTATGCTCCTCTAGGCTTCATCGCTTAATTCAAGCGCAAGTTTACCTAAAATTCCGTTGATAAACTTTGAGGATTCATCTCCACCATACGCTTTAGCAATTTCAACTGCCTCGCTAATCGAAACATTTACGGGAATATCCTCTACAAATTTCATCTCATAAAGTGCAATTCTTAAAATGTTTTTATCCACTAGGGGCATACGAGATATGTCCCATTTTTCTGATACGCGAGCAATATCTTGATCAAGTTCATCAATGTGCTCATAAGAACCTAAGGCAAGGTCCTTTCCGAAGTCATCAAGCGGACCTTCCTCTAAGGCATAGATGTTTTGATCAAGCAAAGCCGAGAGTTCTTCTTGCAAAATTTCAGCTTGAAATAATAGTTGCAAGGCTTGTGTTCTACTTTTTGTTCGTCCTGATTTAATAGGCACTATATAAACTCTCTTTAATTCTTTGGAATAACGATATGGTCAATAAATACATCAATGGCAGAAACTTCTACATTAAGCTGTGCTTTAATCGCATCAGCAATCAGTAGACGAACTTCTTGTGCCAAAGTTTTTAGGTTGTAGCCATAAAAAACTGAAAGCCTAATTGAAAGCATAAGCTTATCGTCAACTACCGCCACTTCTACACCACCGGCATTTGCAGGTGATTGATTAAAGAGCTTCTTAGCTTGATTTGTAAGTATATTTTCACCAACCGACTCAACACCATCATGGTTGAGGGCGGCGATTTGTACTATCGTGGTAATTACTTCACTTGCAATTCCAAGATTTCCAATATAAATCTCATGTTCCACAGATATCAAAGCTCCTTCTTAAGCAAGATATTCACTCATATACGTTTCAATAAAATCGGTATAGACCATTCCGTTTTTAAAAGCTTTTTCTTCAAGCGCAGCAAGGTGAAACGGTATAGTCGTTTTAATACCTTCAATAACGAACTCGCTCAAAGCACGTTTCGAACGGGCAAGCGCCTGCTCGCGGTCTTTACCCCATACAATAAGCTTAGCAATAAGCGAATCGTAGGTAGGTGGAACCTTATATCCTTCATAAATATGAGTATCTACACGAACTCCTGGACCACCCGGTAATATTAGTTTAGTAATTTTACCCGGATTTGGTCTGAAGGAATGGTCGGGGTCTTCTGCATTAATTCTGAATTCAAAGGCATGCCCAATAGGTGAAATCTCTTTATCAAGACCGAAATCTAGGGGCTCACCTGCAGCAATTCTAATTTGTTCAAGCACTAAATCTTCAAGGGTAATAAACTCAGTTACTGGATGTTCTACCTGAATTCTTGTGTTCATCTCCATAAAATAGAAATGTTTTTCTGCGTCAAGTAAGAATTCTATGGTTCCTGCATTCGTGTAGCCAACTTCTTTTACAGCCCTAACAGCAGCTGCACCCATTTCTTGGCGCAATGCCTCATCGAGTGCTGGAGATGGAGCCTCCTCAATAAGTTTTTGATGACGACGCTGCACCGAACAGTCGCGTTCACACAAATGAATAGCATTACCATGCTTGTCAGCTAATACTTGAATTTCTATGTGACGAGGATGAATGAGGTATTTTTCGAGATACACCTCATCATTTCCAAAAGCAATCTTAGCCTCACTTTTAGCTGCTTGATATTGATGTTCCATATCCGCCTCTTTTTCAACAAGGCGCATACCCTTACCACCGCCACCAGCACTCGCCTTAATTAAGACCGGATATCCAAATTCAGCCGCAAGTTCACGTGCCTGTTCAGCAGATTCCAATGGACCGTCTGAACCTGGTACCGTTGGGACCCCTGCCTTCTTCATCGTTTGTTTAGCATTGGACTTTTCACCCATCTTGTCGATAAGATCTGGGTCAGGTCCAATAAATACGATGTCATTTTCGGCACAAGCTCGTGCAAAATCTGCATTTTCAGATAAAAAGCCGTATCCTGGATGAATTGCCTCGCACTCAAATGCCTGAGCTGCTCCGATGAGCGCTGGCATAGAAAGATATGACTTGGCAGAAGGCGCAGGTCCGATAAGCACAGCCTTGTCTGCCAACTGAACTGCTCGCGTATCTTTATCTGCCTCAGAATAAGCAACGTAGGCTTCTACTCCAAGGTCGTGACATGCGCGAACAACACGTAGAGCAATTTCACCACGATTTGCAACTAGAATTCGTTTGAACATCCTTCGCACCGCTATTCCGTTATAGGCTCAACATAAAAGAGGACATCTGCATATTCAACGGGAGTTGCATCTTCTAAAACAACTTCGCGCACAATACACATTTGTTCTGCCGTAATTTCGTTCATAAGTTTCATGGCCTCAACGATACATAAGGTATCACCAGCGGTAAGTTTATCGCCCACTTTAACAAAGGGCTCAGCACCAGGAGCTGGAGCTTGATAATACGTACCAACTATAGGAGAAGTCACTGCTACCCAGGTGCTTGGACGACTTACGTTTGCAGATTCTTCAGCCTTTGGAGCCTCTTTTGGTTCTTCTGCCTTTGGAGCTGAAGTCGCATTTGCCTGTGCTGCGTTCGACTGATTTACGCTTGCCGCAGCTACAGCTACATCTGATTTGCGAACAGTAATTTCGCTACCAGCATCTTTGATAGTAATTTCACCAATATTTGACTCTTCAACTGCGCGAATCAGCTCACGGATTTGATTGATATCCACGTAGTCATCCTCCTTACTTGCTTTTGATTCATTTTCAATTAAAAATTCTGTCTTTTCAGGAGTTGGATGTTTTGAGAGATAGGTACGCGCAGATTGTGGGAAGAGCGCATACATTAAAACATCTTCCTCAGATTTAGCTAAGTCGCCAATTTCAGCCTTAACATCTTCATAGGTGGTGCTTATTAGAGAAGAAGGCGCTACATCATCAGGCAGTTTTTCATCTTTTCCAACAGCTTTTTTAAAGATGTCTTGGTCAACTGGACCTGGAGCCTTACCGTAGTAACCTAAGAGATAGTCTTTCATCTCTTTTGATACAACACTCCAGCGTTTACCAGTTAATACATTAAAGACTGATTGAGTTCCAACGATTTGTGACATTGGAGTTACAAGCGGCGGAAATCCAACTTCAGCTCTTACTCGAGGAATTTCTTTTAATACATCCTCTAAACGATCGCTCGCTTTTTGAATT
>JAUNLE010000054.1 GCA_030532415.1 Coriobacteriia bacterium | reverse complement strand
AAAAGACATTCAGGCGTACAAAATATCAGAAAACCAAGGTGAAGAAAGCCGTGAGCTGTATGAAACGGTTACGGATAAAAAAGAAATAGAAGTTCCAGATGAGCGCCTCGTTAATGAAATTGTCTTCAGGTATATGAGCAAAGAATACATTAATACTGAAGGCCTTGAGATGCGACAATTCTACGACTATGATTCAAATTCCGGTGCATCTAAGACTAGATATTACATAGGTGAAACTATGAGAACGTATCTATATCTAGACGTAACCGGTATCGATACACATATTACTGATGGCAAACTTCGCATCTTTTATGATCAAAAATATCTAGACGAACAAGCAATTAAAGTACCAACCGAATCAAGCTCATTAGTTAAGAGCTTTAGCGTAAACAATGGTGTCGTTGAAATCGAATTAGATACGCTTGAAGGAGGTACCCAACTTCAAGTACCAATCGAGTGGCGATTTAATCGTTTGGTAACCCCTGATAATTATTCGTTTACCATCAACGCAACGCTCGATGCTAAGAGCAAGGGAAGTGAAGCATATAAGACACTTTCTGTTGCAGAACCTCTTACGCTTATTGGTTATTACAACAAACCAAGCATGGTAGTTACGAGTCCTCTTAATCTTCCAGACTATGACTATGGTAGTTTGGGCCCAGATGCAAATGGCCCAAGATATATGGGAAAACTTGAGTATTATCAAAAAGAAGACGGAACGCTCGACTATCGAGTAAGTACTGAAACGAAAGATACGGTTCGCTTCAATACGCAAACGGTTAAGCTAGAACGCAACGTCGATAAAGCCGAAATTATCTATGAGCTGCCTACTTATATTGCAGTTGATGAAAACGGTGTAGAACAAGAGCTGTCTGCAAGCTTTGATCCAGCACGTAACCCAGATTGGGTGTTAAGCACTGACGAAAACGGCAAACAAATTCTTAAAACACAGCTTAATTTTCAAGCAACGAATATGCCAAGTGCCCTTTTGCCTGCGCTCTTCCTTTCTTTTCCAGGAATCAAATCGGGATATAATGTTCAGCTCCAGGCGGATTTAATCTTAACCCCGCACGATCAAGGTGAATTAGAAGATATTATTGCCCTGCATGATGACATTAGCATCTATACGACACGCTATGAAAACGTCTATTCAGATGGCGATCCTCGCTTTGATAAATTTCCTGCAGGTCCAAGAAAACTCAGTACCTTTAGTTATTATTTTTACGATACACAAGAAGATCGAGAAAAGGTTATTCCATTCTTACTAAGACTGTCTTCACTTGCTCAACTTACCGATCTAAAAGAAGTTGCGATTACAGACTATAAGCTCGATGAAAGACTCTATTACTATGGAGTAAGTTTCCCTCATAAAGATAACACGGCAGGCGGAATTTCAGTTTCAGTCGTTGCCTATCAACAAAGGGGAGAAACCCTAGATCCTGCACAAGATACTATACTCTTTAGCGAAACGCTTAAGATGTCACCTGACAATAAAGTTGTATTTCCTGAAGGTATAGCTAAAGACATAGATTATGTACAGCTCATACTTCCACGCTCACACAAGGTATTTTCTGCTCTAGATTTTCACATTAATACGAAGTTAAGAGAACCCGATAAAGAACAATACGATCCGGAAAATCAGTCTTCTGCAAATGTTTTCAAGAACTATGCAGTGCTTGCGGGTAATTTGTATGTGAAAAATAGCACAGAACCCGCTTCTGAACGAGGAGATATTAAACAAGAGGGAAGCGATATTGTTATCAGCGCTTATTCCAATGAATGGGATAATCTGTCTGGCAATTATCTATGGGGTCAGCACGCTGAAGTCCATATTCGTGATTATACGGCCCGAATGGGAATTCAAAAGACGCAAACCTATCCGAATACAGGAACGAGAACCGTTTATCCAGGTGAAAAAGGTTCTTACACGCTTCGATTAAAGCCAATCGTAGTATTGGACAATGGAATCGTAGAAGGCGGCTCAAGCCTTATTAAAGAAGAACTTAAAAACTTCGTCATGATTGACTTAATGCCAAAAGGTGTTTTGCCTGAAAAAATTATGACGAGCCCAGGATTTAAGAGTTCAATCAATCCTCAATACGAAATCATTGAAAACTTCAATGAAACGGGACGTGCTGCTATTAAGTTTAGTGCCGACGTTTTGAATCCTGGAGTCTTTAGTATTGCAACTATCGACACGGTCGTTGAGCCAGATGCCGAGCCAGGGTATGTAACCAACGAGCTCTATGTTAATTTCGACAACGACCATTTAGAGAAATCTGGAACCAAGAAAACCCTTCCAAACAGCTCCGATAATGAAGGATGGCTCTATGATGAAACATCCTTTGACATGGATAAGATTCGAGAAATGTATGCTCGAAAGTATATTAGAAAAGCAGGAGACTTATTATTTAGCTCGAGTGGAGTAGCCACAGAATCAGAAGGTAAATTCGAATACAAACTATCCCTTATCAATAACCTTGAATCTGATCGTACCAATATTGAAGTTGTTGATTTCTTCCCATATGTAGACGATATAAGCATTCAAGAGGAGAATATTGGTAACAAAGTTCGTCCTGCGCGTGGCTCGGAGTTTGAAAACAAGCTTGATTTAAGCAAGCCAATACAAGTTCCAGAAGGTTACACCATCTCTTACTGGAACAGCAATACTCCAATAGACTATAAAGACCAATCGGCTGACGAAGTTATTAAGAATCTTTCTTGGAGTGCTTCGCCTGCAGAAAATACGCGTGCTATTAAAGTTACTGCGAATAAAGACGTTGTGCTAAAGGCAAACGAGCGTCTTGATATCATCATCCCTATGATTGCTCCTAAAAATGATACGAGCAACGATTTTGAATTAACTGGCAAAAGAGCATTCAATACCTATGTTCGAGATGATGACCAAACCATGCGCTTCCTCGAACCAAATAAAGTTTACAATGAGCTTCCTGCTCCGAATGGTTCAATTAGCTTCACTAAACTTGCTAAGGATTCTTTAAATGAAAATGAGGTGGCTCACCCGCTTGAAGGTGCTACCTTTGAAGCTCAAGATGAAGAGGGCAATGTATATACGGCCATCTCTGATGAAAAAGGTCTTGTTTCTTTTAAAAACCTGCCAATTTTAAATAGCTACACCATTAAGGAAGTTAAAGCTCCTGAAGGCTATCTAATAAATGAAGAGGCAAGCTACAGTCTTGGCTATGATGAATTTAAGGCTCAGTATGCTAAAAATCAGACTTTTGACATTAATTTAGGAACCCTTGAATCCTTTACCAATATCAAACCTGTATACGGAGATTTTGTTTTAGAAAAAGTTAATGCCAATAAAACTAAGCTTCCATACGTCTTATTTAAAATTCAAGGTATCAGTAAAACCAATGACACATATTATGAAGAGAAGCGTACAGATACAAACGGAGTATTAAAGCTCGACAAGCTTATTGAGGGTAGCTACCGAGTTAGTGAAGTCCTTCCAGAGGATGTAACCGGATATATTCCAGTTAAGCCTTTTGAGTTCACGATTAATAAAGAGAATACGCATATCGAATACATCGGTGATAAAGCCATCGTCAATAAAGATATACGCATTAAATTGCATAAGCTTTCTGTTCCATACGGATTTGATATTAGTGCCATTGATAAGCTAAGCAACTTTGGTTATGGTCCTCTTGCAAACTATAGCTTCAAAATTTGGGAGAAGGACAACCCACAACATTCATGGACCCTTGTTACAGACAAACTAGGAATTGCTACACTCGATGGTCTAGAAATCGACAAGCTCTATGTAGTACAAGAGCAAGAAAACCCAGAGAATGTAACACATCAATATAATAAGAACGAATACACCTTTAAGATTAATGACAAAGCTGAAATATGTACCGAAGACGGAACTCCATTTCGACAAAACGCTCTTAATATCCCTAACCCAAAACGAGATGTTAAGGGAAGAGTTGAAGTTGAAAAGCTTGATGATCAAGGAAAACCATTAGCAGGTGCCGTGTTTGGCTTGTATCAAAATGATGAGGAGATTCAAAGAGCTACTTCAGAAATACAAGCTGACGGTAGTGCGAAGGCAATTTTTGAAGACATCAAACCTGGCCAATATATTCTGAAAGAGATTTCTGCGCCTGTTGGATACATAAAGTCCTTGGCTCAAAAGACTGTGTATATTCCGCATGAACCAACAGATGCTCAAGTACAGAGTGATATTAAGGATAAGCAAGCTGAGTTAAGTCCAACTACCATACGGTATACGTTTGCATACAGCTTTAACAACACTCCTTTTGAGATTCAAATAATTAAAGGCAGCACCCTCTTTAGCAATATAGGTCTGAGCGATGCAGAACAGCTCATTAAAGACCATCCTGAGTATCGTATGAGGCCTAAAGGTAAAGACCACTACGATGTCTTCTTGCCGCTTAAAGGTGTTGAGTTTGACCTGTATGAAATTGGACAAGATGGAAAACGAGTAAAGCAAGGAAGCTTCACCTCAGATGAAACGGGGCAGGTAAACTTTGGAGACTTTAAATTCTCACAAGTCTCTAAGTATGAGCTTATCGAGGTAAACCCCGCTGATGGCTATCGTTTAGATACACGTCCTGTTGTGTTCAATCTTGCAGATGAAACTAAGGCAGAAGGCTTTGATGGAACAATAAAACGCTATAAAGATAATCAACCACTTAAGGGTCGAATTATTATCTCGAAGTATGATGAAGACGAAAAGACAAGATTAGAAGGAGCCACCTTTACAATCACCAAGCGAGGTGAGAAAAAGCCTCTTAAAGAAGCGAAAACTGATGCAAAAGGAATGATTGAATTTAGGGATTTAGACTTTGGTGAATATATCATTGAGGAAACTGAAGCACCTGAAGGATATCAGCTTTTAAATAAAGAGATTCCAGTAACTATTACTGATAAACAAAGCAGTATAGGCTTAGTTTTCAATAACCCTACATGGGTAGAGTTTGATGTTGTAAAGAAATGGGTCGGCACTCCAACAAAAGAAGTTGTCATTCATGTTTTGGCCAATGGAGAACCAGCGGTCGATAAAGATGGCAAGCAAGTTAAAGAATTGCGACTAAGTGCTAAGAATGATTGGAAGGCACATGTAGGAAACTTGCCGAAGTATGATGAAAAATCCAAGCTCATTCACTATAGCCTGAAAGAAGAGGCGATTGAGGGTTATAGCACGCTTATAACTGGCTCTTCAGACTACAATACTAAGCGCTTTACCGTTACCAACACCCATGAATCAAGTTACTCGATTGGAGTTACGAAACGTTGGGTTGGTTTGCCTATCGCTCAAATAAAGGTTCAGCTCTATGCAAATGGCGTGGCGCTCGGAGATCCAGTTGTCTTAAACGATCGAAACCATTGGCAACACGTCTTTGAGGATTTAGCAAAGACCGACAAAGATGGAGCTCCGATTACATATAGCGTGAAGGAACTTGATGTTCCAGAAGGTTATAAGGCTGTATATAGCGGCAGTGTCGAAGGAGGCTTCGAGATACTTAACGTAAGAGAGCCTCATAGGCCACCGCAGACGCCTCCAGGAACTCCTCCTAACGAACCTCATAGACCACCGCTGCTACCTCCAGGAACGCCTCCTAACATACCGAAAACTTCTGACAGTGATCTTGTGGGATACAGCGCGCTTGCTTTAGGAGGTTTAGCACTTGCGCTCCTGTTTATAGGAAGCAAACTAAGAAGAAAGTCATGCTAAGTCTTCTGTAAACCCAACACGAGCTAGTTCATGCCCTCTTTGTTGCAAGGTCAATAAGGAGGGCATCTTATTTTTCTCTTTACTTTTAGTGTGAATAATTTATTATTAGTGTTACTGAATTCACATAAAGTTTTGAGGACGACCATGTTCAAAACAAAAAACCTACTGTATGCACTACTGCTTTTTTCGCTCCTGTTTGTAGCTGGGTGCGCCCAAACGCCGCTTGATACCAGCGAATCTATGAGCGACATGAATGCAGCTCTTACAGAAGCTAACACGCAGTCTGATGCGCAATCTGAAAAAACTGCTGCAAACTCTCGCGTGATTACCGATGCTTTGGGAAGAAGTGTTGAAATTCCTGGCCACCTTGAGCGCATTGTATGCGGTGGCGTAGGTGCTCTTCGCTATACTACCTACCTTGGAGCACAAGATTTAGTTGTTGGGGTAAGCGACGCAGAGATAAAAGAAGAATCTTCAATAAACCGTTTGTACAACTATGTTAATTTTGACTATTTCTCAAAACTCCCTGTTATTGGTAGTGACATGGAGCTAAATCCTGAGGAAATTATTAAGGTCGATCCTCAGCTCATCGTTCTTTCTAAACTTTCAGGTGATAAGGCAGACCAACTTCAGGAAAAAACTGCTATTCCAGTAGTCGTTGTGCCTGGAAGTGATAGCGCGCTTGATCAGGCTTGTTACGATACGCTTGAGCTTATGGGTGAAGTATACGGTATGCAGCAAGAAGCACGAGATTTGATTGCCTACTTGCAGGGGATTGAACTTGACTTACAAAATCGTGTAGCCTCAATTCCCGATGAGCAAAAACCAAGCGTATATGTTGGTGGTGTTTCTTATAAAGGTGCTCGTGGTTTTGATGGAACCGAAGCGCACTACGCCCCACTTGCGTTAATAAATGCTATAAATCTTGCCGATACCACAGGTCAAAATGGTCCTTTTACCGTTGATATTGAACAGGTGCTTGCGTGGGACCCCGACTATCTTTTCATAAGCCTTGATAACCTTTCTTTAATTGAGAAAGATTATGCTGAACATCCAGAGTATTATCAGAATTTTAAGGCAATGCAAGAAGGGAAGGTCTATTCTCAAATCCCGTTCAGATACAGTGCAGTTAATCTAGATACCGCTCTTGCAAACACCTATTATGCAGCTAAAATTTTGTATCCAGAGCAATTTCAAGATATAGATATAGAAGAAAAAACTGCTGAAATTTATGAAAGACTGCTTGGAAGCAACCCCTATCCTGATCAAAAAGAACAAGGATTTGAGTTTAAACAAATAACGCTTGGGAACTAAACGTGGCAAGACAGCTAACAGACAGGTATTCACACAGTTCAGAGTACTTACAAAAACGAAGAAAAAATATTCTGTTCCTACTAACATTGTTTATTGTGCTCTTATTGGCAGTGCTATTTTCCTTGTGGCTCGGTTCTTACAACACTCCTTTTTATGAGATTATCCGTGCTTTATTTGGACTGGCATCAGATCAAAAGATAAATCTTATCGTGCAAGATAATCGTATGCCCCGAGTGCTTACTGCCGTCTTTTCGGGAGCAGGTCTTGGCATTAGCGGCTGTGTCTTGCAGAGTATTCTAAGAAATCCGCTTGCATCATCTTCAACTTTGGGCGTCTCTCAAGGCGCAAGTTTTGGTGCCGCGTTTGCAATTATCGTGCTGAATATGGGGGAGCTTGGCGTATTAGGAAGTCTTAGCATTCCTCTTAGTGCATTCGTGGGAAGTTTGCTCGTTGCCTTGCTTATTCTTGCCTTAAGTAGACTTCGTTCCATAACACCTGAGTCCATAATCCTTGCAGGTGTTGCAATAAGCGCAATGTTTACAGGTGCTACCGCGCTCATGCAATACTTTGCAAGCGAAGTTGAGCTTACGACACTCGTCTTTTGGACTTTTGGCAGCCTTGGCAATACCACGAATGCAGATGTCTTGCAGTTGTCTTTCGTAGTACTAAGCTTAAGCGCGTACTTTATGTTCAACCGCTGGAATTATAATGCGCTTACGAGCGATGAACATACGGCAATGAGTCTTGGTATCAATGTGCGAAACTTTACCCTTATAAACCTTTTACTGAGCTGCCTTATTGCGTCTTTGGTGGTTTCTAAAATCGGACTTATCAATTTCATTGGCCTAATTGCACCGCATATCGTAAGACTTGCAGTAGGAAATAATCATGTGTATCTCCTGCCAGGATCAATGATGGCTGGTGCTTTGTTGCTCTTACTTGGAGATTTGTTTTCGCGCATGGTTCTAAGTCCAATAATATTGCCCATAGGCGCTATCACCTCATTTTTGGGTGGCCCGATGTTTTTGTACCTCCTCTTAAAAGGAGGCCACAAACAGTGATTGAAGTTAAAAACTTAGATTTTGCCTATAAGGGCAGACCACACATACTTAAAGATTTAAGCTTCACGGTGCCAAAGGGCTCATTTTGTGCGATTTTAGGAAACAATGGTGTTGGCAAGAGCACGCTTTTAAAGTGTTTCAACAAGATACTTACGCCAAAATCTGGTGAAATTCTTTGTGATGGCGAAAACCTTTTAGCCTTACGAAACAAAGATCTCGCGAAAAAAATTGCCTACGTATCCCAAAATGTCCCCATAACTCAACTTACGGTGCACGATGTTGTGATGCTTGGTCGCAAACCTTATATGTCGTGGCATTTTAGCGAAACAGACCATATGCTCGTTCATGAAGCAATGGACAAACTTCTAATTTCTGAGCTCAGAGGGCGCTATGTAAGCGAACTTTCAGGCGGAGAGCGACAAAAGGTCATGCTCGCAAGAGCGCTTTCGCAGGAGCCTCGCATTCTTCTCCTTGATGAACCTACGAGCTCTTTGGATATTTATGGGCAGTATCGAGTGCTTGAAATCATAAAAGAAATTTGTGAACAAGAAGGCATAACAGCGCTCATTGTTTTGCATGATTTAAACCTAGCCCTTCGTTTTTGCAATCACTTTATCCTCTTGCATGAGGGAGCGGTGTATGCATACGGCGATTCATCAATACTTAGGCGGCAAAGTCTTAAAGATGTATATGGCATTGATGGGGAAGTTGCCCTCGTGCGAGGATACCCCATGATTTCAGTGGATTGATACTTAAACATGAGCGCTAAGAGGA
>JAUNLE010000053.1 GCA_030532415.1 Coriobacteriia bacterium | reverse complement strand
ACTTCTATACAGAAGGTGCACAACAACAAGTAGTGAAGGCTAAGCCAAGTGCACTCCCTAAAACAGGAGATGCTTCAAGCAACTTTGCAATGTACAGCATCCTTGCTGCTAGTGGACTTTTAGCGCTTGTGGCTTTAAGCAAACCTTTACGTAAGAGAAATCAAGCATAAGTAATTAAGTAATTACTTAAAGTTTGAAACTTTAGTTGATGAAACAAAGGCACGGTAGATGGTATTTCTACCGTGCCTTTGCAGGGTTAATGGACAAAAGTGTGTCTGCTAGTGGGGTGTTGGCTTAGGTCAGCACCCCTTTCGTATGTAAAACTTACTCGTATGAGCGAAATCTAAGGACTCAAAGACCTTTAAGCTGTTAATTATGACCTTAGACCATTACTAGAGACTATTTATATAAAAACGAGTAGAATAAAACGAGTTGAATTGAAAGGGGAAAGTTGTAATGGAGTGTAGAAAGACATTCAGTGCAGTAATGTCATTTATGGCATTGGCTTTTGCACTGGTACTTGGTGTTCTGCCTATGATGGCACAGACAGCCCTCGCTTCTGAAAATGGGGGGGCGTTGCGATTGATGAAAAAAACTTTCCTGATGAGAAATTTAGAGAGTTTCTCGGAAACTTTGTTGATACAGATGATGACGGGAAGCTTTCTCAGAGTGAACTAGATTTAAGGACAATGATTCCTATAAATGACAAAGGTGTTAAAAGTCTCAAGGGAATAGAGTATTTTACTAAACTTCAGTTGCTTGATTGTAGCAACAACTTACTGGACAGTTTAGACATAAGTAAAAACACTGCCTTGAAGGAATTGTATTGCCATAATAATGAATTAACCTCCTTAGATGTAAGCAATAACTTGGATTTGACGCTTCTATCCTGTTCCCATAATGGGTTGAGCAGTCTGGATGTTAGTAAAAACACTAATTTGGATGAATTGCATTGTGACAACAACAAGCTGACCAGTCTTGACCTAAGTAATAACCCAAACTTAACATATTTGTATTGTGGAGATAATAATCTCACAAGTCTAGATATCGAAAATAATCAGATTCTTGGTGAAGTATCTTTAGTTGTAGAACCACAGGAATATAACATCAAAGTTGATAAGGATACTCGCAAATTCGACCTCTCATCTCTGCCCGGTAAATTCGATTTTTCTAGAACAAATATAAATAGTTGGGAGGTTGAGGGTGATTCGGAAGACAAATATTTAAATGTATCTGAAACCACTCTTACTTTTGATCCTTCCACACCTGATGACTCTGTCGTGCAATACCAGTATGATGCTGACACGACAAGAGATGGTTTTGCCTTTGCAGTTAAACTGAATGTCGAATTCGTAGAAAAAGTAGCCGTAAGCTTTGATGCAAACGGTGGAAGTGGCGAAATGCCAGATGTTAAAGTTGAAGAAGGCTCAGACTATGCGCTTCCAGAATGTAGCTTTGTCGCACCTGCAGGAAAAGAGTTTAAGGCTTGGGAAGTTGCAGGCGAAGAAAAAGCACCAGGCGCTACCATTACCGTAAATGAAAAGACTACCGTAAAAGCAGTATGGAAAGATAAACCTCAAGAACAAGCAAGTGACATCCACATCCTTACCTTTAACTTCCCAGGGTATGAACTTGTTATAAATGGCATTACTTATAAAGACCAAGCAAAAATTCCTGTAAAAGATGGTGTGAAAGTCAGAATGCCTGAAGGTCCTAAGCGTCCTGGTTATGAATTTGCTTACTGGGAAGGTTCTAAATACTACGCTGGACAAGAGTATGAGTTTACTGGAGACCATGATTTAAAAGCCGTCTGGAAAGTTGCAGATGAAAGTGCTATTAAACGCCCTTCATCAGATCGCTATGCTCGAGATGACTTCTATACAGAAGGTGCACAACAACAAGTAGTGAAGGCTAAGCCAAGTGCACTCCCTAAAACAGGAGATGCTTCAAGCAACTTTGCAATGTACAGCATCCTTGCTGCTAGTGGACTTTTAGCGCTTGTGGCTTTAAGCAAACCTTTACGTAAGAGAAATCAAGCATAAGTAATTAAGTAAGCTTCAAACCTTAGTTAATTAAAACAAGCGCGGTGGATAGATTGTCTACCGCACTTGTTCGTTTTGCATGCGTACGTTGCATGAGCCGCTTCTCTCTATTGACCTAGTAATTGTGAAAATAAGCACTGTTAGGGATATTCATATTTGCGATGCAGTTGTATTGTGAATGTAATTGAGCATAATTAAGAGACGAAATTACAGCTCACAGATTTTCTTAATTACGCCATATACCCAAGCACTCGTAGTTTTACTTTCTGCAAGTAAATCCAACTTTTCTTTTTCAGATAATTTTTCCCGCAGGTAACCAATCTGTTCTGAAGTAATCCTGTCTTTTCCGTTCGTCTTAAGACGGCGCTTCATATTCTTCAATTAGTCGTAACTATACATGCAAACCATAGCTTAAAACGCCCTTCAACAACAATATATTGTGGTTAAAGAAATATTTACTACAATATGTAGATTTTTCTTCTCGTAACACCTATACTATGAAAGCCGCATGGGACGCAGTTTTTATCAGCTGCCCTTGGCGGTACTTTTATTCCAACACTCACAAGAGCGGCAAAAAAGCGTACGGGCGCATACAAATAAGAGGGGAGCGAAGCAGGTGCGTATTGGCGGTTTGCAAAAACTTAGTTTGCTTGACTATCCAGAAAAACTTGCCTGCGTGGTCTTTTCGCAAGGCTGCAATTTGCGCTGTCCTTTCTGCCATAATGCCTCGCTCGTATTGCCGCAAAACGATGCGAACTACATAAGCGAGGAAGCCTTCTTCGACTTCTTAAAAAGTCGTCAAGGTCTTTTGGACGGAGTTTGCGTGTCGGGCGGGGAGCCTACTATTCATAAAGATCTGAAGGATTTCTTAACACGCATTCGTGCACTCAACTTCACCATAAAGCTTGATACCAATGGCACGAATCCGCAAGTTTTGCAAGAACTTTTAGACGAAGGCCTGGTGGACTACGTGGCGATGGATATCAAGAACGGACCAAGCGCCTACGCACAGACCTGCGGTGGCTTTGACGTGGTGAAAGAGGTCGAACAAAGCATACGAATGCTTATGGAAAGTAGTCTTGACTACGAGTTTAGAACCACCGTGTGTGCACCCTTTCATACGCAAGATAGCATGCGTGAGCTGGGGCTTTGGATTAAGGGCGCCAAGCGCTACTACTTGCAGGCATTTCAGGACTCAGGCTCCCTTCTGGGCACGGGTGTTTCATCCCTTACACAGTCAGACCTTAAGCATTTTCAAGAAATGCTTCTACCATACCTAGCGAATACCAAGATTAGATAAGAGCGAAGAGAAAAAGAGAGGGCAGCGCCTATGTACCAAGTGGTAAAGCGAGACGGACACATTGCTGAATTCAACTTAAGCCGCATTGCTAACGCAATTACCAAGGCATTCGACGCAAGTGAGGTTCCGTATACCAAAGACATTATTGATCTTTTGTCCCTGCAGGTTACGGCCGACTTCACCCACAAGATTATCGATCAAAAAATAGAAGTTGAAGCAATCCAAGATAGTGTGGAAGCTGTGCTTGAGCGTGCGGGCTATGCCGAGGTTGCCAAGGCCTACATTTTGTATCGCAAAAACCGCGAGAAGCTGCGCAATATGTCCTCGACCATCTTGGATTACAAAGGTTTGGTTGACGGCTATTTGAAGGTCGACGACTGGCGCGTGAAGGAAAATTCTACCGTTACCTATTCAGTTGGCGGCTTGATTCTGTCTAATTCTGGTGCTATTAGCGCAAACTACTGGTTAAGCGAAATTTATGATGAAGAGATTGCGCGCGCTCATCGCAACGCCGACATTCACCTGCACGACCTGTCAATGCTTACCGGTTATTGCGCGGGCTGGAGCTTAAAGCAACTTATTAGCGAAGGTTTGGGCGGGGTTCCCGGTAAAATTACGAGCGCACCTGCAAAACACCTGGTAAGCCTGTGTAATCAGATGGTGAACTTCTTAGGCATCATGCAAAACGAGTGGGCAGGAGCACAGGCATTCTCGAGCTTCGACACCTATCTAGCGCCCTTCGTAAAGCATGACAAGCTTAGCTATAACGAGGTTAAGCACGCCATTGAAAGCTTTGTCTACGGGGTGAATACGCCCAGCCGCTGGGGTACGCAGGCTCCATTTTCTAACATTACGCTTGACTGGACGGTGCCCAAAGACCTTGCCGACCAGCCCTGCATTGTAGGGGGAGTCGAACAGGACTTTTGCTACAAGGACTGCAAGGCTGAAATGGACATGATTAACAAAGCCTTCATCGAGGTTATGATAGAAGGCGATGCTCATGGTCGTGGCTTTCAGTATCCTATTCCAACCTATTCGATTACGAAGGACTTTGACTGGAGCGATACAGAAAACAATCGCCTCCTCTTCGAGATGACGGCGAAATTTGGCACTCCGTATTTTTCTAACTACATTAATTCAAGCATGGAGCCAAGCGACGTGCGTTCGATGTGCTGTCGTTTGCGTCTGGACTTGCGCGAGCTTCGCAAGAAGAGTGGTGGCTACTTTGGCAGCGGCGAGTCGACCGGTTCAGTTGGCGTGGTTACCATTAATCTGCCGCGTATTGCTTATTTGTCGAAGAACGAAGATGAATTCTTCAGCCGCTTAGACCGCATGATGGACATTGCCGCACGAAGCTTGAAGATCAAAAGAATTACCATTACCCGCCTGCTTGACGAGGGACTTTACCCTTATACCAAGCACTACCTGGGAAGTTTCGCCAACCACTTTTCGACCATTGGTTTGGTAGGTATGAATGAAGCGGGCTTGAATGCGCCGTGGATTGCTAAAGACTTAACGCACAAGGAAGCGCAAGATTTTGCCGAACGTGTCTTAAAGCACATGCGTGAGCGCTTGAGCGACTACCAAGAGCAGTATGGTGATTTGTATAACCTAGAGGCGTCACCCGCTGAATCTACCGCGTACCGTTTGGCAAAGCACGACAAAGAGCGCTATCCCGACATTATAAGCGCAAACGAGGATGGCAAGCTCTACTATACCAATTCAAGTCACTTGCCCGTTGGCTATACGGACGATATTTTCTCGGCGTTAGACGTGCAGGATAGGCTTCAGACGCTTTATACCAGCGGCACGGTCTTTCATGCCTTCTTGGGCGAAAAGCTTTCGGATTGGCGCTCGGCAGCGCTTTTGGTACGAAAGATTGCGGAGAACTACGAGCTTCCGTATTACACGATTTCGCCCACGTATTCGATTTGCAGGGACCACGGCTATATTGTGGGTGAAGCGTTTGAATGCCCTGTGTGTGGCAAAAAGACCGAGGTCTATAGCCGCATTACGGGATATTATCGTCCGGTACAAAACTGGAATGACGGAAAGAGTCAGGAGTATCAGGACAGAAAGACCTACAAGCCGGAGGCATCGTTAGAGTATGTGGCTGTGGGGGTGCAGCGCTAGCGAGCAAAGCAGAGAAGAGAAAAACAAGAGCCACCTTTAGCGTGTTGAATGTAGGGTATAGGTGGCTCTTAGGGACTTCTACGGTAAAAGGAAGCCCGCCTTGAAGAATACGTTGCTTCAAAAAGTCTACAAAGAGAGCTAGACGTTTTTTGTGCGCTTACCCGACTTCACCTTCGATGGGAGAGCGTGTTCATTAAAAGTAAATGTCTCTTTTGTAAGGTAAAATTTGTAGAAAGCTTCAAGCAGAAATCCGTAAGAAAACTTTAGGCAGCAGACCTAGTATTGCGATGGTGGTGTATATGCAAACTATTCGTTTGAATGTTTCAGAAGAAGAACTGAATATTTTTGAAGCCTATGCAAGGCGCCATAACCGTACTGTGTCTGAAATTATTAGACTTACTTTGCTCGAGCGTATTGAGGATGAATACGACTTACAGGCATTTGCAGAATATGAAGCGGAAAAACAAGCGGGAACACTAAGGACAAAACCAATCAACGAGCTTTGGGAAGAGCTTGAGTTGTGATGTGTAAGCCAGTTGCTGTCCGTATATTCGAAGGCATTAAGCTTGGAATCTTTACTGAAGAAATTTATATGAGCTTGAGAGGCATAAAGGGGTAATTGCATGACTGACCAATATCGCTTAAAAGATGCAGCTGCACAAGAAGAAGTAAGCTGGTCCCCGATTACTTTCTCACCAAGCTTTACTGTGGACGAGTGGGTGAAGCTCCTTAATGATCCGGAAGTTTTTACTACTGCTAGCCTTGAAATCATGAAACGAATGAAGGATCATGGTGGACAAGCGAGCTGCACAGAGCTTTCTTTAGCATACGGAGGGTCGATGAATTTCTATAATTCCGGCTCATCTTCACTTGCGAAGAGAATTGTTCGCAAGACGGGTCGTCCATTCAATAAAAATTCAAGCTATTGGCCAATTCTTTATGTTGGTCGCAGTGCAACAAAGGAGGAAAAAGGCTCCTTTATTTGGCGTCTTCGTGACGAGCTTTCAGCGGCTCTGGATATGGTCGATCTCTCTCATGTCAAACTGTATGTGAACGAGGACTTAAGCGAAGAAGAATACGCTTATTCAAAGAAAAACTTCCTTGATGAAGTGTTTATGAGCGAAAGACTCTACGAAAACCTTGTTGCCGTTCTTCGCACTAAGAAGAACATCATCTTGCAGGGTGCCCCCGGTGTTGGTAAGACTTTCGCGGCAAAAAGGCTGGCATGGTCTCTGATGGGCGAAAAGGATGAAAGCCGTATCAAGTTCGTTCAGTTCCACCAGAACTACTCCTATGAAGACTTCATAATGGGTTATAAGCCCGTTGAGGACGGTTTTGAGCTGAAGTACGGTATCTTCTATCGCTTCTGCCAAGAATCTGAAAGCCAGCCAGACCAAGAATTTTTCTTCATCATCGACGAAATCAACCGTGGCAACATGAGTAAGATTTTTGGCGAGCTCTTGATGTTAATCGAAAAGGACTACAGGGGCACTGAAATGACTCTGGCTTATGATGGGCTTCCGTTTTCTGTTCCGAAAAACCTGTACATTATTGGCATGATGAACACGGCAGACCGCAGTCTTGCCATGATTGACTATGCGCTGCGTCGCCGTTTTAGCTTCTTTGAGATGGAACCGCGCTTTGATTCAGCGGGATTTATCCATTATCAGAACAGACTGAAGAACAGGACGTTCGACAAGCTTATAAACAAAGTAAAAGACCTGAATCATGAAATTTCTCAAGATAAGTCTTTGGGTAGGGGGTTTTGTATTGGACACAGCTATTTTTGCGGCCTAGATGATTGTATCGAGGAGCGGCTGCGTTCCATCGTTGAATATGACATTATTCCGATGCTTAGTGAGTATTGGTTCGACGATGCCAATACGCTCCAGCGATGGGAGAATATTTTACAAGGCATCTTTAAATGATAAAAGATAAAAGCATCTTCATAAAGAATATATACTATATGCTTTCGTATGCCTTCACGACCTTGAATGAAGGCGGTTATGAGGATGTTGCTGCTGAAGAGTTCGAGAACATGCATAATCTTTTCGCTGCGATTTTGGAAAAGGGTATCGCAAGGCAGCTGAAACAAGGCTTGTACCGAGAGTACGTGAATTGTAAAGAAGATGTCACTACTGTTCGGGGCAAGATTGCTATGCCGGAAACGATTCAAAACAGGCTTGCCCGAAAGCGGGTGTTGACCTGTGAGTACGATGAGTTGTCCGAGAACAATCTTCTGAACCAGATACTCAAAACGACGGTTATGCTATTACTGCGTCATGCGAGGGTAGATCAAGAGTATAAAAACAATCTGAAAAAAGAAATGCTGTTTTTCTCGAACGTGGACACCGTTGATCTTGCCATGATTCGCTGGTCTGCTATCCGTTTCCAGATAAACAATAACACCTACCGTATGC
This sequence comes from Coriobacteriia bacterium, assembly GCA_030532415.1. GTDB lineage: Bacteria > Actinomycetota > Coriobacteriia > Coriobacteriales > JAEZZM01 > JAUNLE01. The sequence continues at coordinate 1,001 of JAUNLE010000053.1, read as the reverse complement.
TTATCAGTCTTTGTCAGTTCATTGTTGAGGGAATGCTGCTAACAACAGACTCTGGAGAGTATGCGCTGTCCTCCTTCATTGATGGGCAGTGCATGAGTCGCTTGTATGAAAAATTCATCCTTGAATACTATGCCAAGGAGTGTCCGCAACTTACAGCTACTGCCTCGCAGATACCTTGGGCTTTGGATGATGGCGTAGGCACAATGCTTCCGGTAATGCAGACTGATATTATGCTGACCAGGGGTAGCGACGTGCTTATCATTGATGCCAAGTATTATACGCAAACCACCCAAAACCGATACGATGTTCATACAATCCATTCCGGCAACCTGTACCAGATTTTTACCTACGTCAAAAACAAGGATGAGGAGTTTGGGGCAAGACCGCACAAGGTTTCTGGCATGCTGCTTTATGCGGCAACGGATGAGGCTATTCAGCCTGATAACAGCTACCAGATGAGTGGCAATAAGATTAGTGTAAAGACACTAGATTTGAACCAGGATTTCTCGGAGATTGCCGCACAGCTCAATGCGATTGCTGCCGATCACTTTTCGTAAGGAAAGAGGCGCTCATGCAATTCCATGGGTTTGCACAAGAAGAACCATGAGCCACCTTACTCTATAAGCATGGAGAAGGTGGTTTGTGAGCCTGTCAGGTGAATGGTTTATTTGGGTTTAACTTAAGTTCGAGAGTACTCTCATGACTATGTCTACATCTTTATTTTCAAGCTCTCGAATAATATGTAAGTAGGTTTTCTGAGTTGTGTTGATACTTGAATGCCCAAGCCTTCGCGCAACGCTCGCGATTGAAACACCATTAAACAACAAAAGAGATGCATGGGTATGTCGCAAGCCATGAATGGAAATTTCAGGCACCTTATTATTTCTGCAAATTTTTGCCAGTCTATAATTTACGGTAGAGTTATATATTTTTCCGCGTACAAAAATTGGCGTCTCTTCAGGGATATGTTTAATGATTTCAGAAAATTGCATTACGGTTTG
>JAUNLE010000052.1 GCA_030532415.1 Coriobacteriia bacterium | reverse complement strand
AACGAACAAACTCAGTATTTCAGCTTTGATAACGACTTCGAAAAGTTGCTCTACAAAAAAATTGAAGAAGACGAGCGCGAACTTATAGATGTTGAAGATCCCTTTGATCGAATCTATATGGACTTAGCCTTTTGTTATCTGCAACTTGAGCGTTATGATTCTGCGCGAGACGCACTTAAGCGTGCCATTAGGTGGAACCCTATGAATATGGCATATCGTCTTAATTTGGCAGAACTGTATCGAGTCGATGAAGACGGAGAAAATTGGCTGACGCTCAGTTATTCGGTGCTTGAGCGCGCATATCAATCCGAGCATCTGATTCGTGCCTACCTCAATTTCGTTCCTTATATGATGAACTTGCAGAAGGTGTCTACTGCCGCTGCACTCACTAATATGGCGCTGCGTTTTGATCTACAAAATCCTCGCGCGCTTGAGGCTGCTCAGGCCCTAAGAGAGTCTGGTCATGACCCACTTACCATGGATGATGATTTCGTCGAAAAGCTTTTAGAGGAAGTTAAAATCCCAGCTGGAGTCAATGCAGTAGTAGTTGCTACAGCGCTCATGTTTGCCAATGAAGCCGAACTTGAAGGCGATCAGGAAAAACAGGCATACTACACCAAGATTACCAGTGATTTAGTTGGTGAAGAGGTGGCTGAAAATCTTCGACAAGGTCTTAAAGATTATGATGACAAGGGTTTAGATGAGCAATAAAGAGACATCTAACTACAAAGTAATATCGAAAAACAGAAAAGCTCATCATGACTATGCCATTGAGGAGACCTTCGAAGCAGGTATCGTGCTTACCGGTACTGAAGTTAAATCATTGCGTGAGCATAATGCTCAGATTACCGATGCCTTTGCTATTATTCGCGATGGTGAAGCCTTTCTTTTAAATGTATATATTGCGCCTTACTCACACGGCAATATTGCAAACGTTGAATCGGATAGGCGCCGTAAGCTCTTGCTGCACAAGCGTGAAATTAGATATTTAATTGGTAAAACTCAAGACAAGGGATATACCCTAGTCCCACTTTTGTTGTATTTCGACAATCATTCACGAGTTAAATTGAAACTTGGACTTGGTAAGGGTAAAAAACTTTGGGATAAGCGCCAAGATATGGCAAAACGCGACTCTGACCGTGATATTAGGCGCCAGTTGAAAGTTAGAAATCAATAAGATGACTGAACAAGACCAGCGTGTTCTCACAATGGATGAAAATAAGAAAGTAATCTTACTCTCTGTTGTGTTAGCAGTTTTGCTGGTCTTGTTATTTGTGCTTATAGCTTTTATCTTTAACCAGCGAACGTATCCGAAACTTAGTTATTTTATCGACGGGAACCTTGAAGAATTTTCTGTAGACTTAGAAAAAGCGAACTATCGCGAATCATCTTCCATAGCATTACTTGGTAACGAAGTGAGCATTTATTTTAAGGATGACGAAGAGGTTCCCCTTGATCTGGTTAATCAAGTTCAGTCAAAATTAACACCTGAAAATCTTATAGACTCGCTTGTCGGAAATCGGGGCTTTCTGGCGAGCTTGAAATCTTTGTTAGACAAGCAAGACCTGGTTTTGAGTGCTCGTATTAGCGACCAAGTAATGGATATAGCGAAGCTAAGAAAAACCGACCCTAATAGCAATGTAGATGTACGAATAGCAATGCTTTCTCAAGGCTTGGAATCAACATCTTCAGAGGCAAGCGTAAAGAAACTTGTGGAAAGTCAGGCCCTATTTCCCTATAGAGAACTTGACAAGTATCAAGTCGAAAACAATGCGCAGGCGATGAGTAAAATATATGAAGGAAGCACGGACGATCAACTTCAGTGGCTTTTAATTCAAAGCGAAGATGATTCTTCTACCAGTATAATTTTTCTAGTTTCAAATAATCGTGATGCGCTCAATGCGATAAAGTCCTTACTTGTTTAAGGCGTACGTAGTATTACTTGTATTGCACTAAGGGTACAAGACAAAAGTGCACCAAATGGTAGGTAAAGGAGATTTAATATATGGCACAAGGTACTAATTCGGCAAAGCTGAATTTATTTAAATGTGGTGTTTGCGGTTATATTGAAGAAACCGAGCTTGAAGTGCTGCCTAAAGAATTTAAATGCCCCGTTTGTGGTGCGCCGGCAGAAAAATTCAGTAAGTTGGAATCTTCAGAAGTGGATTCCTTAGAGAAGGAGAAACAAATGAATAAGTTTCTATGCACGGTATGCGGTTACATTTATGAGACCGAGCTAGATGAGCTTCCACAAGACTTTAGATGTCCTGTCTGTGGTGCTGATGCTTCTAAATTTGAAAAGATTGACTAAGTTTTTTGCACTCTAAGGTTTGTGCCCGCACTCGCAAACAAGAGAGTGCGGGCTTTTGTTGTTTATAGAGCTTTTCCCGATAAGATATACCATCTTACGCGTTGCGTGTATGCTGAAGTTTTTGCTTGACGCTCAATGGTAAAGAGTGCGGCGCAATCGCTATTCTGACCGTCTTCTTGTCCCGAGAGCTTTATGTCGGTGAAGTGGTTGATAAATTCCCCGGTAATTTGGGCGTTAGCATCAAAAATTCGTCCAAGTTCTGCCAAGACTGCAACTTGGAAATCCTCAGATCCTAGTTCTTCAAAATAGGAACGTTTGCCTTCATGAGCTTGAGGGGTGAAGTTGTAAACCACCACAGGTTTCGTGGTATTTTCACTAAGCGCTGTTAATTCCTTTGAAATGAGACGTACGAAGCCATCAATAGAAAGTTCTTCTAATTTCGATAAATCAGGTGAAAAGATTAACAAGTCAGCATTACTTGCATCGTCAAGCGCTGCTTTGTCACTGAGTAATTGAGCTAAAGGAAGGTTAGCATAATCAAATTCAATTACGTGATTCTTGAAATCTGCAAATGAATTTTGTTCGTCTGGAACATAGGCAAGCGTAATAAGGCTTGGATGATTTTTATCTCGAGCAAGGAGATTTTTGACACCCGTTTCATCAAAGGAGTCGGGAGTTTCTATTACGAGCATGCCGTAGGTATCGGCAAGGTTTAAGAATTGTTCTGAGAGCGCGCCTTTTGAAGAGAAAATGGCGTTTGCTCCCATCCATCTCATGAGCTCGAAATCTTTGATGATTTGCGCATCGCTTAAGGCTCGACCAAAACCGGCAACCATAGCTTCGTAATTGAAGCCGGAAAGTCGTATAGGCTCTTGGTTTAAAGTCAGCCCATCCTCAAATACAGCAACTTGTCTTAGACCAACTTTTTGTTCGTAGTAGTCGTCGCCAGAAGCTACGCATAAGGTATACAGATAAGGAAGCTTGGGGCTCCAAGCAGTTGGCCTAGGAATTTCAAGGGTGCCTTCTGCCTCGTCAGATTCTGCCACCACCTTGCCTTGGAAGTCTTTGAGCTCAAGCTTTACAGGAGTATCTTCGTCACTTAATACAATTTCATAGCGAGCCTGGGCACTATCAAGACCGCCCGTAGCAAGCGGGATGAATCCTACCGTAGCAAAATAAATATCTTCAATATAGGCATCGGGCACACAAACGAGCATGATGTTTCCATCAAGACCCGCATAGGCGAACTGGTCTGAATCCTTAAGATTGCGCGCGTCAAGTCTTATGGTAAGGAGGCTGTTTTCTCCCGGGGTGAATTTGCTGGTAATGTCAATCTCGTAAGGCGTGCTTGAAGAGGCAAGGCTTGCGACGTTTTCATCGTCAATAAAGATCTCAAGAGCTCCAGAAAAATGTTCAAGTCTCAGGAAAATTCTGTCGGAAGTATGGCGCTCGGGGATATCAAGCGTGCGCTGATACCATACGATATTATCTTCACGATAGGCGTCAATATCGAAGCTTATTTCATTAAAAGAGCTTGGTACGGGAATGGGGCGTGGAGCGTAGAGTTTGTTTGACATCCAAAAGCCATCAAGGCCCTCGTCGTCTTCATCAAGCTTAAAATCCCAAACGCCGTCGAGTGAATATATTGAGCGAGCTTTATTGTTTTGAGGTGCAAGCATAGTACTCCTAACAGCTAAGTTTTGCTCTTAACACTATATACCAAGTCCATGAGCTTGTAAGTATTTTGATGCGTAAGAGAGGTCTTCTTGCTGGTGAATTTTTGTTGAGTTTGCTGGCATAAAGTTATTCGACTTTTGTTGATTTTCTCAGTTTGAATATTGTGGGCAAGAGCGTGGTAAGATAAGTACCCAATCAAATCTGATTGTTGAACTTTGAAAACGTTCGAAGCGCTTTCTCTTTATGGGGGCGACTGGTTTCGACATGATAGTGCAAAAAGAGGAAGCAGGTCGTGGTCTCCTCGCCACGTAAAACAGGGGAACTTGTCAAAATAAATGACAACAATAGTTTTGCCCTCGCTGCTTAAACAATAGTCAGCGACGTCTCGCTAGGATAAGACTCCGCTCTTAGCTACGACGCCATTTTAGGAGTCTGCTCCAAGTGATGTAGTCTGTATGCGCTTGGAAAAGATTAAACGGACTCGGCTTAAGTACGCGGGCCTTCAGGCGAGCTTTTGCTTAAATTCAATTGGGGGATAAGCTTGTAGAAGCTCTTGATGTTCTAGCATGGACCGGAGTTCGATTCTCCGCGCCTCCACCAATACTTTTTCTGCATTCTCATATAAAACAGCAGGTAAACATATATAAATTAATTATACAACCATCGTATTTCTCAGAAAAACGTCAAAATTATGGCAACGTTTGGCAAGGTAGACGACTTGCCCGATATGTCAAAGTTTTAACATGGCAATATTTGGTAACGCTTGAGCGAAAGAATTTAATCCAAAAAATAGTTTGAAAATCCTAAAAAAGTTGCTCTAAATCTCTTGTATATACACTTATAGCAGTGTATAATATAAATACACTACGAGAGGAAAGGAGGTGAGTATAAAAAAGAAAAAGGTAGTCTTAGAAATTTGGTTAGGCGGATACGTTATCAGAATTAGCATCCGCCAGCATTAACCAAAAGGGGTGACCAGTTAGAGCTGGTTGCCCCGATTAGCTAGATTCTACCATACTCACCTCTTATATAGAAAGGATTTAAGAATGGTCTCTGATGCAAAGAAGCGCGCTAATGCAAAATACGATCGTAAAAATATGGTGCAAAGGATTATAAAATTTAGTCCTAATGAAGCTGATATCTTAGCTCACTTAGACGCTCAACCAAATAAAGCAGGCTACATTAAACAGCTAATTAGAGATGATATGAATAAGAATAGGGAAGAGATCCGCGATTAAGAATCATGGTGGTAAACTTGTCTGCCGTGAATGCTCTTTTACATCATGTACTTAAAAATAGATGTTAGCTAAAAGTCTAATCTCGTATGGTCCAAGGTAGTTGTCCTGTTGCCGATAATCTAGAAATATAGAATCCCCTAGCTTCTTCTTTAGTTAAACCTTCTGAGCTCTCTCGGAAGTCCAACTCATATAAATCTCGATAAGTCTTAGTTGCATCGATTTTAAAGTTCTTAAGTTCTTCAGGCGGGATGATTCTAAAATCATAAGAATTATATTTGTAAGCATCATCATTCGTACTATAGACTCGATAAATTTCCTGACCTTCCAGGCCATGACCTTCTATGCCTACCAAGCAGTAAGCAACGCCATCGTCAAACGAAAATTTTTCGGTCGTGCCTAAATATTCAACGTAAGTTGCCATGAAGAACCCCAATCCTCCGGCTTTTGTGCAGCGCCTTTTGTTGACTCCATAAATTGCAGGGTTAAGGGCGCGCTTTTGTCCTATAAGCCAAAAAGCCCGCTCATAAGGCGGGCTACAAGAATCTAGACTACTTCTTTCGAAACCTTTCTGCTATTTCTTCCAGGGTAGGGAGACGTTTTGCATGTTTCATCATTTCGTCATATTCAGCAATACGTCTATCAATCTCTTCCATAGAAAGATAAGTTAAATCTTCAGTCACGTCCGTATAACCTATTTCTTCATCGTAGAAATAATCAAGATCAGAGTATTCTAATGATGTGCTCATAACTCCCCCCCCCCAATCTAAATACCCTTGCTTCTTTAACTCATCCAAAGCACGTATTTGCGCGTCTATCTCACTTAAATTATAAGTGTACTTTGCATATTTAGCATCATATATTAACCAGTTTCATACTTTTAAAAGATGTTCGTGTTATTTGCACTCTTTTGAGGCTAAATTTGATACTTATTTTTAAAAAATGGTGGGATAAATATATCAAAAACTAAACAGATTGATTTAATGCAAGAATTTGCTCCCGTTATAGGTGTTTGGATGCAGTCAAAAAATGACTATAAGTGGGTCAAATTAACAGAATGTGCTTCACATTACGGTTATACATTTAATGCCCATAATGCTTTGGAAGACGCCAAGGCGACAGCATACTGCTTTAATCGATTAATTAGAGATGAAAAATATCGTCAAATTTTGATAAAAAAGAAGGCGAAAGCTATGCAGAGACGGATAAATTCGAAATAGGAGGCTGTGTGATAGGGGAGCGAGAAGTGTTGTAATTCGCAACTTACAACTTTTATTATATTTTGTATCAACTCAGAATCTTTAATCCATCGTTTTTTGCCTAAACCCATGTAGCACAGTTCATTACTTTGCTATTCATTTGGTTTCAGAAAAAAAGATTAGATTTATTGAATGCCCTTCAATAATTGGTATATCTTAGGGATGTCACCTAGTAGAGTGTCGTAAACAATTGTCAGATCGACATTTCCGTAGTCATGGACGATTCTATTTCGTAATCCTTTAATAGCGAACCACGGTATGTGGTCGTGAGTGTTTCTGAAATTATCACTGAGTTTCAGTACGTTTTCTGAAATTTGTATGAGTCGGAACATCATCGAATCTTGTAGCACTTCATTTTCTGAAAACTGCTCACTTGAAATGTTATCAGTGTGTTTCAGGATGAATTCCACGTCGTTGATTAATTTGTTCACGTAATATTTATCGGTTTTTACATTATCCATAAATCTTTATTCCGTCTTTAAGTATTTCATTGAGTAATTCCTTATTACCTTCTAGCTGCTTAAAATCTAACACATCCACTTTCTTTCTCAAGGTTTCACGAAGTTCTTCTACGAGCGCGAAAAAATTCAATCCAGTGATGTTGGTGGAAAGCAATAAATCAATGTCACTATCTTCTCTGGCGTTTCCTTTGGCATACGAACCAAATAAATAGCAATAATCAACATCATATTTAGAAAATACTTTTTCACAGCCATTTTGGATTTCGGTCACTGACAAGATTCTCCTGTTTTCATCTTCCAAAATCTCTTTCAGTTTTCCCAGCATGAATTTGTATTTTATAGAGTTTTGGTAGCCTGCCTTATTCTCGTAATCTTGATATGATCTTCGAGATACCTCGAAAAGCTTGGCTGCCTCAACTTGAGTCATTTTTAATGTTTCTCTTGCTTGTTTTAAGGTCATTTCCATAAACTCACCTCCGTGATATTATACGTCATGTTTGCGCTTTCTGTAAATAATTATGCGCAAATATTGCGCAAGTATAAATTATAAAGCGCAAATATTGCGCCAAGGCATCGATATTTGCTCATTACTTGTTGAGCTTGTTCAACTCGCTGTGTTTATGATTATTCCTAAATAGAAAGCGGATTTTGTAGGGGAAAATCTTCAAAGTTTGGTTCAGAAACTTTAATTATGCCAGCACTCCCTTTGCGCGCGTGAGCTCGCCATGGTATTCATTGGGAAGGAGGTGGACTTCTAAGGCTTCAGCGGAATAAATTTTTAGTTTCCATCTCTAATGACGTTAGCAATTACAGCGACTCTAGCATCTTCTTGCAATTTGGTTTGTATGCGCTCGTCATAACTAAATTTAATGTTATCCCCAGTGATTTCATCTTTAATTCTAAAGTGTTTATTGTGATTACTTATAGCACTAAATTGTTTAATAATGCCGGTAAAAGATTCAATGCTCATAAGTTCTTGCTCTTGAGCTCTGGATACGTATTTATTACTTGTTCATCCTCATTTAAAAATCCACTAATCACTCTAGATACAGTATTAAAATTTTCTTCCCGATCTTCTATATCAAGGGATTCTTTAGGACGTGCGCATAGGACCGTGCTTCCTTCTTCAGCGTAAGCTTCCCAGGCATCACTTGAGCCTGCATCCGTAATTATCTTATAAAACGCATTAACTGTTTTAATAAAATCTTTTGGGAGTATTGCATTGCTACTAATTTTAAATTTAATTGTTTGCACGATTCTGGCACCTCCTCTTTGTTGTTGCGATTCTGTCGTATTCTTGCAAGCGCGTTGTGAAAAAATCCTACCTGGATTTTATTTTCGTTTCTTTTGTGGAGTTTATTGCCGTCTTCACTGACGCACACAAAAAAGCTCTTACCGTGGCTTTAAAACGAATAGCGGCAGCACTTACCGTGGCTACCTAAACGCAAGATAAGAATATTGTTTTGTATTACTTGTCTATACAATGAAAAAAGCCCGCTCATAAGGCGGGCTCTCAGAATCAAGATTACTTCTTTTGATACTTTTTTAGTATTTCTTCCAGAGTAGGGAGACGTTTTGCATGTTTCATCATTTCGTCATATTCAGCAATGCGTCTATTAATCTCTTCCGTAGAAAGATGAGAGAAATCTTCAGTTACGTCTGTATAACCTATTTCTTCATCGTAGAAATAATCAAGGTCAGAGTATTCTAATGATGTGCTCATAACTCCCCCCAATCTAATCGTCGGATATATAAGAAAATCTCCGCAAATTAGCTTTCAGCTGCAAAGTAAGATTTGTGATAGCCGCAAAAAGTAGGTGCTAACTCGCAACTTCCGGCTCTCTTGCATTTTAATACGCTTTTCTTACTCTTGCAATGAGTATAACTACCTAAATCCTATCATACTTACCTCTTATATAGAAAGGCTTTAATAACGGTCTTTGATACAAAGAAAAGAGCAAATGAGAAATGGACTAGGGCAAATATGAACCGTCGTGAAATAGCTTTTAACCCTAAAGAAGCCGATATTTTAGCGCACTTAGACGCGCAAGCAAATGTTTCTGGGGTTAAGGGCACATTTTTGTCTCTTAACCCCGATAAGAAGTGGAGGACACAATAAAAATAGCGCTCCTTCTGAATGTTCTTCTCGCAACAGATATAACAATCAAGATTAAGAAGCGCTAATAACCACCGGGAAGGAGTTTTCGAACTTCTTCCCAATCCGCCTAAATCGTATCACACATGAGAAGGGATATACCATGAACCAAATTAGTGATGCTCAAAAGAGAGCAGATGCAAAGTACAAGCG
>JAUNLE010000051.1 GCA_030532415.1 Coriobacteriia bacterium | reverse complement strand
TATAGATAGCTTTTCCTAAATCTAGGGTGTTGCCATCTACTACGTCAGCACCGAATTCTTCGATAAAACTATCAAGCATCTCTTGAGAAACTTCATAGTTTTTTTGGTCTATATAAGGGCCAAAATAAACTTTGAAACTCCCCTTATCTTGCTTACTTATCGCTGCAAGTCTGTCTAGCGCCTTTTTAACTATGTGGGCAAGCGTGCCTCTCCATCCAGAATGCACGAGGGCGCATGCCTTATTCGCAAGGATGAACACAGGTACACAGTCTGCAAACAAGAGCATGGCTGCACAGCCTGGCTCGCTCAAAATAATTCCATCAGCACCCTGCTTAAGCTCCTTGTACATCGCCTCATCTGGTTTTCTCGTTATTTCCACGAGCTTATCCGAATGAATTTGTGTGGGAGCTAAGAGCTTCGCTTCTGCTTGCCAGGCTTCTTTTCCAAAGGCAGCAAGCAATCGATTGCGATTTTCATCAACAAGCCTTTGCTCATCGCCTACATGGTAGGCCAAATTAAGCGAGTCAAAAGGAGCGTTAGACACACCGCCGCTTCGCTCAGTAAAAGCAAAAACGACCCCACTAGAGGTGTGAGCATCACTCAGTAGAGTCGTCTGTTTTAAGTTATGGCGTGTAAGACATACTGCTCGTTCTGCCGAAGATGTGTATGTCTTAGCACCCATAAGTAACAATCAATTCTTAAAAATTGCCGCGCTTTAAAAAGTCAGGAACTTCAAATTCCTTGTCATCGAAACGCTGATATCCTGCAGGAGTTGATGGACGCTGCGGACGAGATGGACGGCCTGCATTGTAGTTATTGTTTTCAGGAGCAGGTTCGTACTCAAGGCGTGATTGCATGTTGCCTTTTCCATTAAAGCCTGTAGCAATAACTGTTACGCGAACTTGGTCGCCTAAAGAATCGTCGATAACTGATCCAAAGATAATGTTTGCATCAGGGTCAACTGCATCTGCAACAACGTTAGCTGCTTCGGTAACCTCATACAAACCTAAGTCAGAACCACCTGAAATTGAAAGAAGCACGCGATCTGCTCCGTCAATGGTAGATTCAAGTAAGCGTGATGAAATTGCTTCGCTTGCTGCGTCAACCGCACGGTTTTCTCCAGAAGCAACACCAATACCCATCATTGCAGAACCCGCATCTTTCATAATTGCGCGAACGTCTGCAAAGTCGAGGTTAATAAGTCCTGGAGTTGTAATTAAGTCGGTGATACCTTGCGTACCTTGGCGCAATACGTCATCAGCTATCTTGAAAGCCTCAAGCATTGAGGTTTTCTTTTCTGCAATGTCCAAAAGTCGATCATTAGGAATAACAATTAAGGTATCTACGTGGTCAGCGAGATTTTCTACACCATGCTCTGCTGAACGTTGTCTTTGGCGACCTTCAAAGGTAAAGGGTTTGGTTACTACACCAACGGTAAGCGCACCAATTTCTTGGCTTGCAATATCAGCTACTACAGGAGCAGCACCAGTACCCGTGCCTCCGCCTTCACCTGCGGTAACAAATACCATGTCAGCACCGGCAAGAGCCTGTTTAATCTCGTTTCTTGATTCCTCAGCTGCTTGAGCACCAACCTCTGGATTAGCGCCAGCGCCAAGTCCCTTAGTAAGATCAGTTCCAATGTGTACTTTAACGTCAGCATCTGAAGTGAGTAAAGCTTGTGCATCTGTGTTTACTGCAATAAATTCAACACCGCGCACTCCTGCTTCAATCATACGATTAACGGCATTATTACCGCCGCCGCCTACACCGACAACTTTGATGACAGCGAGGTAGTTTGAGCTGTCGTTTTCTTCGTACATTTTTCCTCCACTCGCATTTTGACCACTACTTGTAAACTCTAAAGGTCAACCTGAAGTCAATGGTTAAGCTATAACAGGCTATAATTGCACGAAATAAGCGTTAACGTCAAGCTTAAAGTTGAAAAATTTTTCTTATGTGCTTAATTTCTGCGTTATTGGACTTATTTTGACGATTCTTCATTATTTTGAGACAAACCACGCCAGGCTGGTTGGTTAGGAACGCGCACATTTATGTAGGTTACTTCACCTGAATGTTGTGCAAGAAGATTCGTTATAACGGTTTCCTTGAGCTTGATACTTTCCGTATCGCCTGGATCTCCAAGGGCAACTTGCACACCATTATCAAGCATCATGGTTATTGAAGACTTATTCGGTGCAACCATGTAGGTCATATGACTAGAAAGGTTACTTGAGAAATGCTCTATGTATTTTAAAGCGCTCGCAAGCCCGCTGTCGCTTACCTGTTTTCCTGCTTCTGGAGTTAAGCCAGGATCAATATTATAAATGTAGATAAGACCTTCATCTTGTGCGCGCTTTGCAGCCTGACCGCTAATTGAATTTTGTTGAGTTATTTCTGCTTGTGCCGATGTCTCTAAGGATACACCTGGTATGTTTGAGCTCTTTGAAGTCTCTGAACTTTCCTCGTCTTGCTCACCATCTTTTTCAGAGCCCTCTTTAGACTCACCTTCTGCGCCCTCTTCTTCATTATTTGCAAGCGCATCTTGGAGCGGAGTGCTAGTCTCACTTACAGATTGAGGGTTTATAAAAAATGGAATTGGTTCAATCCAGGTTCCATCTTTTCCCATATACCAAGCTTCACTTCCGCCGCGCGCTACTACAATAGCCCCGATTGAACGCTCCTGTATTGCAATTTCTATAGTAGAAGGAAAGTTCTTGTTGATTTCAACCGATTCTACCCACGGGTTACCTGCAAGATTTTTTTCTATCTCATCGGCATTTACCGTAAACATTGAAATGTTGTCAGGAATTTTAGCTGCCTCGGCAATAACATTTTGGGATAGGTGTTCACTCGGCAGTACCTTGACCTCATGAACTCTAAAGAAAGGTAAGCTAATAATAGCAAGCCAAATAAGGACAGCTACAATTAGGATTGCAACAAGCGCAAAGACCACGCGCATAAAACCTCGCGGTAAAGCCTGCCCTTGAGCTCTTTTTTTCTTTGGCTGTAAACTCGATAAGGTGCTCGTATTAAGATTCGACGACGAGTTGAGTGTCCGCCTTGAGCTCTTCTTATTCTTTTGTGTATGTAAACGCGTACTTGATGCCCTAGAAGATGAGGGGCGAGAAGTTCGCGAGCTCTGTCGAGATGAACTAGTTCTTCTCGAAGCCGAGGAATTTAACCTCCGGTTTGAGCTCGACGCCATATAAACGACCTACCTTGTCCTTAACTACTTTCATAACACTTAACACGTCTTGGGCACTTGCGCGACCATTGTTCACGATAAAATTCGCATGAACATCGCTCACCTGCGCACCTCCGTGTTGGTAGCCCTTAAGCCCGGCAGCCTCAATTAACTGCGCCACGCTTTTATCTGGGGGATTTAGAAAAACCGAACCGCAACTTGCCTTGTTTAAAGGTTGGCTTTTCTTCCGCTTAGAAAGGCTTGCTTCCATTTTAGCCCGTAAGTGTACGATGTCGCTCTGTCTTAGCGCTAAAACCACTTCAAGTACAATATCTTGTGGAGCAATTGTGGTCTGTCGATAAAACCAAGCGATGTCTTTATGCATATAACGCTTTAAACCCTCATGTGGTCTATAGACCACGAGCGACTCTACAACTTGTCCAATCCATTGTTCGCGCGTTCCAGCGTTCATGACTACAGCCCCACCAACAGTGCCAGGAACTCCCACTAACATTTCAAGACCACTGAGCCCACGCCTAAAACTTTCCTGAACCATGCGGGCAATCGACACACCCGCACCAACCGATACTCTTGTAGGGTCTTCTTCATCAAAGGCAAAATGGTTAAATTCCTTGCCAAGCACGATAACGGCACCCCTGTAGCCTTCATCACTCACAAGAATATTGGTTCCTTTACCGAACATTACCCACGGTATTGCATTGCTTTCTAAAATCGCAATCGTGGTGCGCAGATCATTGTAGTTATCTACGGTAATGAATAGATCAGCAGGACCACCAATACGATAAGAAGTATGAAAGGCTAATTTTTCGTCCGCTAAAACATCGCCGCTTATTATTCCTTTTAAACTAAGATATGCATCAAAGCTTGACACCGTATTTATCCTCCGTCTGAGCGTAGCTTGCCACAAGAACTTCTTGTATATCGTGACCCATACGTGTTATATCTCCTGCGCCCATCGTAATAATCAAATCGCCCGGTTGAGCTTTTTTGGCAATATAATTCACCATTGTTTCCCATTGCGGAAAATAGGAGACGTCCGCGTGCTCCTTCGATCTTTGCACCTCGCGCACGATCGCCTTGGAGGTAACTCCAGGTATAGGAGGCTCCCCTGCTGCATAAATATCCAAAAGCGAAAGTGAATCGGCGTCATTGAAGGCTTCACCAAAATCCTTTAAGAGGCTCATCGTTCTAGTATACCGATGCGGTTGAAACACCACGTGCACATGACGATACGAAAGCTCGCTTGCAGCCTTGAGCGTCGCTGAGATTTCAGTTGGGTGATGAGCATAATCATCGACGATTACAATATCGTTCACCTGAGCTACAAAATCAAAACGCCTATGTGCTCCCTTAAATTCTTGAAGCGCTCGTGCTGCTCCTAAAAGGTCCACACCCAAACCATAGGCAGCCGTTAACACCGACGCTGCATTTAAGATATTGTGATTTCCAGGGCTTTGCGGCAAAGAGGTCTCGATCGTCCTTCCATCAGGGAAGCTTAGTTCAAAATGTGTCGCAAGCGGGTTTTCAGAATTTCTTGCTTTGATTCTTATACTTACATCGGCTTGTGGATCAAAGCCAAAGGAAATAACTCGTTTATGTGCTTGCGCAATAAGCTCCATAGTTCGTTTTTGCTCATAATTTGCAACTACAAAGCCATCATCGGGAAGTTTTTCAATGAACTCACCAAAAGTCTTATAAATTTCATCTAAGGAGTCATAAAAATCAAGGTGATCAGCTTCTATATTTGAGATGACAATAACGAAGGGATCAAGATTTAAAAATGAACCATCCGATTCATCGGCCTCGCAAATAAAAAACTCGCCCGCTCCGCTTACTCCATTGGTTTCATAACCGTTAAGCATGCCTCCAATTAAGAAACTTGGCTCAAGCCCCAACTTATCAAAACAGACCGCCGCCATCGAAGAAGAGGTAGTTTTTCCGTGAGTTCCAGCAAATGCTATCGTTTTTTGTCCCCTTGAAATATAGGCAAGCATTTTGGCACGCTGCCACACTGCTACTCCCAAGTCGCGAGCTCGCGCAAGTTCTACATTTTTTTCGGGAATTGCACTGGAAATCACAACGACCTCTGGTTTGTGAAGATCAATGACCTCTGAGTTATGACCGTAATAAATTGGAATTCCTTGGGCTTCTAATTGACGAGTGTATTTCGAAGCATGAAGGTCAGAACCACTTACCTTATATCCACGATTATGAAGCACAAGGGCAATGCCGCTCATACCAACCCCGCCAACACCAATAAAATGTACTCGAGATAAGTCTTGAGGCTCAGCTTGGCCTTGTAGCATAATCGCAGTCCCTTCTATATTCATCTGAAGTGTTATTCGTCTAATGCATGCGCCCTAATGATTCTACCGCACTCGCTAACTTTGCTGCGCTACCCTCACTGGCTAATTTTTGAGCACCAGCTCGTAGCTTTTCACGCCCCTGCTCATCGGTCAAAAGCTCAAAGAGCTTCACTTTAAATGCTTCAGAATCAAGTTCGGTATCTCTAAATAAGTAGGCAGCTCCCACGTCCAGGAGTGCTTGGGCATTTTTTGCTTGGTGATCTTGTGTTGCAAATGGATATGGTATCAAAATAGATGGCACCGCTAAGGCAGAAATTTCGGCGAGTGATGAAGCTCCCGCACGAGATACCACAAGATCGGCAGCCTTCAAGCTATCGCCCATATCCTCTATATATTCACGAATGATATAGCGCTTTTTCTCCTCTTCCGACAAATTAAAGCGTTCGTGCGCTTCTTTTAAGTCATGCTTACCCACACTATGGACCACGTAAAGCTTGTCAAGTGCCAAAAGCTCATCTTTGAGCACGGCAAAACTTTCATTAATATGTCGCGCACCTAAACTTCCGCCAAAAACTAAAAGCATGAGCGCGTCTTCAGGAATGCCATATCGTGCTCGACCACGCTTTTTATCTCCTGCTAAGATGCTTGCCCTCACTGGATTTCCCGTTACAATAATGCGCGCCTTATGAGAAGCATGCTTTTTGATAAACGTCTTGGTAATTGGATAGGAAAGCGCAATGACTTGTGCATAGCGACTTACCATCTTGTTTGCAAGGCCTGGAACTGAATTTTGCTCATGAATCATAACGGGAATCTTCAAGGCCTTTGCAGCTCGTGCAGCCGCTAGCTCAAGATATGCACCAAATCCTATGAAAACGTCGGGCATATCGTTTTTAAAATGGGCTTTTAGTATGCGCGTTCCTTTAAACAGCTTTTGAGCTGCTATAAACAGGGATTGAGGCTTCGATCTATCGAAACCCGATGACTCAACAGGAAAAAAGTCAAAACCTGCCTCTCTAACAAGTTTTGCTTCCAAACCCTGGGGCGTACCAATAAATTCTATGCTATGTCCTCTTAAGGCCAGTTCTTGTGCCAAAGATATAGCCGGATTAATATGGCCAGCAGTACCGCCTGCAGCAATTGCAATCTTCATGCTTATCGCTTCCTTGATCGCTGTGTTCTTCTGCGATTTGATCGCTGATAAGATTCATTGAAAGGAAAATCTACAACTTGACCTCTTGGCAAATTGTTCCTTGTATCTAAGTAAGATGCATCTCGATGCTTTGTTTCAATGAGCTCAAAGGATTCTCTTCTGCGATGAGCCTCAGGTGAAAGCTCGGTATTTCTAGAAACTGACAAAATTAAACCCACCATTGACAAACTCGAAATAAGTGAAGATCCACCATAGGACAAGAAGGGCAAGGGCTTTCCGGTTACGGGGAAAAAGCCAATAACGCAAAAGATGTTAATGATTGCCTGAATTGCAATCATAGAGCTAATACCAGCAACGATCATTTTGCCCAAAAAGTCGTTTGACTGAAGCGCAATCACAATACATGAGTAAATAAAAAGGCCGAAGAGAATAATTACAAAAAGCGTGCCAAGAAGACCAAGTTCCTCTCCGATAATTGCAAAAATAAAGTCGGTATGAGCCTCGGGCAAATAGAAAAATTTCTGTCGCGAATTACCAAGTCCAACGCCGCTTAAACCTCCGGCAGCAAAGGCATAATAACCCTGGATAACCTGGTAGCCACCACCATCAGGATCAATCCATGGATTGAATGCTGAAATAAAACGTGAAAGACGGTACTCAGAGCTAACAATTGCAACAACAGTAAAAATACCTCCAAGAATAATGGGGGTGATTATGTATTGAATTGGAAAGCCCGCAAAATAAATAAGTACCAGTAAGGTAGTGAGCACAATAAGGGTCGAACCAAGGTCTGGCTGAAGGAAAATTAAGAGGAGCGGCAAGCCCACGCCTAGGGCAATGAGGATTAGAAATTCCTGAGACCCCAGTTTGTTCTTGCGATAGCGTTCAAGAATATTAGCCATTAACAAGAGGGACGTTATCTTAGCAAACTCTGTAGGCTGAAGCGTGTATCCAAAAACCGATACCCATCTTTGAGCTCCACCTCCTACCAGTCCTTTAGCAATGGTATAGATTAAAAGCCCTGTAGTAATAAGCCACACTATCCAGACTGCAGGTGTTGCCCACATTCTGTAAGGAATCATCGAGGCAACAAGCATGGCTATGATACCTATAAGCGCAAATTTCGACTGATCTATAAGATAGTGCATCGGATCATTAAATTCTTTTAAAGCCGTGATAGACGATGCAGAATAAATCATTAAGATGCCAAGTAAGACCAATACAAAGGTTGACATCAGCAAGATTAAACGCGGGCGCATAAGCTCGGCGGGAGTTGTTCTTGCCCCTGCCTGTTTACTCTGATGTTTTCCCAATAGATTCGCTAAAAAGCCCATGATTACCCTTGCAAACTTACTTGTGCTTGCTTATTTACAAATTCTTTAAAAATTCTCCCTCGTTCTTCAAATCCACTGAATTCATCAAAGGAAGAACACGCAGGAGACAATAAAATTACATCCCCCTTTTCGGCTAGAGAAGAGGCGACTAAGACAGCGTCGAGCATGTGATCTGCTGAAGCAAGCGCCGTTTGGTCAGCTTCGGCAGTTTGAGTGAGGCTATCTAAAAACCTCTGCTGGGCTTCACCATAACATACAATTGCCTTGCAACGCTGGGTGGCAAGATGAGAAAAATGTTCTAAATCCCCACCCTTGTCGTGTCCACCCAAGAGCAAAACAATCTCTTTAGATGCAAAAGAATTAATTGCCTTAATCGTGGCATCGGTATTAGTAGCTTTTGAATCGTTGTAATAAGCAATGCCATCGACGTGAGTAACGTATTCTATGCGATGTTCAAGCGCCTTAAATGCCTTGAGCGTTGATACGATTTCCTCTATTGAAATACCAAGTTCAAGGGCAGCTAAACTTGCACACAGGGCGTTAAAGTAATTATGTAGTCCTTTAAGCCTCATATCTGCGATGTCAATAAGCTTGAAGGTCTTTTCTTCCCACCTTAGGTGCAAAGCATTATCTTGCACCCAGCCCGCAAGTTTATGGTCGAAGTCTTCTTTTGTGGGACTTTCAGTAAACTCCCGCTCACTTACCAAGACCAGCCGCTTGTTTTCATTAATCAGTTCACGATGAAGCGGGCGAAGGTGCTCGTCATCGTAGTTACTAATGGCAAGATCAGTTTCAGAGAGGTTTGCAAAAATTTTCTTTTTTGAATTTGCATAATGCGTAAAGGACTTATGCCACTCAAGATGATCTGGGGTAATGTTGAGCAGAATGGCAATGCGCGGAGCAAAGCTTGAAGTTGAATATAGCTGAAAACTAGAAACTTCACTGACAAGATAATCAAGCTGGCTATCTAAACACAGCCGGTGTACTTCACTTACACAGGGCTCTCCAATATTTCCGACCGCATAGCTACTTTTTCCTGCATCTTCAAGCATTTGCGTGATGAGTGCTGTCGTTGTTGTTTTTCCATTAGAGCCAGTAATAGCAATCCACACATCATTTGAAAGGCGCCATGCTAATTCGACTTCGCCTATAACTTCTTTTGCATGAAGAAGCGCAGAAGAATAAAACTCACTAAAAGGAGAAATGCCTGGCGATACTACCGCAAGGTCATAGTCTTCTATAAGTTCAGTTTGTTTGAAGATGAAGCGCACATGATAAAATACAAAAATCAGGGCTC
>JAUNLE010000001.1:36073-59367 GCA_030532415.1 Coriobacteriia bacterium | reverse complement strand
TAGCTCAGTCGGTAGAGCAGAGGACTGAAAATCCTCGTGTCCCTGGTTCGATTCCAGGTTCGACCACCATTAAAATGCCAGCTCAGATGCTATAAGGTGTCTGAGCTTTTTTGTTTTGTCTGATAATTCTTGGGCGCATTTGGTCACATTTTTGTAAGCTGCCAAAAATTGATTCAAACAAATTTTTCACTCGGACAAAAAGTGTGTCTGTATGTATGTGTTTTCCCAGGTAGTATCTAGTGAAATAAGATAAAAAAAGCGCCCACACCTCCTCCATCTCATCACGTGTCCAAAAGCCTATAATAAAACGAAGGATATGCGCGCTTATAGTGCACATTAAGTGCGCGTTGTAATTCTCACGACAATTTTTTATGTAAGAGACTAAATTTTATGCAAAACAAGACCCAGCTTTTTATGGTTGCCACACCAATCGGTAATTTGGAGGACGCCTCACCGCGCGCGCTTCGCATTTTTGATGAGGTGGATACGATTCTTGCCGAAGATACACGTGTAACCCGAAAGCTGCTCAATCATTTCGACATTAAAACACCGCTTGAGCGTTGTGACGAGCATGTAATCTCAAGTAAGTCAGACGCGCTTGTTGAGCGTATGTCATCTGGCGAGCGTTTTGCTTTTGTGAGCGATGCGGGCATGCCTGGTATTTCAGATCCAGGTACGGTGCTGGTCGACAAAGCCTTAGACCAAGGCATAAAAGTCGAAGTTATTCCAGGTCCTTCAGCTGTTATTACTGCCTTGGCTGCTTCGGGATTGGGCATCGACAACTTCTATTTTGCAGGCTTTTTGCCGCGCAAGGCCTCTCAGCGCCAACAAGCTCTTCAGGCACTTTCGTTTTATGCTGGAGCGCTTGTGTTCTATGAGTCTCCACTTCGTTTGCTTGCAACTCTTGAAGCGCTTGCTCAAGCATTTCCCAATCGCAAGGCCTTAGTGGCGCGCGAGCTTACAAAGCTTCATGAAGAACTATATCGAGATGATTTGCCTAAGCTTTTCGATGAATTTTCTAAGCGAGAAAGCATCAAAGGCGAAATTGTTATTGTGGTAGATGCTCTGCGCGACCACAGTGGTCGAGCGCTCAGTCCCCAAGAAGCTTACGAGGATTTTATTTCCCGCTTGAATTCGCAAATTCTGCCAGAAGACCCTCTTGAATTTGCCAGTCAACTTCCTGAAGACCTTAAGACGAGTGAAAAGGCAAAACAATTAGCGCAGGCCTATAATATCAGCAGAAAAGAAGCCTATGACCTGCTTGTGGGCAAATAGTCTCTGCAATTCTTCTAGCTAATTACTTGATACAATAACAACAGTTTGTAATTTTTAACTATGGAGTCTTTCAATGAATCGCGATAAGGAATCATTTTTTATTACCACCCCCATTTACTATGTGAACGACAAGCCTCACCTGGGCACCGCCTATTCGACACTTCTTGCTGATGGACGCGCCCGTTTTGAGCGCTTGGTGAAAAAAGACGTCTTTTTTCTTACGGGTACTGACGAGCATGGTGAAAAAATAGCGCAGTCAGCGGAAAAACACGAAATGTCAGCGCAGGAGTGGACAGACAGTATGATTCCTGCCTTCAAAGATTTATGGGAAAAGCTCAATTTTTCCAATGATGATTTCATTCGCACAACTCAAGATCGCCACACCGTAGCGGTTCAAAAAATTCTTGAGGAACTTAAAGATAAGAACGCGATTTACAAGGATAAATATACGGGTTGGTACTGTGTTCATGAAGAAACGCACTTTACCGAGACCCAAGTGCATCAGTATAACGAAGAAAAGGGCAAGCCAGAAGAGCATATGTGTCCCGATTGCGACCGCGAGCTCGAGCGTGTGGAAGAAGACTCCTGGTTCTTTAGGCTTTCAGACTATCAAGATAAACTTCTTAGCTTGTACGAGGAGCATCCTGAATTTATTGAACCCGAAATTCGTCGTAATGAGGTTGTCTCTTTCGTAAAGGGCGGCCTGAACGACCTCTCAATATCGCGTACCTCATTTAGCTGGGGAATTCCCTTCAGTTTTGACGAAGAACACGTAACCTACGTGTGGATTGATGCCCTTATAAACTACTTGACTGCTATTGGCTACGGGGACGAAAGTAAGGCCGAAGAACTCGCTTATCGTTGGCCAGCCGATGTCCATATTGTTGGAAAAGACATTATTCGATTCCACTGCGTAATTTGGCCTGCAATCCTCATGGCTTTGGGTCTTGAGGTACCGAAGCGTGTCTTTGTTCACGGATTTCTCCTCATTAACGGAAAGAAAATGTCGAAGTCGCGCGGTAACGCAATAGATCCTTACGATTTGATTAAGATTTTTGGCAGCGAAGCGTATCGCTATTATTTCCTGACCGACATTACGCATGGGGCAGATAGCTCAATTTCTATCGAACGCATGGCGCAGGTTTATAACGCAGATCTTGCAAACTCTTGGGGTAATCTGGTTTCACGTGCACTCAATATGTCTGACAAATATTTTGACGGAAAAACTCCAGGCATCACTGACGAGCAAATCCAAAAAACCAATATCTTATCGGCAAAGATTGAAAAGCTCTACCAACCTTATTGTGAAGCGATGGAAGAGATGCAGTTTGGCAAGGCTGCAGCTTTGGTGCTTGAAGTAATTGATGCAGCTAATTTGTATATTGAACAAACTACTCCATGGAACTTAGCGAAGATGGAAGGCGCCCAGGAAGAACTTGCCTTCGTTATTTATAACATTTTGGAAGCAATTCGCATTGTTGCCTACTTCTACCTGCCATTTATGCCAAAAATTTCACAAGAAGTGCTGAGTCGATTATCTGAACATGACCTAAGTGCTTCACTGGAAGACTTTGCTCGTTGGGGTCAACTAAAGCAGGGTGTTGAAGTTCACAAGGGTGAAGCGCTCTTCCCACGTTTAGATGTTGAAAAATTAAGTCTTAACGAATAACTGTGGCCTGTTTTTATGAGCTTATTTACCAAAAAGAACGGCAAGGCTGTTGAAACTCCGCGTTTTCAAAGTCCTATTGCAGACACACACTGCCATCTTGACCACCTTGATGTAGAGGATTCTGGTTCGGGCGATTGGCAGATGTTCGAAAATGCAGCCGATGCACTTGCTCGAGCAGCCTTTGCCGGCCTTGCTTTCATCGTATGGGTTACGGAGCCTTTTGACGATTTTACATATGGGGATGACTTATTTGCGCCGCTTGCAATAATGCAGGCGCGTGCGAAAGAAATTATCGAGCGCAAACTATCCGAAGGCCTTGTTTTACCAGAGAACGTTAGAGCTTTGTCTGATGAAGAGTCACTTCCTCATCACATACGAATTACCATAGGCTGTCATCCTCACGATGCACAAAAGTATACTGATGAAATTGAAGCGAGAATCATTCGTGCGTTGTCTGATTCTCGTGTCAGCGCAATAGGGGAGATAGGCCTCGATTATTTCTATGATTTCTCTCCAAGAGATGTTCAGCAAGAAGTTTTTCGAAGACAAATTCGTCTTGCCCAAAACTACAATCGTCCGATTGCACTTCATATTCGAGATGCCCATGATGATGCCTATCGAATTTTGCAAGAAGAAGGTGTTCCTCGGGCAGGCGCGGTCTTGCACAGTTTTAATCTAGGGCTCGAGACCTATGAAAAATTTGCCGAGCTTGGATGTATGTTTTCAATTGGTGGACCACTGACCTTTGCTAATGCCGGAAAAGATTTACGCGAAGCAATGGCCAAAAGTAATCCAAAGCTTTTAATGAGCGAAACGGACGCTCCGTTTTTGGCACCAGCACCCCTGCGCGGCGTTCGGTGTGAGCCTGCGCTTACGGTTTTTACTGTTGATAGACTGCTTACTATTTTGAGTGAGGCGGGTTATGATCGTGAAGAGGTCGAGCAGACGCTCTATCAAAACGCTTTGAAATTTTATGATTACAAGGCTAATGAATAGTGTAATGCGCAAAGAGGTTGTCAATGTATTCTGAGCTTGCAAGTATAGGCGCAACTAAAAAAACTCTCGAAGCTTTTGGCTTGAGCGCAAAATATAAACTTGGTCAAAATTTTTTGGTGTCAGATGAAATCGTTGGCAAAATAGTGCGTTTAGCTCAGCTTTCCAATAAAGATGTGGTGCTTGAAATCGGTCCTGGCATAGGAACTTTAAGCTTGGCTTTGCTCAAAATTGTCGATGGCCTGTGCTCAATCGAGCAAGATAAAGATCTTATTCCGGTGCTTAAGAGTAATCTTTCCGAATATGAATCTAGCTTGTGTCTGATAAACGATGACGCGCTTAAGGTGGGCGAACAAGAAATCGGTCAGGCTTTAGACAGGCTTCATCTTATGAGAGCTATGCCTAATCGACTCGTATCAAATCTTCCTTATGCGATTGCAGCAACTCTTATACTGCAATATTTTCAAACCTTCGATTTTATAGAAGATATGACGGTAATGGTCCAGTCTGAGGTGGCAGATAGAATTGCCGCTCAATCCTCGAGCAAGATTTATGGGGCTTACACCGTAAAACTTGCCTTGTATGCAGATGTAGTGGGTAGATTCCAGGTTTCGCCACAACATTTCTTTCCCAAACCTCGAGTAGAATCTTCTGTGATAAAACTCAAACGCAAAGATGAAATTCATCAAGGGCTTACTAAGAATCAAAAACTCGCTGTGTGCAAGGTAATTGACGCGGCTTTTCTGCAAAGGCGTAAAACAATTAGAAATTCTATGTCTCAAAATTATCCTAAGGAATTGCTTGACCTCGCCTTTGAGACTGCAAATATTGACTCACAGCTTAGAGCAGAAGTGCTTGAACTTGATGACTTCATTCGTCTAACGAAGGCCTTAAAGACCATTTAATAAAAAGCTGCGGAATAAAAAAGCTGCGGGCCTTGTTTGAAGCCCACAGCTGTTAGAATTCGCGAATGTAGTGAAGAAAACGTGCTTGGGGTAGGCATGAAACCTTACCAGCCACGATCTCCCTTTACAAGATCATCTGGCAACTTGCCTTCTACAAGCTCTTGCATGCAGGAATCGATAATATCAAGACCCTTATCAAGTTGTTCTTCAGTAATAACCAAAGGTGGTTGAACTCTAAGAACCGAACCGTTTAAGGTAATCAAAACAAGTCCTTTTTGATGAGCTCGAGTAGAAATCTTCAAAGCAGCTGCCGTATCTTTTTCACCAGTTTCAGGGTCACAAATCTCAACGCCTAAGTTAAGACCAAGTCCAAAAACGTGGCTTACAACTCCGTATTTTTCTTTCATTTCTTCAAAGCGTTCACGAGCGTGTTTGCCCAAACGCTCTGAGCGTCCTGGAAGATCCTCTTCTTCGATTACATCTAAGGTTGCAAGTGATGCAGCTGTGGTAACAGGATTTCCTGCGGTGGTAAAGAGGTTAGCAGGAGCACCTAGCGATTGAAGTATGTCTGCCTTACCGATAACCGCTGAAAGTGGAAGACCGGAAGCTAAAGACTTCGCGCAGGTCATCAAATCAGGCTCGATACCATAGTGGTCGATTGACCACATCTTGCCAGTACGTCCAAGACCTTGATTTACTTCATCAACACAAAAAAGAATACCGTTTTCTTGGCAGAAGTCGTAAAGCTTTTCCATAAAACGCTTGTGAGCAGGAACAATTCCTAAATCTCCTGCTACTGCTTCGATGAAAATACCTGCAATTTCTTCTTTTGGAAGATAGTGACTGGTCATATCCAAAAGCGGTTTCATGAAGTGGTCGGCAATTTGCTCATCATCCATACCCGACACGTCGTTGTGATACACATCAGGATAAGGAATGTGATAAATACCTGGAACTAAGGGTCCCATCTTGCGGCGCATATTCAGCGAAAGTGCTGACAGCGTAAGAGATCCATAGGTTGAACCGTGGTATGAACCCTCAAACGAAACCATGTAAGGACGACCGGTATAAGCGCGAGCAAGTTTTAAAACAGCGTCTGCAGCGTCTGAACCAGAGTTACCAAAAGAAACTCGCTTTGGGCTGTTACCAGGAGCAAGCTTTGCAAGTCTTTCCATTAACCTAATTTGTGGTTCATGCCACATATATGCAGGGGTTGTTTGGATCAACTTTTCCGCTTGTTCTTGTACTGCTTTTACAACCTTTGGGTGACAGTGACCGGTGTTACATGACGAAGCGCTTGCTAAAAAGTCAATGTACTCATTTCCATCAACATCATACAGAAGCGCACCCTTACCGTGGTCAAACACTGCGTCGTAGTAGCTCACGCGAGAATATGAGGAAGCATAGGGTTTTTCGGCCTGGATAAGTTCGACAGATTTCTGGTTGTTTACTTCAAAGTTTGACATAAGATTCTCCTCGAATTTTGTAGCAGCACGTATTAAAGTTCTTCTTGATATCCGTCTTTACCTTGTACTTTCCATACTAACAAACGAATGAGAACGACAAAGATAAAGGCAAGGCCAAAGTAGCCAACGAAGGGATAAATGACGTTGACGAGCATACCAAAGGGCAGCTGGCCGAAAAATAACATGACAATAGGGATAGCTACGAGCAAAATTCGATTGAGTTTTGGTTTCTCATGAGGTTTTGCAAACTGGTTTGCGACACTTACGATCATAGGAACAATGGTGTTGTAGATCATAATAAGGAGCACGATTGCGAAAATAACTCCAACAAGAGGATGAATATTGGTTGCAAATATGAGCGTTGGCACCTCTACTGCTACTGCTTCAGGATACACACCAAGCATCGCAACATTTAACACGAGGGCACAAGCACCAAGGATTGCTCCTCCAAGCAGGCCTCCTGCAATAGCTTCCTTTTTACTTGCAGCTTCAGTTCCCATTAAAGATACGAAGGGAACACCAGCAATAATGTTATAGGCAACATACATAATGGCAGCTGCAAACCACCAAGAATTTGAATCTCCAATGCCTCGTACGACCTTATCGCCGGCCTGAGCTACTTGCTCGTTTACTAGGGGAAGATTTCCTGCAGTTTGAAAGATTCCAACAAGTGCAATTATGATGAGAAAGGCAATAGCCACCGGTCCAATAGAGCCTAAGAAGGCGACGATTTTCTTAAGACCTAAGAGGGCAGTGAGCATTCCAAGCAGCATCATCAAGGTGCTTCCTACTGGTGCAGGAACATTGAAGTACTGACTAAAAGTAGCGCCGGCTCCCGATATCATGATGACGCCGATAAGGAAGCAAAAAAGAATGGTAAACCACTCAAGAAAAGCACCAATATATTTGTTGGTGAAGAAATGATAGGGTCTTAGCTTATCGGCATTTCGATTGTGATAGCCATAGCTCATCAGAACGGCACCTAGGAAAGCAAAACCAAGCATGGTAATAATTGCTCCAACAATCCCGTTGATACCGTAGTTGGTAAAAAATTGCATGACTTCTTGGCCTGAGGCAAAACCTGATCCAATAAGGGTGCCCACCATGGCACCAGCAAATTGGATAACGCGCTTTACACTCACTTCTTTTTGTGAAGCGTTTTCCATATTACACCCTTTCTGTTTTCTCATGAATATGGCTAAAAAATAAGTTTTTCCATGGTATTGCTTTCTCTAGCACATTTGTCTGTAAATGCAAAAGAATTAGGTGAATGACGGTAATTTTTTCTAATATGGATTAAGTCTGTTGAAGAATTTATGCAGAAAGCTAAAGGAGCACGTAGCTCGGTGAATTTCCGTTGACACAATACTTTTGGCTACTTAAAATATAAAGGTTCCTTTTGCAGAGCCCCGTGAAACTCTGTTTAGAACACATGTATTTTGGAGGATAAGTTCCGTGAAAACCTATTACGCCAAGCCAGGCGAAGTAGAACGTAAATGGGTGCTGGTAGATGCTGAAGGCCAAACTCTTGGTCGTCTTGCAACTCGTATAGCAACTATTTTACGTGGCAAAAATAAACCTGAATATACCCCTCATGTTGACACCGGTGATTTCGTAGTTGTTATCAACGCCGAAAAAGTCCAGCTCACTGGAAACAAGGAATTTCAGAAGACCTACTATCGTCACACTGGCTATGCCGGTCACCTCAAGCAAGAGAGCTTCCAAGAAGCAATTGCAAAACATCCTGAGCGTGTAATTGAAGCTGCTGTTAAAGGTATGCTCCCAAAGAACACCCTTGGTCGTGCGCAATTCATGAAACTCAAAGTGTACAAAGGTTCTGAGCACCCACATCAAGCTCAAAATCCTGAGAAGATTGATTTGGAGGCATAAAGATGGCTAAGACTCAAGAAGCTTTGTATATCGGCCTCGGTCGTCGTAAAGATGCTGTTGCTCGTGTACGTCTTGTACCAGGTACCGGTAAAGTAACTATTAATAAACAAGATGCCCTCGCTTATTTTGGTCGTCAAGCAGTTATTGACACTGTTTTAGCACCTTTTAAAGTAACCGACACCATGGACCACTTTGACGTGGTAGCAACCTTAAGTGGTGGCGGCAAGATGGGCCAAGCAGGTGCACTTCGTCTAGGTATCGCTCGTGCACTTCTCGAAGCAGGCGAATATCGCGATGAGCTCAAAAAAGCAGGTTACCTCACCCGTGACCCACGTGCTGTTGAGCGTAAGAAATACGGTTTGAAGAAAGCTCGTAAGCGTCCACAATTCTCAAAGCGCTAAGCGTTCTTTTTCTACATTTGTTTTTTATTGGAGCTCACCCTCGGCAAGTCGAGCGGTGAGCTCTTTGGTTATGACTAGGTATGTATGGTTAAAAAACTTTTCGGCACAGATGGCGTGCGCGGTCTTGCAAACACCCAACTTTCAGCTGAACTTGCATTTAGGCTTGGACAAGCAGCTGTTAACTATTTAGGAAAGCATATTCTTATTGGAAAAGACACGCGCAAATCGGGAGATCTTCTAGAGTTCTCGTTGGCAGCAGGTATTATGTCCGAAGGAGGGACTCCTGAACTTGCGGGCATTATTCCAACTCCTGCACTGGCACTTTTAGTTCGTGATTTTAAGGCTGATGGCGCTATTGTCGTATCTGCTTCTCACAATCCACCCGAATACAATGGAATAAAGTTTTTTAACGATAAAGGCCTTAAGCTTCCTGACAAACTTGAAGAAACGCTGGAAGATTTTGTCCTTTCAGGCGCTTCAGATCCCTTATCTCGACCCCTAGATGGGCAGGTTGGATCTAAGAAAATACGCCTTGACGCTCAAGAGCGCTACATCGAATATGCTATAAGAAGCTCCGAGCCACTTTCAGGTTTAAGCGTAGCGCTTGATCTCGCGCATGGAGCAGCATATCAAACAAGCAAGCAAGCATTCGAGCGCCTTGGGGCAAAAGTCTTTGTTATCAACGATGACTTCAGCGGCAACGATATCAACGTTAATTGTGGTTCTACTCACTTAAAGCCCTTGCAAGAACTCGTAGTACAAACGAAGGCCGATATTGGTTTTGCTCATGACGGCGATGCCGACAGGGTTTTAGCGGTTGATGAAAACGGCGAGGTCTTAGACGGCGATCATATCTTGGCACTTGCTGCACTTGACTTAAAAGCGCGCGGTGCGCTCAAAGAAAACACGCTCGTTACCACCGTGATGGCTAACTTAGGCTTGAAGAAATTCTTAAACGATCTCGATATTAAACTTGAAGAAACGCAAGTTGGCGACCGCTATGTGCTCGAGCGCATGCTTGAAATAGGAAGCGTACTTGGTGGCGAACAAAGCGGACACATTATTTTCTTGGATTTCAATACGACCGGAGACGGTTTGCTTACGGCTTTGCAGCTTGCCTCAATCATCAAGCGTTCGGGCAAGAAGGCCTCTGAACTTAGAGCCTTGATGCAAAAGTATCCTCAGGTGCTCATTAACGTGAAGGTGGAAAATAAAGAGGCGTATGCGACGCATCATAAGCTTCAGGAGAAAGTTGCAAGCATCAATGCAGCGCTGGGAGATGAAGGCCGCGTCTTAGTTCGACCTTCTGGAACCGAGCCGCTCGTTCGCGTTATGGTTGAAGCTCAGGATATCGATCAAGCCACAAAAACTGCACAGTTACTCGCCGATGAGATAGCAAAAGAGTTAAACGCATAGCTGTGTTGGTATAATTTAAAGATATTAATTCATCATCGAGGAGTTCTTATATGTGCGGAATTGTTGGTTTCACCGGCACTAAACCCGTTAAAGATTTTTTACTCGAAGGCTTACATAATCTTGAATATAGAGGTTACGATTCGGCTGGTATAGCCCTTTTATTAGACGATAATTCGCTGTTTATAAAGAAGCGTTCTGGTGCAGTTGACGTACTGGAAGATGCACTTCATGAAACTGATATGCCTGCTCAAACAGGTATTGGCCACACGCGTTGGGCAACTCATGGAGCACCTTCTGAAATCAACGCTCACCCTCATTTCAATGCAGATAAAAGCCTTGCTCTTGTCCATAACGGGATTATTGAAAACAGTTATGTTTTGCGCGAATCGCTTGAGGCAGAAGGCTATCACTTTGTGTCTGAAACGGACACTGAAGTCATCGTTCACCTGCTTGATAAGGTATATAAAGAGCGCGAAGATGGGGATTTGTTACAGGCTCTCATCGATGTAAGCAAGGTGTTGGAAGGTTCATATGCAATTGTTTTGCTTTCAAGTGAACATCCCGGAGAGCTTTTTGCCGTGCGAAATGGTTCTCCTCTTGTTTTAGCGAAACATGATGACGGTGCCTATATTGCCTCGGACGTTATTGCTTTAGTTTCACGCGTTAAGCACGTGATAACGATGGACAACAATGAGTTTGCCCACCTTAAAAAAGATGGTTCGGTGCATGTCTATAATGACAAAAAAGAGGAGCTGGAACATATCATTCAAGAGCTCGATGTAAACCATATTCCTCTTGATAATGGCGAATATCCCGACTTTATGCTCAAAGAAATGAACGAGCAGCCAGATGTTATTGAGCGCCTTGGGCAAGATCGCTTTGATGCAGGTTCTATTAGACTTGATGGTCTTAACCTGTCGGATGAAGAAATTAAAAACACCGATAAGATCTTCATTGTTGCCTGCGGTACTTCTTATCATGCCTCACTGTTAGCTAAGAACTATATAGAAAACTTGGCAGGAATTCCTGTCGAAGTAGCGGTTGCTTCAGAATTTGCTAACCAGCACGTTTTGGTAACCGACCATACGCTTTGCATTATCGTCACGCAATCAGGAGAAACTGCAGACACCCTAGCAGCTGCACGCAAAATTAAAGACTTAGGTGCGCGAGTTTTTGCAATTACCAATGTTCTTGGCTCAACAGCAGCCCGCGAATCCGATGGTGTCATCTACACCAAGGCCGGACCTGAAGTTTCGGTTGCGGCAACTAAAACCTTTGTTGCACAAATTGTAGCCGTCTTCTTTTTGGCCCTCTTTTTTGCTGAAAAAAATGGGCGCTTGAGCAGCGAAGAAGTACTTTCTCACCTGAAAGACATTCAGGACTTATCGGTAAAATTGGGCGAAGTCTTATCCAAGCAGGAAGACTATGAAAAGGGCTCAAGATTTTTTGCCCAGGCCCATTCAGCCTTATTTATAGGACGCTCACTCAATTATCCAATTGCTTCGGAAGGTGCGCTTAAGCTCAAAGAAATATCCTATCTTCATGCCGAAGCCTATCCTGCCGGAGAAATAAAACATGGTCCTTTTGCTCTATTAGAGCCAGGTTTTCCAGTAGTCGTAGTGATTCCTCACGATGATACCAGGGCAAAAACGCTTTCGAACATTAAGGAAATTCGTGCCCGCGGAGCCGTGGTATTAGCAGTTGCAACACAGGGCGATGCTGAAGTAGAAGAAAATGCAGACTTTGTATTTTGGGTTCCAAGCGTACCGCCTTTACTAACGCCCCTCATTTCAGTTATTCCGCTACAAATTTTGGCAAGAAAAGTCGCACTTGACCGAGGTCAAAATGTAGATCGACCACGCAACCTTGCAAAATCAGTTACGGTAGAGTAAGGATTTGATAAGATGTCGGTGATAGGCGTAGGTTTAGATATTGTTCCCATTGAACGAATTGAACGTGCCATGAATCGTACGCCCGGTTTTATCGACTATGTGTTTACTTCGGCTGAGCAAAAATATTGCAACAAAAAAGCGCTTCCGCAAGTTCACTATGCCGCCCGCTTTGCAGCGCGCGAAGCTGTGCTCAAGGCTTTGGGCTGTGGCATCTTTAGTGGAATTAAAATGAAGGATTTAGAGGTTTTACTCGACAAAAATGGCGCTCCATACATGGAGTTTAGCGGTCGAGCAAAACAAATTATGGATGAAAAAGGCATTGTGAGCGTTCAAATTTCGCTGTCTCACACCTCAGAACTTGCGATTGCAAATGCAGTTGCCATAACCGAAATGGCGATACCAGCAAAAGAGAGTAAAGAGTCAGCAAAAGAGCAGCTCACAAAAAATTTCAAAGAAGCTCGTCTTGTCCTTGACGAACTCGATGAGCTTTCAAAACAAGCGAGTTTTAAAGTATCAAGCAAACAAGGGCGTTGAGGGTGAAATCATGAGCGAGATTCTGACCTTAGCTAATATTGAGGCACTTGAAGAAAATCTAGTAAAGCAGGGTGTAAGCGAAGAAGAACTAATGAAAACCTCGGGCACTCATGTTGCCTTAGTAGCGACAGAGGAGTTTGGAGGAGGACCCTATCTCGTCTTGTGTGGTAATGGCAACAATGGCGGAGATGGCTGGGTTACGGCAGATGAACTAGGTCAGCGCGGCTATGAGGTTGTAATTGTATCGGCGCTTACCCCTGAAGAAATTACCAGTGAGCCTGCCCGTAAAATGGCAATTCATGCAGTTGAAGTTGGGCTTCCTATCTATGTGAATCCAGATCTTGAAACATTTGAAAGACTTATACAGCAGTCAGAAGTGATTATTGATGCTGTTTTTGGCACCGGATTTACTGGTGAGCGCATTGACGGGGTGTTTGGAACCTGGATTAAGTTCATCAACGAACAATATTTCGGCAAGATTTTATCGATCGATGTTCCTTCAGGTTTGCACGCAAGTCGCGGAGTGCTTTCGACCCCTCACATAAAGGCAGATATAACGGTGACGATGTTTGCCTTAAAGCCAGGTTTTCTCACGAGCGTTGCAAGAGAGGCATTGGGCGAGCTAGTTATTGCAGATATTGCGCCACAAGTATCAAGAGAAATTATTCAAAGATCATTCGCTCGTCAAATTAGTGCTGAAAAACTTTTGCAGTACATACCACCCTTCAATTTTGATGATGATAAATATTCGCGTGGAAGCGTCCTGATTATTGGCGGTTCTCAACTTTATGCAGGAGCAGCGATTTTATCTGCAAAAGCTGCCGAGCGCACGGGTGCAGGTTACACCACTTTGGTGGTTCCGAGTGCAGCTGCGCACCAAGCGCGCGCACATCTTAGCTCAATTCCTGTTATGGCCTTTCCTTCAAGTAGTGACGGAGGTTTTGACAAGGGCTGTGCTGAATACATCAAGAAACTTGCGCAAGGTGTAGATGTTGTTGTATGTGGCCCTGGTATGGGCAAAGGGGAGGGTGCACAAGAAATTGTACGAGCTCTCCTTGAGGAGGACTGTCCACTTGTTCTTGATGCTGACGCCCTTAATATCTTAGCTTTGCTGCAAGAGGATACTATCTTAAAATCACCGTACATACTTAGACGACATGCTCCTTTAATTTTAACCCCACACGCAAAAGAACTTGGTCGTCTTACTGGAGAGCCTGGACATAAAGACCTGCTCACTCGGCTTAAGGGCGCAAAAGATCTTGCATGGTCGGTGGGTTCAGATGATTTTTGCGTACTCACAAAAGGCGATAGAACTGCCGCTGTAAGCATAGATGCCAGTCTTTTGCCAGATTACTCAAACCCGTCGCTCTCAAAAGCCGGAACGGGCGATGTCTTAGCTGGTTGTCTTGGCGCGCTTCTTGCACAGCATCATGCACATAATACCGATGTTACGGTTGAAAAAATAGCAGCACTTGCCTCCTATCTCCACGCTCGTGCAGCTGATCGAGCAGTATCCTTATATGGCTCTCGAGGCATTAATGCTCTAGACGTATGCGATGCACTTGGTATTATTCAAGATGTGCTCTTAGAAGTCGATGAACGATAGGCTTGGAGTGTGTGATGCCGAAAATTATCTCACCTGACAATCGTTTTGCCTGGGTGCAAGTAGATTTAGGAGCTATACGTCGAAACATAAAACGGCTTGCGAGCTTGACACACCAGGACACGAAAATGCTTTGCACGCTGAGCGCTAACGCTTTTGGCCATGGCATTGTTGAGGTTGCCAAAGCAAGCCTTTCAGCAGGTGCAAATATGCTTGCAGTCTCGACGCTTCAAGAAGCAATTCAACTGCGCGAGGCGGGAATACGAGCCGAAATTCTTCTGCTCAATGAAATACCACGCACATCAATTGAAGCGCTTTTGACCTATGGCATTATTGCAACAACATATTCAAGTGAGTTTGCCCTTCATTTAGGAGAAGCAGCTGCTGCACGAAGACTTCAAGCGCCCTTCTACCTTCGATTAGACGTCGGAACCCACGATGTAGGCTTGTGGCATGAAGAGGCCATTGAGTTTTTAAACTTTATCGATTTCCATAAGGGCTTAAAGCTTAAGGGTATTTTTACAAAACTCGCTGGTGGAGACCAGGAAAATGACTGGGATTATACCGTCCAATTCAACCGATTTATGCAGACCCTTCAAAACATTCATGACGCAGGTTTTGAGATGGGATCTGTTTTTTGCGCAGATGATATAACAGCCATTCTTCATCCTGAGTCCCATTTAGATATGGTAAATATTCAATCTTCAATGTATGGTTTTATGCCATCGCAAGAAGTTTCAAGGCATATTACTTTTGAACCTGCAATGTCGGTGCATGCGCGTGCAATTAATATTTCTCATCCAGCAATTGGTGAGGGCGTAGGTGATGGTTTGGCCTATCGCGTTGCCAAACAAGCTCAAATTGTTACCCTTCCGCTTGGTTTTGCCGACGGCATTCCAACAAGTTTGTCAAATCAGATTGATGTCTTGTTTAAAGGCAAACGGGTTTCGCAAGTGGGCTCGATTCAAATGAATCATTTGATGGTTGAAGTGGACTCTAATATAGCAAAAAGAAATCCAGTTCCTCCCGCAGAACTTGGTGATGAATTTGTTCTTTTAGGTGAAAGTAAAGAAGACAGTATTTATATCGAAGAATGGGCTCACAAAGTGCATATGAAGCCGCTCGAACTTTCGACACTCTTAGGAATGCGTCTTCCAAAAGTGTTTGTGCAAGGGGCATAATGTCTATCTTTCCTGATGATAAGAAAGTGAAACCACAAGAGATTTCGCTTGAAGAAATTCAAGAACTTTTGGGCGATTGCAAACGCTGCCCTTTGCATGAGTCGCGCAATAACATTGTGTTTGGCAAAGGAAATCCACATGCGCGAATCATGATTATAGGCGAGGCTCCCGGTAAAAACGAGGATTTGCAGGGAGAGCCCTTTGTGGGAAAAGCTGGAAAAGAGCTGGATGAATACCTTCATGATATTAATTTAAGCCTTGAAGATGTCTACATTGCGAATGTTCTTAAATGTAGGCCGCCTGAAAATCGCAATCCTCAGGTTTTTGAGATCACAAGCTGCGCTCCGTATCTTCGTGAACAAATACGTTCAATTTGGCCTGATGTCATAGTAACCTTAGGAAATTTTGCTTCAAAGTTTGTGTTGAAGACAGATGCCGGCATAACTGCGCTTCGAGGCAAGGTATATCCCGTAGGGCATTTTAAGGTTGTGCCAATGTTTCATCCTGCAGCTGCAATTTATGATCGAAATAAGGTTCGTGCAATTAAAGAGGACTTCAAAATGCTTAGTACCTTACTTGAAGACGAAAGAAAGCTTGATGAGTAATGAAGCAAGAGTACACCTGTATTTCTGATCATGAATACCGAACGCATTCACTTGAAGGAACCTTGTCGCTTGGTCATGCAATCAGCGAGCTCCTTCAGGCAAATGACGTTCTCGTACTTATAGGCAATCTAGGTGCAGGAAAAACCCATCTTAGTAAGGGGATTGTAGAGGGACTGGGCTCAAGCGATAGAGTTTCTTCGCCCACCTTTAATCTCTTAAATATGTATGATTCAGGTAGACTTCCGGTCTATCACTTTGATTTATATCGCTTAGAAGAAGCTGAGCAACTTGAAGATATTGACTTTGTGTCGGCGCTTGAAGCTGGTGGTGTGAGCATAATTGAATGGGGAGATAAGTTCCCTGATGAACTGCCAGATGATAGGCTTATCATTGATATTCAGCAAGATTTTGAAAGTGGCGAGCGAAGCTTTAGGCTTACTGCCCAAGGCGAGCGCTCGAAGGCTTTGCAGGATAGATTATACGCAGCCACATTGAAAGGCAATAAGTAAGTATGCGCGTTTTAGGTATGGATACATCGTCAGATTTTTTGCTTTGCTCACTTGCCGAGCTTACTTCTGATGATTGTGAACTTATAAGCTCAAAAGATAAGTTTGCCAGAAGAAAGGCAAACCAGGAGCTTGTGCCAGCCATACGAGATGTCTTTATCGAAACGGGCTACAACTTTGATTCGCTTGATGCCATTGTATGCGGCCGAGGTCCTGGCTCTTTTACGGGAGTAAGAATTGCCGTTGCAACCGCAAAGGGTCTTGCTTTGGGGCACAACCTTCCGCTCTATGGAGTTTCAACTCTTGATGCACTTGCCTATACCCTGCAATCCCAAGGTGTTTTTGGCGAAGTTTTAATCTTGGGTGACGCCATGCGCAAGGAGGTATATCCTGCGCGCTACACCATAGATAAGCACAAGGTAGAAAGACACTTTGAAGCCCACAGCGTTATAAAGTTTACGGAACTGCTTGACTATTTGAGCACGCAAGATCTAAGCACCATCCTGTTTGCTGGGGACGCGCTGTTTAAGTTCAAAGATGAACTTGCAAAACTCAAGGTAAACTTTGTCGATGAGCATTTGTGGTATCCAAGTTCAAAGGGTCTTATGCTTGCGCTCAAAGATATGTTGGATGAACACGCAGGGGTGCTTGAGGGAGATCCAGGCTTGCTCCTTCCCATATACACACGTTTGAGTGATGCTGAAGAAAACGAGCGCATAAAACTTGGTTTGACGGCCGATATTCAAGCAAAGACAAGTGGCGTTGCAGATAATCTGGCAGGTGTTCACCTGCAGCTGCGTCCAATGTCTATAAACGATATTGAGCAAGTAGCAAAACTTGAGTGCAGCAATTTTCAAGACCAGCGTGAAGTATGGTCTGAAGCTATGTTTGCAGAGGAATTTAAACACAAGGACCGTATTTGGTGGGTTGCCCACGATCAAGGTCGCATCATAGCTTTTGCAGGCGGGCAATACCTTGATGGCGAAGTGCAAATACTTGATATAGCGGTTGACAAGGCTTATCAAAAACAAGGTATTGGAAGTAAGCTTTTGTCACGTGTGAGTTATGACGGACAACAGCTTGGTGCTCACAGCGCAAGTCTTGAGGTTAAATCTAGCAATGAAGCTGCAATAGCGCTGTATAAAAAACGAGGCTTTCGTGTTGTAGGTGAGCGCAAAAATTATTATGGCCAGGGTAGTTCGGCCTTACTGATGAGCGCAAGCCTTCCTTTAGCAGCCGTAGCCGGTGAAGACGATCACGCTCTTCCTATTATCGAGCGTAGCTATCCACAGCTTTTCTCAAAACGCACGAAAGATGAACTCGAAACAATAGAGGCTCACCGTCCGCTTATTTTATCGATAGAAACGTCTTGTGACGAAACCGCTATGTCTGTCATAGATGGATCGGGTGCAATTTTAGCCAACGTCGTTGCAACTCAAATAGATTTTCATTCTCGTTTCGGTGGTGTCGTTCCCGAGATAGCTTCTCGAAAGCATACGGAAGCCTTAGTGGGCGTGTATGAGGAGTGCATGGCTCAGCTTGCACAAAAACTCAAGGTAGAACCTATCAAAGCATCTGAACTTGATGGAATTTCGGTCACACAAGGGCCAGGGCTTGTGGGAGCTTTGGTGGTAGGAATTGCCTTTGCTAAGGGTCTTGCCTTGGGCAATCGCGCTGCTTTAATCGGCGTAAACCACTTGGAAGGCCACCTGTACGCAAACCTGTTTGAGACTCCTGATCTTAAACCGCCCTTTATTGCTTCGCTTTTATCAGGCGGGCATACGATGTTGGTCTATGTTAAAGACTGGGGCTCATACAAGGTATTGGGAGAAACGCTTGATGATGCTGTTGGTGAGGCCTTCGATAAGGTGGCAAAAGCGCTGGGACTTGGCTATCCTGGAGGACCAATTATCTCGAAGCTTTCTGAACATGGAGATCCGCACGCCATTGATTTCCCTCGAGCAATGCTTCACTCGCATGACTACCAGTTTTCCCTTTCAGGGCTGAAAACCGCAGTCCTAAATTATATTCACAATGAAAATGCTGCAGGTAGACCAATTCATCTTGAGAATTTAGCGGCAAGTTTTGAACAAGCTGTCATTGACGTGCAAGTGGCTAAGGCAAAAACGGCCGTGCTCGAATATGGGGTTCACGATTTTTGCTTGGGCGGGGGAGTTGCCGCAAATAAAGCACTCAGACAAGCTTTGGTGCAAACTTTTAAGCAGATGGACGTTCGCGTTACCTTCCCACCGCTTTTAGCTTGCACCGATAATGCTGCAATGATTGCTCTAGTGGCAAAAGACAAATTTGAAAGAAGAGAGTTTTTAGACTATGACGCCGATGCCAAGCCTAATCTAAGTCTCTTAGAGCTTGGTGAAGAAAACTAATGTTCAAACAGGATGTCGAACTTGCCTAAGGCAGCGTTTACGTCTTCTTGTTGAGAAGCCGCAAGCTCGGGGTAGGCGCACACTTCGATAGTCCTTAAAATCGCTTCGCCCCTTAAGTTGCGAAAGGTGCCAACCCAAATACCAGCATAATTTGTCTCATACCAAGTGACAGGCTCGTCAAGATTCTTAAGATCGATGCTCAATTCGCCTTCACCTAATAACTCAAGAAGCTCTACTTGTTCTGGTTCAGGAAGACCGATCGACCCTAAAAATATGCGATGAGTTTTACCAGAAGATGCAAAATTAGAGAGCGCTTCTTTGAGTTCAGTAAGAATTGCCATTATACGAGGGTTAATTTGTTCCATCTTAGTCCTTTTTACGTACAGAAATACCCCAGGTAGAAAGCTGAGCTATAATTTCGTCAATCATAGCAGGGAATTGTTCTTCAAGGGTCTTGCTTAAATCAAGCGAGGGTTCAAGAGATTCTGGAGGCATACCAATGACATTTACTTCATTAATAGGCTTGTCATTTGATAAGGAATTGATAAACAAAATATCTTGGATACCAATTTCATGAGCTGAAATATCCTTATTAAAATTTTTTATCGCATCTTCATGTTCGAAATGAAGTATGGTTCCAGGTTTTTCTCGAGAAGAAATGGCGTCTATAAGTAAGAGCTTTTGAGCCCCTTTTATGTACCCAATAAGCTCCATGCCCATAGTGCCG
Organism: Coriobacteriia bacterium; assembly: GCA_030532415.1. Taxonomy (GTDB): domain Bacteria; phylum Actinomycetota; class Coriobacteriia; order Coriobacteriales; family JAEZZM01; genus JAUNLE01. The sequence goes on along the minus strand of JAUNLE010000001.1, from coordinate 39,917 downwards.
CCATCGATGATTTCAATTTCAGGCTCAAAAATAAAGTGTTCAAGCAGGTATCTCACTGCATGAACACCTAATCCTTCATCGCCTAAAAGAATGTTACCAACTCCCAAGACGAAAATCTCAGGAGTTGGTTGTAGTTGATTACTTGAGGACATCACGTTTTTTCTCAAGGAATTGCTCAGTTACGCCAGGTACGTCTTCTGCATCAAAAGGAACATAAGCATAGAACTTATAACCTGAGAACATAGCTGAGAGTTCTCCATTGTGCTCAAGGTAGTCAGTACGTACTGCGAGATACATATGTATAATCGCAAAGATTATGAATACCCAAGCAACGACGTGGTGAATATAGTGGACCGTATATTCAGAGAACAGGTTGTTAACTGGACCAAAAATCTTTCCCCAAATTGATGTTGGATCAATTTGAACCATCATGGCTAAACCAGTGATAGCCATAATAAAGAAGCAGATATAGATCAAAAAATATGATAGACGAGCGAGTGGACTTCTTAAGTACTCGTGCTCTTTTACAGGGAAGAAGAGGTAGTGCTTTACAGCCCAACCAGCATCTTTCCAATATTTTTTGCTCGCAAATTTTGGCATTAATCTATCGCCAGGGTACCTGATTGAACTGTAGATGTTCATCAGGAGAACAACGATAAGTAGTAAGCCACAAATTAAATGCATCTTTCTCATTGCTGACATGGTAAAGAAAGATTTAACGGCATAGGTAGGTTCAGTTCCAACAAGTCCATTGAATCCTGGATCGCCAATATAGAGGCCAGATAGGAATAGCAAAATAACAAAGATTACCATTGACCAGTGAAAAAATCTCTTAAAGCCAGAGAAAATCTTTATTCCTATTTTTGGTTCAGGCTCAATCATGTTGTGCATTCTTAAACCCCCAAACTAAGCTATTAAATCGCTTGCGATAACTTGGCCGTCTTTATCATAGAGGTGGGTAGCACAAGCAAGACATGGATCGAAAGAGTGGATTGCTCTTAAGATTTCTAATGGAGTATCAGGTGCTTTAACCTTAGTGTCCATCATGCTGCGCTCGTATGCACCTTGATCACCGTTAGCTAAACGTGGCATTGCGTTCCAGGTAGTAGGTACGATTGCTTGGTAGTTAGAAACTAAACCATCGGTAATTTCTACCCAGTGTCCAAGAGCACCACGAGGAGCATCTAAAACTCCAACACCAATAGCTTTCTTTGGCCAGGTTGATGGCTCGAAGAATTCGGTGTTAGCAACGGTGGTATCGCCAGCCTTAATGTTGTTGATGAGCTGATCGTAGAAATAGCGCTCTAAGTTTCCGCCCATTTGAGCGTCGAGTGCGCGGCATGCAGTTCTACCAACCGTAGAAAGCATCCATACGTGTGGCTCAACACCTAAGATTTGAGATACACCATCAATTTGCTTTACCATCATCTCTTCAGCCCACGTTGGCTCGATGTGGCCTTGCTTTACCTTGGTATATACAACGATGTACTTAGCAAGTGGACCAACCTCGCATGGTTTGCCATACCATGTTGGTGACTTAATCCAAGAATATTTCTTGGTAACATCCAAGCTATCCCATACCGTACCGCCATCATAGGCAGCTTCAGTTACACCTACTGATGGGTGCAGTGAGTCAGTTCCTTCTGGGTATTTAAACCAAGCATGGTCAACTGCCTCGCCAAGAATTTCTGGATTCATCAGGTCTTCGCCTGCAAGAGGATAGTACTTAGCGTTTTGAACACCATTTTTGAAATCTTCAACTACGCCGTTGCTGCGTACTAAGCATTTCTCATGATATTCACCTGATAGGGTGCCCTGATAGGTGTCATCCGGGAAAGCTCCATAGCCAAGTACACGATCTTTAGCAAGACCGCCGCCGTCTACCATACCAGCGTCAACATATGCCTTACCAATTGCTAAAAGATCTGGTAAGTAGAAGAACTCAAGCAAGTTTTGAGTTAAGTTGATTGATTTATCTACCTCAGCAAGGCGCCAGGTATTGATAGGTGCGTTCATGTCGTTCATCGAGATAGAACATGGCATACCGCCCACGATGTAGTGAGGGTGAGGGTTCTTTCCACCGAAGATAACCTGTGGAACTACTACCTCTGATTGACGATCGAGTACGTTGAGGTAGTGAGAAACTGCCATCAAATGTACTTCTGGAGGAAGAAGCTTATAGTCCTCGTGATCCCAATAGTGTGCAGAGAAGATACCAAGTTGACCTGAGTCTACAAGTTTTTGAATCTTATCTTTTACAGCCTGGAAGTATGCAGGTGATGCAGTTGGGAACTCTTTTGGATATGCCTCTGAGTTAAGAGTGGTGTTTCTAATAGAGAAAGGAAGCACGTTATAAGTTTCAAGCACTGTTTGTTGAAGAGCAGCGGTTGCAGCTGGGTCAGCGTCAAGTGCTGCGACAGGTGAAACATAGTCAAGCGCATTTAAATGATAGAAGTGAACTAAGTGGTCATGAGCATCTTGAGATGCATCCATGATATTACGGATGAAGTTTGCATTCTTTGGAATACGAATGTTTAATGCATCTTCTACTGCGCGCAGTGATGCAAGTGAGTGTGTTGAGGTACACACACCGCAAATACGTCCAACAAATGCCCAAACATCGCGAGGATCACGATCTTTTGAAACGATTTCAATACCGCGCCATGCTGTACCTGATGAGGTAGCATCGCTGACGGTTCCAGACTCGTCTACGGTAGCCTCTACGCGAAGGTGTCCCTCGATACGAGTCACTGGATCAACAATTACTTTTGCCATACTACTTCTCCTGGTCGTTTGCGTTTACTACTTCTGGTTGATCGTCATGATCTAACTCAGGACTTTCAATCTCACCGTGAGGATTTTTCTTGTGTCGAGCGGTAGTAATACCAGCGTGAACGGCAACTGCAGCAGCTACAACACCACCTGCAACAAGACCTACCGTGTCGGCATCTGCAACTGCATTTGGTACTGGAATTTGTGGGAGACGATTATAGAAGTTGTCGTTATCCCAGAATTTGTTCTCAGAACATCCAATGCATCCGTGTCCTGATTGAATTGGGTAAGAAAGACCATTCCACCAGCGCATATTACCGCAGGAGTTATAAGCTACTGGACCGCGGCAGCCAACCTTATAGAGACACCAGCCTTTTTTAGCGCCTTCATCATCGAACTTCTCAACAAATTTGCCCGAGTCGAAGAATGGACGTTTATAGCAAGTGTCGTGGATGCGATTGCCGTAGAATTGAAGTGGACGACCAAGCTCATCCATTGGAGGAAGTTCGCCAAAGAGAGCAAAGTGCATGATGACGTTGGTCATTACTTCAGGAATTGGAGGGCAACCTGGAACTTTAACAATTGGTTTGCCTTTTACAACCTTGCTTACGCTTACTGAATTTGTTGGATTTGGATTAGCGGCTTGAACTCCTCCCCAAGTGGCGCATGAACCATATTCAACAACTGCCATTGCACCTTCAGCAACGTGTTTGAGTTCCTCTTCAAACGGCTTACCGTTAACCATGCAGTAAATACCGTTTTCAGCAAGTGGAACAGCACCTTCAACAGCCAAAATGTATTGGCCCTTGTATTGCTCCATGACCTCTTCAAGATGGCCATTGAACTGTGTACCAGCGGTTGCAGCAAGCGTCTCGTGGTATTCGAGTGCAATCATATTAAGAATTACATCTGATGCATATGGTGATGTAGAACGAATAAATGCCTCGTCACATCCTGTGCACTCGTGGCCGTGAAGCCATACTACAACTGGTAATGGTTTTGTCTCAGCAGCGTAAGCTACTGATTCAAAATGCTCAGGCGACAAGCCTAAAATCGCAGTCAAAGCAAGACA
>JAUNLE010000001.1:0-36063 GCA_030532415.1 Coriobacteriia bacterium | reverse complement strand
AGCTGCGTCTGCTGAGACCGCGATCTTGAAAGTGTTGCCAAAGCGTTTTGTTTTCAAGTTGCACGATTTCACCTTCCTAACTTTTCCTGGCATAAGATGCCATTTATTCTCATCCAATAATATTCTAAATATTATAAGACATATGGAGGAATTGTTTCAGTGAGAATCATAAAACTTGAGCCTTGAAAGGAAGGTCTTTTCTATAATAATGAAGTTCTTGTGTACTTGCACTGAGCTTTTCGCTCAAGGGTATTTAAGCACTCCATTTCAGAAAAAAGACACATACCTAGCGTGATTGCACAGCTATGTGTTGCACTGAAGAAGTTTCAAAAATCTAAGTGTGTAGGTATAAGATTTTCACTCAAGTGGGCATTAAAGTTTTTTATAATGGGTAAGTTAAAATCTGTTAAAAATGATGTAACAACACATAACATCAACGAGGTCAAAGAAAGGACGATTGTTGGAATGAAATTAAGACCTTTAGGCGATCGTATTGTAGTTAAGGCTGAAGAGGCTGAAACTAAAACTCAATCAGGACTGTATCTTACGACGAATTCCCAAGAGAAACCTCAAAGAGGCGAAGTCATTGCAGTCGGTGAAGGTAAATTTGATAATGAAGGCAAACGTATCCCGGTAGACGTTAAAGTTGGCGACAAGGTTATCTACGGCAAATATGGTGGAACCGAAATTAAAGTTGATGAAGAAGAATATTTAATTTTACGTGCTGACGACATTTATGCAGTTGTTGAATAAATAAATCTGAAAGGATTCTTTTAAGAATGGCAAAACAAATTACTTTTGATTCTGATGCACGTGCTACTCTTGCACGTGGTGTAAATACTCTTGCTGATGCAGTAAAAGTTACCTTAGGCCCTAAGGGTCGCTACGTTGCACTTCAACGCTCTTATGGTGCACCAACCATTACCAACGATGGTGTAACGGTTGCAAAAGAAATCGAGCTCGAGGACAACCTTGAAAACATGGGCGTTCAGCTCGTTAAAGAAGTTGCAGTAAAAACTAACGATGTTGCTGGTGACGGTACTACCACCGCTACCTTACTGACCCAGGTCATGGTAAACGAGGGTCTTCGCAACGTAACTGCTGGTGCAAATCCACTTGCTATTCGTCGCGGTATCGACAAATCGGTTAAGGCTGTTGTTGATAAAATGCGCGAGGATGCTATTGAGGTTTCTTCCAACCAACAAATTGCTAACGTTGGCGCTATTTCTGCAGGTGACGAAACTATCGGCGCTAAAATTGCCGAGGCTATGGACATCGTTGGTAAAGACGGCGTTATTACCGTAGAGGATTCTCAAACCTTTGGTGTAGACATTGAAACTGTTGAGGGTATGCAGTTTGACAAGGGCTACATTTCACCTTATATGGTTAACGACACCGAAAAGATGCAAGCAGACTTACAAAACCCTTACATCTTACTAACTGATCAAAAGATTTCTTCAATCCAAGATATTATTTCTGTGCTTGAGGATGTTATGAAGACCTCTCGTCCACTTCTTTTAGTTGCTGAAGATGTTGATGGCGAGGCTCTTGCAACCTTAATCTTAAACAAACTTCGCGGTACCCTTAACGTTGTTGCAGTTAAAGCACCTGGTTATGGTGACAGAAGAAAGCGCATGCTTGAAGATATTGCTGTGGTAACGGGTGGTCAAGTTGCTATGAGCGAGCTTGGCATTAACCTTGCCGACATAACCATTGATATGCTTGGTAGCGCAAAGTCAGTTAAGGTCACCAAGGACAATACCACTATTGTTGACGGTGCTGGTGAAAGCGAGCAAATCGAAGAGCGCAAGGCTGTTATTAAGGCTGAAATTGAGCGCAGCGATTCCGACTTCGACCGCGAAAAACTTCAAGAGCGTTATGCAAAACTCGCTGGTGGTGTAGCAGTTATCAAAGTTGGTGCAGCTACTGAGGCAGAGCTCAAAGAGATCAAGAATCGTATTGAGGATGCACTTCAAGCAACTCGTGCAGCAGTTGAAGAGGGAATCGTTGCAGGAGGCGGTATAGCACTCTTGAACGCAGAGTCTGCCCTTGATGCTATCGAGCTTGATGACGAAGATGAAAAGCTTGGCGTTAATATCGTACGCCGTACCTTAAGCGCTCCTTTGGCAACCATCGCTTACAACGCAGGTTATGAGGGACAGGTTATTGTTGAAAAGGTACGTGGCTTAAAAGCTGGCGAGGGCCTGAACTCTAAGACTGGCGAATATGGCGATATGATTGGTATGGGTGTATTAGATCCTGTTAAGGTAACAAGAACTGCACTTCAAAATGCAGCTTCAATTGCTGGACTTATCTTAATCACCGAAGCTACCGTAAGCGATATTCCAAAAGATACCTCAATTGAGGATGCAATCGCACAAGCTTCAATGGCTAATGCTGGCGGAGGCATGTACTAAGCCTAAAGGCATAGCTTTTTAAGCATAGTTTTTTCTATCTAGAAATTTTTGAAATCGTCCACTATCTTTAAATAAGAGGTGGACGATTTTTCTATTCGCACACAGCTGTGGATAGATGATTTCAAACATTAGGTGACAAACGATGGCAGATTTTCTCGACGATCTTATCGGTATGAGCAAAGAATTTGACAAGCTAAAAAACGAGCTATCAGACATGGGTTCGAGCATACTTGGAGAAGAACCTGAAAGATTGGTGTGGAATCCTTCGGATTATAAGGAATACCCAAAGGTAAATCCCGAGCGATGTGTTCGTAGCATCTTTGAAGGTGCCTCATGTACGCGCTGTCTTGATATATGTCCCACCGATTCGATTAGCTTTGAAGATGGCTACCCTGAAATCCTTAAAGACTGTCGTCGTTGCGGCCTGTGTGTTCAAACATGTCCAAACAATGCACTCTATATTACTAAGTATTCGCCAGATGCTTTGTACCGAAAAGTTTCTCAGGTGGCAGGAGTGCAGCATACAGCCTATGTGACCTGCACGCGTGCTTTGGGGCACGTGCCAGAAGCCGCTCAGATTGTTTTACCTTGTGTAGGGCTTATTTCTGCAGAAGTATGGTCGGCAATTAAACTGGATTATCCCAATATCGCCATCTATTTGCCCATAGGTATTTGCGACAAATGCAAGACAATAACTGGTGAAGAGGCGTACGTAAACGAGGTGAGCCTTGCTGAAGTTTGGACCGATTCCACTATGGATTTAGTGGTAAGCGAAGATGAAATGGTGCTTGAGACCAGAAGAGATGTAGAGCGCAAAAACTTTATTGGTAATGCCGCAAAAAGTGTAGGTCTATCGGCAGCAAAGGTTAATCCGCTGACTGCTCGTCTTGCAAGAACTTACGAAAAGCTCGAAGCTCACCAGCTTAAATTCAACGAAATAAATAAAACGATCGATCGTTTAGTGGGCGTTAAGACAAATGAAAAGAAGCGATATTTAACGCCTGAACGCCAACTCGTACTCACGACAATAAAAAGTCACTATGAACTTGCAGAGCGTATGCACGTGCTTATCCCCGACATCAAGGACGCTTCTCTTTATGATGAAGAGGAGATCTTAGAGGTAGTAGACGCGTGTCCAACTGGTGCGCTTGATTACGAGGACGAAAAAATCAGTATCGAGGCGCTCTATTGTACCGGCTGTGATTTATGCGCCGACATGATGCCTGGGCTGTTTACAATGCAGGAAATGAATGCCGAGAAGGCCTTCTATCGCTTAACTCCTGAAGCGAAAAAGGAGCGAGAAGAAGAGCTTGAGAGAAAAAGACAGCGCGAAGAAGAGCGGGCTTCACACATACAGCAGGTAAAGGATTTTGCTAAGCGAGCTGGAGATATAAGCGAAAAAATCGCCGATGATATCGAATCAAAAAAACATTAGAGCGATAAAATTCGATAATCAGGCAGCCCTGCAATAAGATACTTCAAATCCCCTTCCAGTTCGAAGGGGATGAGGGTGTTAACAATATCTTCAACTGCATTAAAACGTCGTGCATTGACAAAAACCTTGAGATATTCGTGCAAGGTATCAAGCACCTCATGTTTGGGGTAGTTCGGAATATTGTAGTGGTGAAACAGAAATTCGATATTCTGCTCGTTAATACTGCCGTCAGTTTTATTGGTTAGCTGCTCAATTTCTTCAAGCGCATCTGCTACGACTTCACTTGCAAGCCATCTTTGTGAAAGCTTAAACAAGAGCGCTGCTTTCGTGAGGTTATTTTGTTCTCGCGCAAGAATTCCAAGGTAGAAATAGATACGCGCGGTGTCGTCATCTCGACATACGAAGTTAGCTGCCTCTTCGAGGTAGCGATTCATGGTTTCATAATCCTTCATCTTATAAGAAAGCCAAGCAAGTTCTAAGTAGGTTGATGCCTCTGCAGGTCCGAGCCTTAAGGTCATGGATAAAAATTCCCAAGCTAAGTTATAGTTCTCAATATTTGAAGCAGCTATTCCAAGGGCATAGTAAAAGTCGCTTAGCTCGTTCGGGATAACTAAAGAACCTTCAGGTACATCATATAAGGATTGATATATGACGTATGAGCGCAGGCTTTCAAAGGAAATATAGGAAGCTGAATCGTTAGTGAATTTTGCAAGTATTTTACTGAAGGCTTTCTTTGTTTTTAGCAGCGTGTTTAAGACTTCTATATCGCTATCAAAATCGCGTCCAAGGTTTTCTGCAACGCTTGTGGCTGTGGCAGACAAGATAGCAAAAGCTTCAGACTCTTCTGCCGAAAGCTCATACTTCCTTAATTGATCGAGATGCCTATATCTATCTGGGAGATCTAAGTAAAGGTCCTCATCATTTAATTCATTTACACTTTTTAGGGGCGTAATACCAAAGCCATCGCCGCCCAATTCGTTTGCTGCTCGAGTTTCTATAGCCTGTCCATGAGCAAGTATTACCGATAAAGCATGGGGAGATCCAAAATAGTCTTCTTGAGATAGGCTGCTTCTATCAATGGCAATGCTTAATTTATAAGAAGATTCATCTGCACGCGCGGCTGGTGGCAAGAGCTTGTATTCAGGATTTTCAAGCAAGGCTTCTATTCCCGTTAGATTAACCGTAAGCTTCTCTAAACTTGGAACTGCTTGAAAAGCCTTATATGCATATAAAAATGCAATTCCATAGGAGTATTCTATATAGGTCTTATTAAGGAGCTCTTTTGGAGTTGCGCGCAAGCGCCCCGGCTTTCTTGGGTCAATGCAAACAAGTGGCATGTTTGATGCTGGAGCAAGTGCGAATTCTATAACCGCCTCACGCTTGCTCATATTAAGCGCAAAGGTAAAGTCTTCAAGCTTAGTCGAGGCAAGCGTCTTTTCACAGATTTTCGCAATTCGAATGCGACCCGTGTATTCATCAATATCTTTCAGCTCTTGTAAATATTCGAGCTGTTTTTTATATTTTGTTGGATTATGACTCAGCATGTCGTATGCCAAATCTAAATTAACAAGCATTTCAACTCGTTTGTGGATACGTCTAAAGGCAGCTTGTTTAGCTAGAATGAAGGCAATGCTTGAGTTTTTGAATTCCTCGTTTGGAAAATTTTGCAGTAAGGCATCGGCAATAAAAGCAGAATTTAAGTCGGATTGGAGCTGGACAAGCGCTCTGTTTTCAAAACCCCGCTCCTTTGTTTCAAGCTTGAAAAGTCCGGTTAGCTCGTTCTTCTTGATCTCAAAAGGCTCATAGTCTTTCCAGGAATATTTTCCCTCACTCGTGTCGGCATCAATTCGATGTTTGAGTGAAAGAATTTCTTGTGCCATTGAGACAAGGCCGGGTGTATGCTCAGTTTCGTTTTGCGGCACTAAGATATCTTCAAGGCTATGGATGGGGGAGTCTAAGACAAAGTCTCCGTCATATTCTAAGGGCGCGATACTTATATCGCGAGAACCCCAAATAAGGAAGATATAAACACAAAGGGCGTATATAGAATCGATATCCTGGCGTGGATAGATTGTATATAAGGCATCGTCAATTCCAAAACAAAGTTTTGAGATGGTCGCATGCTCTTTGTATGGATTGGGAAAGAGGAATGCCTTGCTCGAAATTACGCCTACCGTATGGACAAAATTGAAACCCCCGCGCCTTCTATCCTTAATATAGATGGTAGCGCCTGGTTCAAAAGAAGAAATTTTACATGATGCGGTGTCTTTGAATTCGCCAATTTCTCCCTCATTGGAAACATAGGCGATTATGGTTTTTTCTCCCTCGATCTCTTGGTAGATATAACAAGCGTTACTTGGATCGTCTAGGGGAAGCAGGTAGCCAAAAATCCCTGGTCTCATAAGGAGTGGATCTTCACAAACGCTATGGGATTGCCAGTCTTCTAGTAGCATTGCCTCGGTATTTTCTGCATGTCTTAATTATTCGAAATTATAAAGTATGTTCCTACCCAATGGATAGCCTGTATAGCTCGTATGTGCACATCTTTGTAACTTTCAAAAAATAAGATACATAATTCTTACAATGTTGTCTCATTAAGTTCAGATTTTACAACTAAGATGTATTAATGCTAAGTAAGGACACGAACGATAACTATAAGGTAGGTGAGCACATGGCTTTACAAGGCGCAGGTCAAGTAGTCTCTCTTATACTCGTAATTGCTGCACTTGTGATTATAGGGATATCCGCCCTGTTGCTCAGCAAAACAGGTCGAAAATAACTAATTTTTAGTTTTATTTCTCAGATGCCTAAAGGTGTCAACCCACAAATGTGGATAGAGCATAGCTCGAGGGCCGCTGTACGCCATGACCTTTCTTTGATGTGCTCGCTGATCTGCTTTGTAGCAATGCGTTTTACAACTCTTACAATTAGGCTTTGGATCATAAGAACAAAGCGCGCGGCGAGTTTCTCCGTAAATAACGTGGTCAGCACACTCAGGACATAGTTTCGGATGTCGCTTGCCCTCGTATGCTCCAAGAACGCTAGCTGGCGAGTATAAGGCTTCGCGCCCATTTTTATCGTGGTGATCTTTACAATATATTTCAGTCATCAAGCCCAAGGTAGCGCAATCGGCTAATACTTCATCATCTTTAAGTCGCTCAAAAAGTTTTGTTTCAAGCTTTGAATCGGGCTTGGGCATGTGCGGAAATTGTCTTAAGACATCGATAAGATCCGAGTTATATTCTTTCAAAAAATCCCTCGTTTTTCTTATGGTGTATGTGAAAAAGTAGCTTCATTATAACAAGGGCGTTTGTGAACAAAAGAAAAAATTCCCCCTGCAAGGTATCCACACAAGCAGGGGGAAAATTGAAACTTAAGCTATGCGCGTTTGAGTTTTATGCGCCTAACCAATTAACAACGTTGAAGACCAAGATTGCTGCGATGAAGATTGGTGCAACATACTTAACCATAACGGTGTAAACAGGGCGAGTTTTGAACTCTCCTGAAACCTCGATCTCTTCGCTAACCTTAGGTAGACCAACAACATATCCAACAAAGACTAAGGTTAATACAGCGCCAATAGGCATGATGATTGAGTTAGAGATAAAGTCAAAGAAATCAAGCATCTGTAGGTTTAAGAGGGTGAAGTCACCTAAAACTCCGTAACCGGCAGCTGAGAGTACCAATAATACGGTAGAGATAACAGTTGAGATAACAACAGCCTTAGCTCTTCCAATATTAAGTGCATCCATGAAAATGGATACAACTGCTTCAAGCAGTGAGATTGCAGAAGTAACTGCAGCAAAGAAAACTAATAAGAAGAAAAGCATACCTACAACATTTGGTATAGGTGTTGACTCAAAAACTCCTGGGAGTGTAACGAACATAAGACCTGGTCCTGAAGTAACACCATCGGCGCCCAATACTGCGAAAACTGCAGGGATGATCATAAGACCAGCAAAGATAGCTACGAGGGTATCTAAACCAGCTGCACGTGCTACCGATTTCTCGAGGTTAACGTCTTTAGGAGTGTATGAACCGTAGGTAATTAAAATTGCCATTGCAAGTGAGAGTGAATAGAACATTTGACCTAAAGCTTGCAATACCATTTCAACCGAGAACTTAGAGAAGTCTGGTACGAGATAGTAATAAAGACCGTCAAGTGCTCCTGGAAGCATTAAACCAACAACGCTAATTACGATGAGCAGGACAAACAACAGCGGCATCATAACTGAGTTTACGCGCTCAATACCGCCCTCAACGCCTTTTGCTACGACGAAGACGGCAATAAACATAAAGATGAGACCCCATACTATTGGTTCACCAGTTGAAGTGATGAAACCGCCAAAGTAGTCAGGATTTAATACTGCGGCGTGTTGGCCGGTAATGTACATTGAGAAGTACTTAAGTACCCAGCCTCCAATGACCGAATAGTAGGGGAAAATAATCATAGGAACAATTGAAATAAGGGCGCCAATCCAGACGAACTTTTTACCGAATTCAGAAAAAGCTCCAATTGCAGATTTACCAGTCATACGACCGAGGGTATTTTCGGTAAGTGAGAGGGTAAAGCCTACCGTAAATACAAGTACAAGATAGGTTACGAGGAAGACTCCGCCTCCGTATTGAGCAGCAAGATAGGGAAATCTCCAAAGGTTTCCTAATCCAATTGCAGAAGCGGCTGCGGCCAGAATGAATCCTATACTTCCTGTGAACTTAGATCGCGGGCGCATCGCACCCATTTCCTTTTCTTTAGCCATGATTGGCCCCCTTTTCAAAATAGTGCCTTGTAAAGCTCTTCATACTGTTCCTAAAATATGAAGTAATGAGAAACCATACTGGATAAAGGGTAAGATTTATATCTAAAACCACTTAATATTGTATAAAAGTGTCTATTTTTCGGTGAAATACAGTAGATTTCTCAAATTTTACCGACTTTTATGAGGAGAGGGCCCGTGTCTTTATCAATTGGAATAGTTGGATTACCAAATGTTGGCAAGTCAACCCTATTTACTGCGCTTACAAAAAAGGGCGGTTTAGCAGCAAATTATCCTTTTGCAACAATTGAACCAAATGTAGGTATTGTAGATGTACCTGATAGCAGACTTTACGAATTAGCGCAAATTGTTGAACCTGAGAAGATAATTCCGGCTACCGTTGAGTTTGTAGATATTGCGGGTTTAGTTAAAGGCGCCTCAGAAGGTGAAGGTCTTGGTAACCAATTTTTGGCAAATATTCGTGAGACGAATGCAATTTGTGAAGTAGTTCGCTACTTTAGTGATCCTGATGTTGTGCATGTTGATGGAAAAGTCGATCCAGCATCCGACGTCGAGACAATCAAGATGGAGCTCATCTTAGCGGACATCGCGACTATTGAAAAAGCCCTACCTCGCGTAATCAAAGACGCAAAGCGCGATAAAGAGTTTATCGCCAAGCAAAAAATCATGGAAGCAGTTCTTGAACATTTGAACGAGGGACACCGTGCTCGAACTTTGGATATGAGTGATGAAGAGCACGAGCTTCTGTATGATCTGCATTTACTTACGATGAAGCCAATTTTGTATTTAGCTAACGTAGATGAAAGTATGCTCAAAGAAGATCTTGATCTAATTGATGGCGTTAAGCCAATTCCTGTTTGCGCCCAAATTGAAGCGGAGCTCTCGGAGCTTGATCGTGAAGAGGCTTTGGAATATTTGTCAGATTTTGGCGTTGAAAAATCAGGACTTGATACACTTATTCAAGCTGCCTACGATATTTTAGGATTGCAATCGTACTTTACGGCAGGAAAACAAGAAGTACGAGCTTGGACAATCCATAAAGGGGATAAGGCACCACAGGCTGCGGGAGTTATTCACAGTGACTTTGAGCGAGGCTTCATCAAAGCGGAAACTGCAAGCTTTGAAGATTATCTTGCCTATAAAGGGGAAGCGGGACTTAGAGCAGCAGGAAAGCTGCGTATGGAAGGCAAAGACTATGTCGTTCAAGACGGCGATGTCATGCACTTTAGATTTAACGTCTAGCATATATAACTAATATATAGGCTAGATACAACAGTAATCGTTTAATGCGAGATAAATGTGGGTCGTAGATGAATCAAACTCATTCAGATAAAGTACAAAACGAAGCTCTTAGAAGCGAGATGAGAGAGCAAATTACAGGTATTGTTGTTGCGGGTGGGCGCTCAAGACGTATGGGTACTGACAAGTCTTTTGTGACTCTTGCTGACGAGCCTATGGTTAAGCGAGCTGTTCGCTTGCTTGAACCTTACTGTAAACGCATTGTTATCGTAACCAACGCGCTTGAAGCAACAAAAGCATTGGGTTGGCCAGATCACGTAAAAGTAGTGTCAGACGACATTCCCTTCCAAGGTCCACTTGGCGGTCTTTCGACTGGTGCTCAACATGCTGAAACTCCTTGGATTTTTGTTCGCGCCGTCGACATGCCTTGGCTTGCCCCGAATCTCATTGACATGATGTATCAGCGTGCCTTGGATAAGAAAAGTGATGTTGTCATTCCGCTTTCGGACAGGGGAAACGAGCCTTTGTGTGCCCTGTATTCTCGCGCCGCTGTTATGAAGTGGGTGCAACGAGTGCTAGATACGGGTCGCAGACGCGTTATCGCATTTTTCCAATACGTGCGCGTTGATGCAATTCCTCAAGAAGAAATAAGGAAATTGGATCCGAATGAGGACTCATTTTTAAACATCAATCATCCCGATCAATTAGTAGAAATCGATACCGAGCTTAAAAACGGCGATTGCGTTATGCCTTCGGAGAAGACTTCTCAAAAGGCAAAGGAGAAGGAACGAGGAAAAGACGGAGGCGCTTTTGAATCGAAGCAGCTCGGTCGCATCCACATCGAAACCGAAATGGCATCGGGCGAGGTTACGAGCGGAGAGGTAGCACTTGGATCGGGCGAAGAATCGCTTAGACCTTCCCTGCGAGAGCCAAAACCATCGCTTGCAGGTAATGCCATTAAAGTGCTTCATCAAAAGCCGGGCTCTACTCGTTTGCCAACGGAAAAGCCCTTCACTATATATCTTAACGATATTGAAATTTCTACCGTTCAAGCAACCGAATCGCATCTTGATGATATGGCGCTTGGATTTTTAGTGTCAGAAGGCTTGCTTTCAGATCGAAACTTGCTTAAGTCGGTAGATATCGATAAAAAACATGGTCTTATCTATGTTGAATCGGATGAGGTAGTTCCAAGCAAGCTTATTCATAAAACATCAAAACGTTATGTCACAAGTGGTTGTGGAAAAGGAGTGACCTTTTCGAGCATAGATGACGTTGCTGCGTTTGAACGCGTAAAAGAAGAACTTTACATCGAGCCAAGTGATTTGCACGAGTGGATTAAGAAGATGACAGATATCTCTGAGAGCTATAAAACATCGGGAGGATCGCATTCCAGTGCAATCGTAATTGACGGAGAGCTTAAAGTTGTACGCGAAGACGTTGGAAGACATAACGCGGTCGATAAAGTTATAGGAAATGCATGGCGCAAAGGCCTAGATATGCGCAAGGCCATTTTGTTGTGTACGGGACGTCTGTCATATGAAATCACTGCTAAAAGTGCTCGTCAACACATACCGCTCATAGCATCTCGATCAGCTGCCACCGATTTATCTGTTTCTATTGCGCAAGAGGTTGGAATTACGCTGGCGGGGTATGTTAAAGCTACACAAATTGTAGTATATACTCACCCAGAAAGAATTGTGGGTGGAGAGAGGTATTAGATATATGGCAGATGAACAACAGCTCTCATATGAAGAAGCTCTTGAAAAAGTTTTAAGTTTTGGCGAGCGTATGCCAGCAGAAGAAATTGACTTCATGGATTCGCTCGGTCGTGTTTTAGCAGAAGATGTCTTAAGTGATATAGATGTAGCACCTTTCGATAATTCTGCTATGGATGGATTTGCTGTAATCGCGAGCGATCTTGAAGGTGCAAGCGAAGAAAATCCCGTTACCTTAGATGTAATTGAGCTTATTGCTGCAGGAGACGCCCCTGTACAAGCAGTGAAGTCGGGCCAGGCCGCCAGAATCATGACGGGCGCAGCAATGCCTGAGGGCGCTGACAGCGTTGTAAAGCTCGAATTTACGAATGCGTATAAGACCGATTTAGGTCAAGCAGGTCAAACAGTTCAAATTATGGCCCCAGTAGAAAAGGGCGCTAATGTTCGTTATGCAGGCGAAGAGGTAAAAGCAGGAGGAGTAGTAGTTCCTGCAGGAGAAGAAATTGGTGTTGCTACCATTGGTCTTTTCGCAGCAACGGGAAATACCAAGGTCAAGGTATATCGTCGCCCAGTTGTAGGTATTGTTGCGACTGGTAGTGAGCTTGTGGATGTAGATGAAAAACCAGGACCTGGACAAATTAGAAACTCAAACTCATATGCAAACGCTGCACAAGCTATGTCGGCTGGCGCAGATGTCATAATTTATCCTGTGGTTGAAGATACTTATGAGGCAACGCTTGAGGTGTTCAAAGAAGCATCTGAAGAGTGCGACTTAATCGTAACAAGCGGCGGTGTTTCAGTAGGAGACTTCGACTTTGTTCGCCCCGCTCTTGAAACCTTAGGAGAAGTTGAATTCGCTAAGGTTAATATGCGACCTGGCAACCCTCAAACAATGGGACATATTGGTAAGGCTATATTATTCGGACTTCCTGGAAATCCATCCTCATGTTATGTGGGCTTTGAGGCCTTCCTTCGTCCGCTTATTAGAAAAATGCTTGGGTATAAAGATTTGGCTCGTCCAATCGTTAAGGCCAAGTTAGCTGTTGGTCAGTCGAAAAGACAGCCACGCCGCTATTTCTTGCGTGGAAACGTTGTTAAAGACGAACAGGGCGAGTATGTAGCGAATTTGGATTATTCACAATCTTCTGCACTCTTAACTGCTGCTCATTACGCAAATGCCTTCATTATTCTTCCAGAAGGCGTTGGCTATGTTGAAAAAGACACCTTAGTAGATTGCTGGCTTTTAGATGTAGAAGAAAGCGGAGGTATCTTCTAATCTTTATAAGATAATTTGAATATATCTTTTTAGAAATAAATTTCTCTTATACCACTCACAGTTGAATTTCGACCGTTCACTGTGAGTGCTTTTTTATATTTTGTAGAAAACATGGTCAAAACAAGGTTTTTAACCCCAATTAATTAATACTTAACGAAATGTAACTAATAAAAATCAAATAAGATGCAGGAAAAGATTATCTTCTGGTGAGAATATATCTCCTTCAGGGATAGTCCCTAAAAACTGAATAATTTTAATTTATCTTTTAAGAACATATACTTTATGTGGTGAAAGATGTGTTCTATGGCCGTACAAAAATGCACGAGATACAGGCCATAGGCATTTCGTTTTAGGCTAAAAATGGCCTAGATTAGATTGAAAGGAGCGAATGCATGAAGCTAACGCGACGCAGCTTTGTTGCTGCGGCTGGTGCAAGTATCGCTGCCACAGCTCTCGCAGGTGCAGTAGCACCAAACGAAGCTGAAGCTCGTATGAGATCTGAGAAGAGCAACCCAGATTTCAGACTTGCAGGAGCAACAGAGACTACAACCATTTGTCCTTATTGTTCAGTTGGTTGTTCCTCTATTTGTTCTGTGGCTAATGGCGAGCTTATCAACATCGAAGGTAATCCTGATTGTCCATTAAACTGGGGTGGTACCTGCTCTAAGGGTGCTGCTATTTCTTCAATCAGAAATATCGTCGATCCTGCAAGCGGCGCTTTAATTCAAAATCCAGCTAGACTTACAGATGTTTTGTATCGTGCTCCAGGCTCTGATCACTGGCAAACGGTAAGCTGGGATTTCGCTTGGGAAAAAATCGGTAAAAAAATGCGCGACGTGCGTGAAGAGACCTTAGTTCTCACCGATGAAGACGGAAATCCTGTAAATCGTGCCTCTGGTTTTGTATGGCTCGGTGGAGCAGCCCTCGATAACGAGGAATGCTATGTTTCTTGGAAGCTCGGTCGTGCACTTGGTGTGTACAACATGGAGCACCAAGCCCGTATATGACACAGCTCTACTGTGTCCAGTTTGGGCAAAATTTTTGGTCGTGGCGCTATGACCAATCACTGGAACGATTTGGAGAACTCCGATGTAATCGTTACCTGTGGTGTAAATAACGCTGAAAATCACCCATTGTCAATTAAGCATATCGACATGGCTCGTGTGAATCATGGTGCAACTTATATCGTAGTTGACCCTCGTTTCACCCGTTCAGCTGCTGTAGCTGATATTTATGCTCCACTTCGTTCAGGTACCAACACGGTATTCTTCGGAGCACTCATCAACTATGTAATTCAAAACAAGCTCTATCAAGAGGACTACATCATTAACTGGACTACCGCTCCATTCTTGGTAAATCCAGACTTCAAATTTGAAGATGGTCTCTTTAGTGGTTATGATCCAGAGAATCACAAATATGATAAGAGCACATGGACCTACGACTTTGAAAACGAAGGCGAAGAGGGTCCTGCAGCACTTCGTCAACAAGCTGCAGCAACAGGTTCTCGTCCCGAGACCGCAACTGCAGATTTAGAAGCTGCAGAGCAAGCTGCTGAGAAGACTCAACAAGAAGTGCCTGCTGCATTCAAATATACGCTTGAGCCAGGAGTGCCAGAATTCACCATCCCTGTTCACAAAAAAGCAAAGATGGATGAGACACTTCAAGATCCACAATGCGTATTCCAACTCATGGCAAAACAATATGAGCGTTATACCCCAGAGATGGTAGAAAATATCTGCGGTATGCCTCAAGAGCAATTCTTACAAATTGCTGAAATTGTTGGTAGCACTGGTGCACCTGATAAAGTAGCAACCTTCTTATACGCAATGGGTCTTACCCAACACACAACCGGTTCACAAATGATCAAGTGCCTTGCAATGTTGCAACTCTTACTTGGTAACATCGGTATGTGCGGTGGCGGTGTTAACGCATTCCGTGGTGAGTCAAACGTTCAAGGTTCAACCGACTTTGGTCTACTCTTTGATCAATTACCAGGTTACTGCACCTTACCAACCGCTGGAAAGCAAAACACCCTTCGTCAATATCTCGAGACAACAACCGCTTCAGCCGGTTACTATACAAACCGTCCTAAGTTTGTTATCTCACTGCTCAAAGAGATGTATGGCGAGCATGCTACCCTTGAAAACGATTTCTGCTATGACTATCTACCAAAACTAGACGGTAAAGATCACTCATACATCACCATCTTCGAACATCTCTACAACGGTGAAGAAGATATCCGTATGTTAATCGCTGGTGGTCAAAACCCAATCGTTGGTTTACCAAACGTAAACATGGTAAACGAAGCACTCAAGAAGCTTGAGATGATAGTTGTTGCCGACCTTTGGGAGACTGAGACCTCGGTATTCTGGAAGCGTCCAGGTAATGATCCTGCAAGCATCCAAACTGAAGTTTTCTTACTACCAATGGCTTCTTCTTATGAGAAGCAGGGTTCAGTTACCAACTCTGGTCGTATGGCACAGTGGAGATACAAGGCTGTTGAGCCATTAGGAAATGCTATTGACGATGTAGAGCTCTACACCGGTCTTTATGAGGCAGTTAAGAAAGCTTACGAGCGTGAGCCAGGTAAATTCGATGATCCAATCATGAAGCTTAGCTGGCCATACTATAACGGTCAGGGTCACCCAGACAGCCGTTTAGTTGCTCAAGGTATCAATGGTTACACCGTTGAGGACGGTAAGCTCTTAGCAGGCTTTGGTTCACTTAAGGCCGATGGTTCTACTGCTTGTGGTTGCTGGATTTACTCTGGTTACTACAACAACAATGATGCTAAAGATGACCCAACCCAACAACCAACTGGTCGTCAAATCGCCGAGGATGTTTCAGAAGGCGGCGGTCAAGGTGGACTTAACCAATATGTAAACTGGTCATGGGTATGGCCTTTGAACAGACGCATCATCTATAACCGTGCTTCAATGGATAAACATGGTAATCCATACAATCCTAAGTTCCCATTAATCTCATGGGATAAGGCTAATAAGAAATGGTTGAGAAACGACGTTCCAGACTTCGGATTCACCAACCCTGATGGATCTCACATGGAGCCTGAAAAGACTGTAGCCTTCATGATGAATGAAGAGAACAGAGCTGCATTCTTTACGGCAGGTATGGCAGACGGTGTATTCCCAGAGCATTACGAGCCTGTTGAATCACCAGTTGCTAACATGCTTTCTTCTCAACAAAACAGCCCACTTACGATTATCTATCGCGATGATCAACTAGGTGGACCAGATGAGTATCCAATTATTTGTACGACCTATCGTATGTCAGAACACTGGCAAGCAGGTGCTATGACAAGAAACTTACCATGGCTTGCAGAATGTCAGCCTAAGGTATTCGTTGAAATGTCAGAGACACTTGCAGAGTCCTTAGGTATTTCTAACGGTGATGACGTAGAGGTTTACAACAAACGTGGATCTATCGTTATCCCTGCAATGATTACCAAGAGAATGAAGGCTTATAACCTCGGAGACGGACCTCATGAAGTTGTAGGTGTTCCTTGGAACTGGGGCTTTGCATCAATGTGTGCTCAAGGTGAATCAGCAAATGAGTTGACTCCTACCTACCTCGATCCAAGTTCTAAGATTCCTGAATTTAAGGCCTTCTTAGTAAACGTACGTAAGGCGGTGAACTAGTAAATGCAGTATAAAGATCGTCCTTTAAAGACTGAAGAGTATAACCGCCACGAAATGGCTATCCTCTTTGATGCTTCTAAGTGCACCGGCTGTAAGGGTTGTCAAGTTGCATGTAAGCAATGGAACCAAAACGCTTCACCTGTGTTCTCACATGAATATACGTTTACTGGAAGCTATGAGTCTCCATTACAAAATGACTCAGAAACCTTCCTCCATATGACTTTTGATGAGTACGATGGTGGTCCATTAGGAGTAGAGTGGGCATTTGGCCGCGAAGCATGCCACCACTGTACGAATGCTGGCTGTGTTATGGCATGCCCAACGGGCGCTTGCCACTATGTTGCAGGTGGCTTTGTAGATATTGATCCTGAGGTATGCATTGGCTGCCACTACTGCCAAACTGGTTGTCCTTTCGACATTCCAAAGCACTCAGTTCGCGATGGAATTGAAAGAAAATGTTGGATGTGCCTCGATCGTCTTGAGGAAGGAAGAACTCCAGCTTGCGTAGGTTCATGTACTTCAAACGCCTTAGAATTTGGCGACAGAGAAGTCATGGTCGAAAAAGCACAAGCTCGTGTTGAATTCCTCAAAGATAGATTCCCAGATGCGGTTGCTTATGGTATTAACGAGCTCGGTGGACTTCATGTTATTGATGTTCTACCTTACGGAGCTGAAAAAGTTGGCTTACCAATTAACCCATCAATCCCATTCTGGCGTACAGCTTCAGAATTCTTACGCCCTGCAACTGCAGTAGGTGTTGTAGCTACTGTTGGACTTCTTGCAGCAGCACGTATCAACTCACGTCATTACTTCAGAAGCACCGATGCTCTTGAGTATGACAAGGCGCTTGATGAAACATTCCTCATCGGAAAAGTTAACCAAGACGGCTTTGAAGATATGCCAACACGCGGTGAAGGTGAATTTGTCGAAGCAAACAAAGACGAAATCCTTGAAGCTCTTCGAGAGGAACAAGCTCAGGCAATTAAGGCAAATCGTAACTTAGCTTCTCAAAACAAAAGAGAAGGTGATAAATAATGGCTACTGAAAAGACGATTAGATACATCGCTCGCCATGATATTTTCAAGCGTATTTGGCACTGGTCAAATATCGTATTTGCTTTCTTGCTTTTGATATCTGGTTTGATCTTATTTATCGACCCAATTGGACATTCTGTTCCAAAATTAGGTTTACAAGTAGCAGGAGTTTGGCATCGTATTTTCGCGGTTTCTTGGATGTCAGTGTATGTTGTGACATTCATTTGCCGTCCTTCGAACTTAATCAATTCCTTTAAGCACATCTTCCATGCTTGGGATGATGATGACAAAGAATTTATGGCTAAGTTCTTCCCATACATGGCAAACCCTAAGAATGTTCACCTACCAAAGCAAGGTTTCACTAAATCTGGACAACGTATTTCAGATGCTGCTATGTACCTCATTATCTTCGGATTTATGATTTCAGGTATTTTAATCTGGATGGGTCCTGACGCTATTGGTGTAACTGCTTTCTCATTCTTCTTGTTCTGCCACGACTTATGTACCTTTGGTTTCAGCATCTTAA
Source organism: Coriobacteriia bacterium (assembly GCA_030532415.1). Lineage (GTDB taxonomy): Bacteria > Actinomycetota > Coriobacteriia > Coriobacteriales > JAEZZM01 > JAUNLE01. The sequence goes on along the minus strand of JAUNLE010000001.1, from coordinate 17,984 downwards.
TCTTCATCCACATCTACTTGGGTGCAGGTATTATTCCTTCATACACCCCTCGTGCAGCTGGATGGATTTTAGGTAACGGTTACGTTCGCGAATCTGATGCGCTTTACCACTGGGGTCACTGGGCAGAAGATGAACTTAACGCAGAAGTTAATGTTGTTGAAGTTCCAGAAGGTAGTCAACCAGGCCAAGCGCTTAAGATTGTTGACATTTATAAAGAGGGACTCGGTCCTGAACATGAGGAAAGCTCGAAGTAATTGCTTGTATGTAGTGACTTGCTGCATGCAGGTCACAAACTAGCCAGCTTTCGATAACTCTGGTAAATGAGCCGCCTTGAGATATTCTTGAGGCGGCTTGTTTTGTGGAGCGAATCTTGGCATGTCATGTTATAACAAGTAGATAGGATTATTTCGATTTCTAAGGAGGATAGGTGTATCCTTCCAAAACTATTACTTTTGACTATGCTCCCGAAGAGCAAGATTTTATTTATCTCGATGAAGCTGCAACCTCTTGGCCTAAACCCCCCGAGGTGCTTGAAACAGTTCTTCATTCCATGATGCGTGCGGGTACGCCATCTCGTTCTTCTCACAAAAAAGCCCTTGAAGCATCTCGCGCTCTTTCGAGTTCGAGAAGAATAGTAGCTGAAGCACTCGGTGTATCAGAAATAGAAAATCTGACCTTTCAGCCAGGGTGCACTCAGGCTTTAAATATGCTTATCAAAGGCATCGTAAAACCTGGAACGCGCGTCTTGCTATCGCCCTTTGAGCATAATTCCGTGACGAGGCCGCTGTATAGAATGGCTCGCGAGCAAGGTGTTGAGCTCATAAAAATACCTATTAATGCAGAAGGTGTCGTTAAGCTGTCGGCGCTCATGGATTTACTCAAAGAGCATCCAGGTGCAAGTGTAGTTTGCCAGCATGCATCGAATGTGTCGGGTGCAATTCAACCTGTGGGTGATCTGGCCGATCTTGTGCATAAGTATGGTGCTCGAGTTATCGTAGATGGCGCTCAAAGCGCAGGTCACATTCCTTTTGACTTCGATATGATGCAGGTTGATGGCTGGGCTTGTCCTGGTCATAAGGGTCTCAGAGGTCCAACTGGTGTAGGTATTGCAATCATGGATGATTCAGTCGAGGTAGAACCACTGCTTGAAGGTGGTACGGGCAGCGGGTCTGAAGAGGCTACCGAGCCTTTATATGCTCGTCCAGAAGCCTATGAAGTGGGAACTCAAAATTTACCTGCTATTGAAGGTTTAGCTAAAGCTGTAAGTCTAATAGCCCCTCACATCCATGAACGACGCAAAGTAGAAGATGAGTATTGCCGCCTTATGATGTCGGGACTCCAAGAGATTGACGGTATTCACATTTTAGGACCGCAGCTTGGTTCTCCACGTGTGCCAGTCGTATCTTTTGTGGTTGAAGATGTGTCCTCAGAGTATATTGCCTCGATTTTAGATAGAAATTATCATGTGGCAGTTCGTTCGGGTCTTCACTGTGCTCCTTCCGCTCATGAGGTTTACGGAAGTTTGTTTACCGGAACGGTTCGCGCTTCATTTTCTGCTGATACTCCGCGAGAGTGGATTGAGGATTTTCCGGGTATGGTTAAAGAAATAGTTTCTCAGAAATCGATTATTTAGCATATAAACTTGGTAAAATAATAGTTTGTCTGAAGAAATTTCTGAGTGCTTTAACATGCCGTTTAGATAGGATATGCATGAAGATTAAAAATATAAACCGTGCAATCAATAATTATCGAGAAAGTTTCGGTGATGAGCTTTCTGATTTATTGATTGACTTATTTGTTGCGGTCACCGGGCTTGAGTATGAGCTGGATTGGAAACCAAATGCCGACGCGGTAGCGCAGGTCTTGCGTGACGGCTCTTATGCTCTTGCTTATGAAGAGCCTGTAGTAGATTCCGAGTGGTTAAAACATGCTACTCGTATGCTTTTTGAAGCAATTGATGATAATGCAGAAAAGCTTGATTGGTCTGCTTTTGATAAGGTCGACTTTTCACACGCACTTACCAAAGATGATGCCACACTTAAAGATCTTGCAGAACATTTAGAATTGTCTGATGAAAATCTTGATGAACAGATAATTAAAAATCGTTTCTACCTTGCGTACTCACAAGCGCTTGCAGTTTTTGGTGAGGCTGTTCATAACAAGTTAGCTGCCATAATTGAAGAAGTTGATTTCTTAAACCCAACCTTTTGTCCGGTGTGTGGTAGCCAGGCTGCGCTTGCAATTCAAACCGAGGGTAGCTTATCTGAGGGATCACCAAAGATGCTGTGGTGTTCAACCTGTCACTTTAAGTGGCGCTATAGTCGCGTAAAGTGTGAGGTGTGTGGTAATACCAACCAACATCAACTGCATTACCTTTATGACAGTGCTGATGCTGCTCATAAGATTCACATTTGTGAAAAATGTGGCAGTGCTTTTCCGGTCTACGACGAGGGAAAGCTTACCATTATGAGTAAACCAGAAATTGAAGAGTTTGTACTCATGGGTACCATGGACAAGATTTTGAGCCAAGATATTGATATTGAAGAGCTTTTTGGTCAAGAAATGCCCGATTTAAGTGGCGTTTTTACCTTAAAGGATGAAGAACAAGACTAGATATATCTTGTAGCAAGTTATCAAATGTCCGAAGCAAGGCAAACAAAAAACTACGTATCCGACCGCATCAAATATTCTGCCATCGTATTTGCTGGTGGTTTGAGTTATGGTGCGGTAGCTTCGATTATTAAAATTTCATACACCTATGGTTTTAGCCAGCAAGAAGTGTTTTTCTCACAAATACTTTTTGGCTGGCTTATCTTTTTGTCAATAGTCTTGGGACGTTTGCTCTTTGCAGGAAAGAAAATCCATGCGACCGCAAAGCAAGCAATTAAGCTTGTCTTAAGTGGTTTTGTGAATGCGGGAACTACCATCTTCTACACCTATTCGCTTACGCGTCTTGATGCCTCGCTTGCAATTACTATGCTTTTTCAATTTACCTGGATGGGTATTCTTATTCAGGCAATTACGACTAAAAGCAAACCGAGCCTTCCCCATATAGTGTCTGCTTTTATCATTTTTGCTGGTACTGTTTTGGCTTCCGGGATGTACGCTGGAACACGTGGAAATTTCGACCTTATCGGCATAACATTTGGCCTGATAGCCGCCCTGTGCTGCGCGCTTTTTATGTATCTATCGGGCAGTGTGGCACTAGAACTTCATGTTGTTGATCGAAGTTTCTTTTTTGCTACGGGAGCTTTGATTGTTGCCCTCTTTGTGTTTCCTGGTTTTTTCGCATCAGGAGCCTTAGAGGCAGGAGTGTGGAAAACGGGTCTTTTGCTTGGATTTCTTAGTCTGGTAATCCCTGTTTTTCTTTTTAGCCTGGCAACCCCACACCTGCCAAGTGGACTTTCTACCATTATGGCCTCAAGCGAGCTGCCAATGAGTATACTTTGTGCCATTATGATTTTAGGAGAATATGTAGCGCCACTGCGTTTGCTCGGCGTTGCCGTCATCTTAGTTGGTATTGTTGTTGCACAATTAAATACACTAAATGTTGCAAAGCGATTGGAAGAAATGTATGGAAAACAAGCAGGAAAAAGTCGTCGTCGTTGATTTTGGAGCGCAATATGGTCAGCTCATTGCGCGCAGAGTACGTGACCTGAAGGTTTACTCTGAAATCGTTCCATATACTACAAGCGCCCAAGAAATTTTAGCACTAAAGCCCGATGCAATCATTTTGTCGGGTGGTCCTGCGAGCGTGTATCTTGAAGATTCACCGCACATAGACCCTGAAATTCTCGATTTAGGCTTGCCTATTTTGGGATTTTGCTATGGCATGCAAACCATCGCTTACCTTCACGGTGGAAAAGTTGCCAATGCCGATAAGGGCGAATATGGTGGAACAAGGATGCAACGCCTTGGAGAATCTCAGTTATTGGCGGGAACTCCTGAGGAGCAAACGGTATGGATGAGCCATAGGGATTCCGTTACCCAAGTTCCTGAGGGCTACACACTCACAGCTTCAACTCCAAATTGTCCAGTCGCTGCTTTTGAAAATCCCGAAAAGAAAATTTACGCAACTCAATTTCATCCAGAAGTAAAACATACGAGTCATGGTAATGACATACTTAAAACCTTCTTGTTTGAACTTGCTGGCTTAAGTCCTCAGTGGACGACTGAAAGCGTCATTGATAGAGCAGTCAGAGAAATTCGTGAGCAGGTTAAAGATGAGCACGTTATCTTAGCGCTGTCGGGAGGCGTTGACTCTTCGGTGGTAGCTGCATTGCTGCATAAGGCGATAGGAGACCAGCTTCACTGCGTATTTGTTAACCACGGGCTTTTAAGGAAAGGCGAGCCTGAAAGCGTTGAGCGCGTATTCAAAGATCAGTTCAAGATCGACCTTAAGATGGTTGATGCGCAAGATCGCTACCTTAACAAACTTGCAGGCGTTAATGATCCAGAGAAAAAGCGCCGCATAATTGGTGAGGAGTTTTGGAAGGTATTTTTCGAGGAGGCTCAAAAACTCGACGGCATTCGTTATTTAGCACAAGGAACTATTTATCCTGACGTGATTGAGTCGGGTTCTCGCAAAACTGGCGGAGCATCTTCGACCATTAAAAGTCACCACAACTTAATTCCGTTCCCTGAAGGCGTGCACTTCGATTTGATTGAGCCGCTTGACCACTTCTTTAAAGATGAGGTTCGAGCAATCGGTACTGAACTAGGGCTTCCTGATGAGATTGTATATCGTCAGCCTTTCCCAGGTCCTGGTCTTGCAATTCGAATTATCGGTGATATCACGAAAGAAAAACTAGACCTGCTTCGCGAGGCCGATGCTATCGTTCGTGAAGAGCTTGATGCTTATAACAAGGAGCATGAAGGTGCCGTGTGGCAATATTTTGCAGTGCTTCCTGATATTCGAAGTGTTGGAGTCATGGGGGATGAGAGAACCTATGCGCGTCCAATTATCATACGCGCGGTTGAGTCACAAGATGCAATGACGGCAGACTGGGCAAAGCTTCCTTACGAGGTGCTTTCAAGAATATCGAGCCGTATTGTTGGTGAAGTGGCTGGTATTAACCGTGTGGCCTACGATATTACCTCAAAACCACCTGCCACCATTGAGTGGGAGTAAGTAAATATGTTACTGCCATTAAACTCTTGAAAGCAGGGTGTAATTGTCCATAATGAAGGCAGACAAAAAATCTTAGGGTTTTGCGGGGCGGAGTTGCGAAAGCAGTTCTGCCCTATTTTATATAAAGGACCGGCTTTGACAGACCTGCGTTGTAAGAAATTCTCCCGCATACTCTCGACCAAGAAGAGACACTACCCTTATTCCGATAGATACATCGCTGAAGTGCACGACTCACCTGACAAAAGAGCTTGCGGTGAGGCGTGCATATGAGGCTGCTGTTGCTTCCGGTGACTATCGGCGTGCATGCGGGGCGATAAGAAAGATTATCACTTGGGACATGATTTATGCACTAGTATAGATTCCAGCGTAGAATTGTGTTACCAGTGCTTTCGCCACAACACAAGCACTAGGTCACAATTGAGTGGGGATAAGAGCACTCTATGGGTACTTTCTTGAACTATCAGTATAAGTCATAGGAGAGATGTGGAAACCAACAAAGATAGCGCTCGCGCATATCCTTTAGCAGCAAAAATTTACGGTGTTTTCTGCATCCTTGGCGGCGCTATCACCATACTGTCAATTGTTGCTTTTGCCTTTGTCTTGGTGTCGGTATTTTCTGGTGACTTCAACCCACTCATCATGGAGGCAACTGGAAAAAATTCCCTTACTACAATTTTGATTGCTGCATTTTCCTTCATCGTTTCAACAGCACTAGCCGTGGGATTTTTCTGGCTTGGTGTAGTGCTTTTGAAGGGCAGTACGAAAAAAGTTGCTTCGCTCGCTTGAATTGGTGTTTATGACCTGCACGTTTATGCTGGAGGGCTTAAGCTCTTCGCTCATTGCACCTGCAATTAATATTGTCATTCTTATAGTCTTAGAGACCTATTCTGACCCTTCTCTTCGTGAAGAGCGAATCCTTCAGTACCACCTCCATAAGCTTGACTTGAAAAGCGATTATGAGGCGGGCGTGCTTGGGCGTGACAAAAGCGGCAAGGGCTATATTGAGCTCAATTTTTATAACATGTTTTGGGTTTTTGTCGTATGCAGCGTGATCGGTCTTTTCCTTGAGATTGTGTGGCATATGACGGTTGTTGATCTTGGAGTATACGAAGATCGCGCGGGACTGCTTTATGGTCCCTTCAGCCCCATTTATGGGATAGGGGCTGCACTTATGACCATTGCGCTTAACCGTTTTTACCGCAAAAACCCAATACTTATCTTTTTAGTTGCGGGCTTTATCGGAGCCGCGTTTGAGTTTTTTGTTAGCTGGTTTATGGAGGTCTCCTTCGGTATTCAGGCGTGGGATTATACCGGCACCTTTCTTTCCATTGACGGAAGAACGAACTTCATGTTCTTCATGATGTGGGGAGCACTTGGCTTAGTGTGGGTACGCTTTTTATTGCCGCTCATGCTGAAGGCGGTAAACCTTGTCTCGTGGCAGCTTCGCTATCCAATAACCATAATCGCAACCTTGCTTATGGCTGTAAATTGCGTGCTTACCTTAGCGGCTTTTGACTGCTGGTTTGAGCGTGCGAGCGGCACTATGAACTACGAAAACCCTTCAGCAATTGTGAAGTTTTGTAATGAACATTTCGATGATGAATTCATGCAAAATCGCTTCCAAACCATGACGATAACGCCGGAATCTGCCTCACGCGCAAAACGTGGCTAAGGACATGCTTGCAGGCTGCCTTTCACCAAAAGCTAGGAGCCTTCATTATCATCAAGTATGTGGTTATGGATATACTTTCAAAGTATAAATACTATTCTTATTGGATCTTTCTTTCTTCACATCAAGTCTTTTTTTCACCTGTATAATGGATGCAATTGAGTATATAAAGTAGAAGGCAACAGGGAAGGCGGGCCATGGTCTGGCGTATTTACGTAGAGAAAAAACCCGGTTTTGATGTCGAAGCACGTCAGCTTCTTGCAGAATTTCGCGAAATTTTAGGAATTTCCGAGATTGAGGGGCTGCGACTAGTTAATCGCTATGATGTTGAAGGAATCGGGGAAGAGCTGTTCGAGCAATGTATCCCGACCGTTTTCAGTGAGCCGCAATCCGATATTGCTACCCGCGCGATGCCTGCTCCTAAGGAAGAGACGGTTTTTGCGGTGGAATTTTTGCCGGGTCAGTTTGATCAGCGTGCCGATTCTGCAAGTGAATGCATCCAGCTTATTTCATGCGGCGAGCGCCCCGATGTTCGAAGTGCTAAGCTCTACTACCTTGAAGGGGCTTTGAGCGAAGACCGTATTCAGACGATAAAAAATTATGTTATCAATCCTATTGAAGCACGCGAGGCTTCGCTGGACGAACGCGATACGCTTAAGATGAGCTATCCAGCTCCAGATCGTGTAGAGCTGCTCGAAGGTTTTCGCGATTACTCGAAAGAGGAGCTTGTTCAGTTTATTGTCGAGCGCGGGCTTGCTATGGACCAGGCAGATATTGAGTTTTGTCAGCGTTATTTTATTGATGAAAAGCGCGACCCTACAATCACCGAAATCAAGGTTATCGACACCTATTGGTCAGATCACTGTCGTCACACCACCTTCAATACGAATCTTGATGACATTGCGATAGATGACGAATTGGTTCAGCGCGCCTTCGACAAATATCTTGCGATTCGCCATGAACTTGGTCGCGAACACAAGCCTATAAGTCTCATGGACATGGGCACCATTGCGGCAAAATACCTGAAAAAACAGGGCATTTTGAAAAATGTTGACGAGTCAGAAGAGGTTAACGCCTGTACGGTGAAGGTCTCTTGCGATGTTAACGGAGAGCTGCAAGACTGGCTTTTCCTCTTCAAGAATGAGACGCACAACCACCCAACCGAGGTGGAGCCATTTGGTGGAGCTGCTACCTGTGTTGGTGGCGCTATTCGCGATCCGCTTTCAGGCAGAAGCTATGTCTACCAGGCAATGCGCCTGACGGGAGCTGCAGATCCAACTGTTCCTGTGTCTGAAACGCTTCCCGGAAAGTTGCCTCAGAGAAAAATTGTGACGACGGCTGCTGCGGGCTATTCTTCATACGGAAACCAAATTGGTCTTGCTACTGGTCAGGTAAACGAACTGTATCACCCAGGTTATGCAGCAAAGCGTATGGAAATCGGAGCCGTTGTAGGAGCAACTCCTGCCGACCACGTTCGCAGAGAAACACCTGCTCCAAGCGATGTAATTGTACTTCTTGGTGGTCGCACTGGTCGCGATGGTATTGGTGGTGCCACAGGCTCATCGAAATCTCACGACAAGTCAAGCCTTGATACGAGCGGAGCCGAGGTTCAAAAGGGTAATGCCCCTGTTGAACGCAAACTCCAGCGTCTGTTTAGACGAAAGGATGCCTGTCAGCTCATCAAGCGTTGTAACGATTTTGGTGCTGGTGGCGTGTCGGTTGCCTGCGGCGAAATTGCCGACGGACTTTCAATTAACTTAAGTATGGTTCCAAGAAAATATGATGGCCTTGACGGTACCGAACTTGCGCTTTCAGAGAGCCAGGAGCGCATGGCAGTTGCGCTTGCAGCCGCTGATGTGGATGAATTCATCGCGTACGCGCATGAGGAAAATCTTGAGGCAACGCCGATTGCTGTGGTCACCGAAGAGCCACGCATGAAGATGACCTGGGATGACGAAATAATCGTGGATTTAAGCCGCGAATTCTTAAACAGCAACGGTGCTCCTAAGCATGCAGCAGTGCATGTCTTGCCAGGCGAATCTTTTGAGCCTGTATGGGAAGGAGCTACGCTTGAGGAGCGCATGCTTTCGGTCTTGACTGACCTCAACGTTTGCTCCAACAAAGGACTAGCTGAACGTTTTGACTCCACCATTGGCGCGGGCTGTGTTCTCATGCCTTTTGGTGGAAACGAGCAGCTTACGCAAAGTACTGCTATGGTCTCTAAACTGCCAGTTCTTGGTGAGACGAGCACGGTAAGCGGTATGGCCTGGGGCTTTAATCCGCTTATCTCTTCGGCAAATCAGTTCAAGGGCGCTTATCTTGCGGTGGTTGAAAGTGTAAGTAAGCTCATTGCTGCTGGCCTTGAGAGAAAAAACACCTACCTTACCTTCCAAGAATATTTTGGTTCACTCAGAAATGTTCCCGAGCGCTGGGGTAAACCTACTGCCTCATTACTTGGCGCCTTGATGGCGCAGCTTGATCTAGAAGTTGCAGCCATAGGAGGCAAAGATTCCATGAGCGGAAGCTTCGAGGAGCTTGATGTTCCGCCTACCCTCGTAAGTTTTGCCACCGCCGTGGGCGATATTTCGCGAATTACTTCGCCTGAATTTAAGGCTCCTGGACACCAAGTTGTATGCATTCACCCGTATTATGATGAGGATGGACTGCTTCCTGAACCTGCAGGTCTTGTGGGCTGTCTTAATCTTGTGGAAGAGCTTATTGGCGACGGCAAGGCTTGTGCGGTTGCTACTCCAGGCTATGGCGGCGACGCTGAAGCACTTTTCAAGATGTGTCTTGGAAATCGCATTGGACTTTCGGTAGCAGATACCATGAATCCCGACAATTTCTTTGTGCCTGCATACGGATCGTTTGCAGTAGAACTTGCCGATGGGGCAGAAATTCCAGCATCCACCGATGACGTGCGTGTGGAACTTATCGGAACAACCACTGCAGAATACGAGTTCTCGGCCGCAGGGGAGACGCTTTCTTTAGACGCGTTGCAGGAGGCATGGGAGTCAAGGCTTGAAGGAGTTTTCCCTTATCGCCAAACTGGTCAAGAGGTGCAAACCATTTCTACAAAGGTGGAGCGCCCTACCAAAAGAGCAGGGTTGGCCCTGGCGAAACCTCGGGTTATCATACCGGTATTTCCTGGTACCAACTGTGAGTTTGATGCTGCGCTTGCCTTCGAACGTGCAGGAGCTCTTGCAAACACACTTGTCATCAATAACTTGTCACCACAAGCAGTTGCCGAAAGCACCGAGCGTCTTGTGGAAGAAATTGCAAAGAGTCAAATTGTTATGATTCCAGGTGGGTTTTCAGGGGGAGACGAACCCGATGGATCTGCTAAATTTATTACCGCGTTCTTCCGCTCACCTGCTGTTACCGAGGCGGTGCGCGATTTGCTCTTTAATCGCGACGGCTTGATGCTTGGTATTTGCAACGGATTTCAGGCTTTAGTTAAGCTTGGCCTGGTTCCGTATGGAGATATTCGCGAAATGGACGAGACTTGTCCAACGCTTACTTTCAATTCCATTGGACGTCACCAAAGCCGAATGGTTCGTACACGAATTTCGTCGAATCTTTCGCCTTGGTTCTCTAAATCTGAGGTGGGAGACATTCATACCGTGCCAATTAGTCACGGCGAAGGTCGCTTTGTTGCCTCGGATGAGCTGCTTGCGCAGATGATTGAAGCGGGTCAGGTTGCTACTCAATATGTTGACATGGACGGAAAGCCTTCGATGGACTTTTCGGTTAATCCGAACGGTTCAGTGTTGGCAATTGAGGGCATTACCAGCCCAGATGGTCGCGTGTTAGGAAAGATGGGACATACCGAAAGAAGTGGGTCGGGCTTGTACCTTAACATACCTGATAGCAGCTACCAACCGTTAATTGAAGGCGGAGTGTCTTACTTTACTGAATAAGTAGAGTGGCTTTTTGGCTTTCAGTGCGAAGCTTGAGTCGCTGGTTCTGTAAATAGCCAGTAATAGCCCGATGATGTGCTGCTAAAAATGTCTAGAAACCCCAATAGTTTATTGGGGTTTCGTGCTATAATTAGCAGCATGAAATTTACTGATTACATAAATAAACATCATGTGTTCACTACATCCTCTCTATCTGAGGCGCTTGATTCTAAGGCTGCAGCAGAGGAACAGTTACGCCTTGCCGTTAAGTCTGGAGCGGTTGAGCGTGTGCGCCGCGGTCTTCTTGTGTCAAATCGAGGGCGGTATGAAGGGGTGCTTGTAGATCAAACTGAGCTTGTCTCAGCTTTGGACGCGAACGCTGTTATCTCATATCATTCTGCACTTGAAGCGTATGGTGTCGCCCATAATCTTGGCTATGTCTGTTATTTTCGCTCCGATCTTGTGCACACTAAGTTTGAGTTCAGGGGTGTAAGCTATCTTCCCTGTGGTCCAGTAGCAGGCGTAAGTTCAAAAGCCCTCAGGTCAGCATCGGGTTTGTATCTTGCTACCACCAAGGAGCAGACTTTTGTCGACTGTCTTGAAAAACCAAATCTAGCTGGCGGAATTGAAGAAGCTGTTCGTAGCCTCACAACATTTGCTTATCTTGATGTAAATGCTTTGATGAGCCATGCAGTTAGCCTTGGTCCCACAATGGTCTCACGCGTAGCTTGGCTTCTTTCCGAAAAGAAGAACGAATGGCATGTAAGTGATCAAGATCTTTCTTTTCTCGAGAGTCAGCTAGGACCTGGTCCTTATCGTTTATTATCCTCAGGCAAGGTGTCGGATGGCTGGTCGCCAAGATGGAAACTTATTTTTCCAGATAAAAATGAAGAGGTAGAGTCGTGGATAACACGTTTTTAAGGGAGTTCCCACTGCGCACACTTGATAAAGTAGAAAGACTGCTAGAGCTGCTAGGAGAGCTTGGAGAGCACCCGCAGCTAAAGGGGAAGCTTGCGCTTCATGGTGGAACTGCAATAAACATCTTCATGCTGGATATTTTGTTTGTCACACGAAACTTTATACAGCTCTTATTTTTGCGTTAATGTTGAACCGGCATCAAGTTGAAAAGACCTCTCAGAACCACATTTTAAGCTCGTCCCTTAAAGCTGAGCTTTTCTAACGGCATCGACAAGAAATTCGGTCGCTCCTTCACCAGCTGCTGAATCGTAGTAGTCAACGAAGCGGACGTCTGCCAGGTAACCTTGGACTAAGGCAAGATAGGCCTCTTCTTTAAAGCTCTCTCCCCAGTGCATCTTAATCCATCTTTTGTGCATGCGTACAAGTTCGCGCGACTCTTCACTTGATGAATCGTCCGTCGCCAAAGCAATACGAAGCTGGACTTTTATAGATGCTTCCAGCAATTCTTTAGCATCCCATTCGTCTTTGGAAAGTGCGGCCAAGCGCTCGTTTGACGCATCCACGGCTTCATCTCCATAGAGCTTTCGAGCCTCGCTTCCATAGCGTTCTTCATTTTGCTTGATTGCGTCTTGTTTTAGTTTCTCAAAGCTATCTTCCGTGCTCATACCCTGCATCCTTTCGATTGTTTTTATCGCGTCTTTAGTTTTGCGATACGCGCATTCTGTTGCACTCCGTTGATTTTCAAGTGCAAGAAGGTGGTTTTTAAGGACAGCAAGCAGGTTGCTTTCGCTTTGGGTGTATATGCTTCGAATAGTTGTTAGGGGAAGTCCACACGCTTTCATGGCAAGAATGTATGAAATGCGCCGTGCATCTTTATCGCTGTAGAGCCTATATCCCTTGTTGCTGCGCGATGGCTTTATAAGGTTAACGTCTTCCCAATGGCGAAGTGTTCGTGTGCTGACCCCTGCGAGTTCAGCCATTTCTTTAATTGTTCTAAAGTGGGAGTCCATCGTGTAACCTCTCGCTTGCCTTGTGAAGCTAAGCATAAGCTCTTACGTAGGGTGAAGGTCAAGAGTTTTGATTCAGCTGTCAGAATAAATTTTGTTATAAGGGCCTTTACCGGGCATTATCTGCGCCTTTATATCTTAAAAAAGAATAGAGTCAATAAATGTCCGAGGCATGTTCTATTATGCTTATAGCACAGAAGTGAGTTGAAGGACAGAAAGTGCTAGACAAAATAAAAAGGATCGCACTTAAGCGATCCTTGACGCACACACTGTGCAGTTGGTTAAGCCAACGATTTGAGTAAACCTTTATTTGAACTCGCAGTGTAATTTTGTAGGGGTTACTCAATTACGTTACAAATGTACTACATTGGAGGAGAAGTATCAACATGAAAGATGGGAATTATTATTTAGGCCTTGACGTTGGAAGTAATTCTGTGGGTTACGCCGTTACAGATGACCAATATAATTTACTTAAATTTCATGGAGAGTCCGCCTGGGGTGCTCATGTTTTTGATGAAGGTGAATCAAAGGCAGCGCGTCGTGTCTTTAGAACCTCAAAGCGACGTTTAGCTAGACGAAAACAAAGGGTTGCTCTTGTTCAAGAATTATTTGCGCGGGAAATAGCGAACGTCGATCAAAAATTCTTTCAACGACTGCAGGTGAGTGACCTGTATCGAGATGAGGCGGGTGATAGATTCCCGCTTTTTAATGATCCAACATACACTGACAAACATTATCACAAACAATATCCAACAATTCATCACTTGATAGACGACCTGATGAAAGATCCGAGCCCCCATGATGTGCGCTTGGTGTACTTAGCCTGTTCCTGGTTAGTTGCTCATCGCGGTCATTTCTTGAGCAATATAGACAAAGACAACCTTTCTTCGGTGCGAGATTTCAACCAGGTTTACCAGGATTTTCGCAATTTCTTTATAGATAACGGCTACTTATATCCTTGGGATGATGCTGATCTTAATGAAGTCGGAGAGGTATTAAAAAAGAAGATTGCACTCCAAGACAAATTTAAAGAATTAGCGAAAGCATTAACTGGAAGTGAAAAAGTTTCAAAAGATATAACAGAAGACTTTCCTTTCAACCAAACCTTAGTCATTAAGCTTCTTGCAGGTAGTACGGTTAAAATTAAAGATCTTTTTGGCAAAGATGATTATACGGAATTGGGCTCGTTCTCTTTGTCGGATGACGATGAAAAACTGGATGAAATTGCTGCCAATATCGAAGATGATTTTGATCTTGTTGCCGCATTGCGTAAGGTTTTTGACTGGGCAATTCTTGCCGATATTATGGGGGAATTTACAACGATTTCCGAGGCAAAAATCGGCGTATTTAATCAACATCAAAAAGATTTGAAATTGCTTAAAGATATTATTAAACGAAATCTTCGTAGAAAATATAATGAGGTTTTTAGGGAAGAACAAAAAGCTAACTATAGTGCTTATGTTCGCAAAACAGACGGAAAGAAGGTCAAGGGAGCAAGTAAGGAAGACTTCTCAAAATACCTTTCCGAAGTGCTAAAGCTTATTGACCAAAATAATATGAATGAACAAGATCTTAAAGCGCTTCAGGACATACAAGACCGTCTTGCACTTCGTATTTTTCTCCCAAAACAAAAAGACACAAACAATAGAGTGGTTCCTCAGCAGCTATTCTGGCATGAATTGAATCTCATAGTGAAAAACGCTGAAGGCTACTTACCCTTCCTTACCGAGCGCGACGAAAATGGCTTGAGTGTTTCAGATAAGATTATGTCAATTTTCTCTTTTAGGATTCCTTATTTTGTTGGTCCACTCAATAAAAATTCTGAGCATGCTTGGATTGTGCGTAAAGCAGATAAAATTTATCCTTGGAATTTTAACGAGGTGGTAGATTTAGATGCCAGTGAACGTGAATTTATTAGAAGGATGACCAACACCTGCACCTATCTTCCAGGAGAGCCGGTGCTTCCAAAAAATTCTTTGCTCTACCATAAATTTATGGTGCTCAACGAAATAAATAATTTAAGAATAAATGGAGAAAGAATATCTGTTGAGTTAAAACAACAAATCTACCATGACTTATTTTTGAGGTTCAAAAAGGTTACTCCAAAGAGGTTGAAAGAATATCTAATTTCTAGAGGTCTTATTGAAAAAGGCCAAGAAGAATTAATCTCGGGAATTGATGAGGATATTAAATCAAATCTCACTCCACAAATTGCTTTTAAACGTTTTATGGATACTGGTGTTTTGAGCGAGGATGATGTTGAAAGAATTATTGAACGTTCAACTTTTTCAGAAGACAAAACTCGCTTGAAGCATTGGATTCAAAAAGAATTCCCGCATTTGAGTGAAGCTGACGGAAAATATATTTGTTCAATAAAAATCCAGGATTTTGGTCGCCTGTCTAGAAGATTTCTAAATGAATTTGAAGGAACTGATAAAAGTACGGGAGAGGTTTTTACCATTATCTCTGCACTTTGGAATACGCAGAAAAACTTAATGGAGCTGCTTTCCGATAAGTTCACGTTTGCACAGGAAATTGAATCAAACAAAAAGTCTTATTACGAGGAGCATCCTGCAAAACTTGAAGATCGCCTTGATGAAATGTATTTGTCCCCAGCAACAAGGCGTGCAGTTTTTAGGACCCTGGATGTTGTGAAAGATGTAACTAAGGCATTTGGTGCTCCTCAAAAAATATTTATAGAGATGACAAGGGCGGAA
This sequence comes from Coriobacteriia bacterium, assembly GCA_030532415.1. GTDB lineage: Bacteria > Actinomycetota > Coriobacteriia > Coriobacteriales > JAEZZM01 > JAUNLE01. The sequence continues at coordinate 2,643 of JAUNLE010000001.1, read as the reverse complement.
AGAAAAGATCTAAAAGGGAAGAAGACAAAAACAAGAAAGCAACAGCTCTTAGATTTTTATAAAAAATGCGAAGGCGAAGACGTTCGACTACTACAACAGCAGCTTGAAGCTATGGGAGAGGCAGCTGACAGCAGATTACAAAGCGAGAAACTTTACCTATATTATTTGCAACTAGGAAAATCTGCTTACAGCGGAAAGTCTATCGCTCTCGAAAAACTTGGCTCAAAAATTTATGATATTGATCATATTTATCCGCAATCTTTTGTTAAAGATGACAGCGTTATCAACAACAAGGTGCTCGTTCTTTCTGAGGAAAATGGCTTGAAGAGTAATACTTATCCCATTGATGGGCAGATTCGTGGCAAGATGACTGCTTTTTGGGGCATGTTAAAAAATGCAGGGCTTATGAGTACCGAAAAGTACAAAAGACTTACTAGAAGCACTCCTTTTACCGATGAAGAACGCCATCACTTCATTAACCGTCAGATAGTAGAAACCTCTCAGTCTACCAAGGCAGTTGCTACGCTTTTGAAAGAATACCTTCCAGAAACGGAAATCGTTTACAGTAAGGCGCACTTAGCTAGTGAATTCCGCCAAGAATTCGACTTACCAAAATCAAGGTTATACAACGACCTACATCATGCAGTGGATGCATACTTAAACATCGTGGTTGGCAATGTTTACAACATGAAGTTCACGAAGAATTTCTATCTAAAGTCAAACTACAGCATAAAAACTAAAACCGTATTTACTCGTCCGGTAGAAGCCGACGGCAAGGTCATATGGGATGGCGATGAGATGTTGGCTAAGGTTAAATCTATCTCCGAAAAAAACACTGCTAAGTTCACGAAATATTCCTTCATGAAAAAGGGTGGCTTATTTGATCAGATGCCTGTTTCTGCAGCTCCAGGACTTATCCCAAGAAAGAAACATTTACCTACCGAAAAATATGGTGGATACAACAAGCCAAGTATCATGTTCTTCCTGCCAGTTAAATATAGAGCTGGAAAGAAAACCGACCTGTACATTATGTCGGTCGAGCTACTCCACGGTGAGCGTTTCCTAAAAGACAGGGATTTTGCGCTTGAATACACTTATGACCGACTATCCCGAATTCTTAACAAAAAGGTAGATGAAGTGAGTTTTCCTCTGGGAATGACTCCGTGGAAGGTGAATACGGTACTTTCATTTGATGGGTTTAGGGTTTGTTTGACTGGTAATGCAAATAAAGGCACAAGACTCATAGCCCAGCCTATTATGCAGTTTTCATCTGATAAGTTTTGGAAGTTTTATCTTAAAAAATTAGAGAGGCTCGTTCAAAAAGTTGACGAGAATAAAAACTATGTTTTCGATCAAGAATATGACAAGGTGTGTTTAGAAAAAAATATAGATTTATATGATTTATATTGCGAAAAGTTAAAAAACACGATTTATGAGAAACGAATTAATAATCCTCTTACCATTCTGATTGAGGGCAAGCAAAAATTTCTTGAATTACATGAAGTTGATCAAGCGAGAGTTCTTCTGAATATTCATCAGGTCTTTGGAAGATTTTCTGTTGGCTGCGACTTGAGTCTAATAGGTGGGTCTAAATTTTCTGCGGCAACGAAGCTAAGCTGTGCCGTGTCCAATTGGAAAAAATCCTATAGTGATGTAAGAGTGCTGAATATTTCTCCTTCAGGTTTATGGATGAAAAAATCTGAAAACATCTTGGACTTGCTATGAGTTGGCGAACCGTTGTAGTCTCATCACAAGCCAAATTAGACTGCAAAATGGGATACATGGTAGTACGCGCTTTGGAAACAAAGCGCGTACTACTAGACGAAATCGCAATAGTTATCATAGAAAATCCTGCGGTTTCCATAACTGGCTGTTTAATTGAGGCCTTTATTTCTAAGAAAATCAAAGTCATTTTTTGTGATTCTCAGCGTAATCCTATGGCAGAATTAGCTGCTTATTGTGGGAGTCACGATAGTTCAGCAAAAATAAGAACACAGGCAGCATGGAAACAAAACATAAAAGATTCGGTATGGCGTGAAATCGTAAGTGAAAAAATTAGACTTCAAGCGGATTTTTTGTCGGACACCGCTCATGAAAAAGAGGCTGAGCTTTTGCGTTCCTATTTAAGTCAATCAGCTTCATCGGATGTGGTCAATAGAGAGGGGCATGCTGCAAAGGTATATTTCAACGCTCTCTTTGGTAGGGGCTTCACACGGAGTGCAGAAAATGCAATAAATGCAGCACTTAATTATGGCTACAGCTTGATTTTGTCCGCTTTTAATCGAGAAATTACAGCGAATGGATACCTGACTCAGCTTGGAATTTTTCATTGCAGTATGTTTAATCATTTTAATTTAGGCAGCGATTTAATGGAGCCCTATAGGATTATTGTGGACAGGCTGGTGTATGAAATGGTGCCAAATAAATTCAGTAAGGAAGAAAAACAGTCTTTATGGCTTTTACTTGATTTACATGTACATATTGATGGTACAAAGCAAACCGTTTTGAATGCGATAAAGATGTATACGCGTAGCGTGCTGGATGCGATTAATGATGAAGATGTATCCCTCATTAAATTTTATAAATTGATTTAAGACCATGAGTTACAGATTTATGAGAGCATTAGTATTTTTCGATTTACCA
>JAUNLE010000050.1 GCA_030532415.1 Coriobacteriia bacterium | reverse complement strand
TTTCAAAGGCGCTCCTGTTTCTTCATACATCAGGCTCTTCATGGTGAAAAATCATCTCTTACATAAGTAACAGTTGTCTGGCTCTTTGCCAATGCTCGTTTATCTTTTTGATACTATTAAGAGTAATTTTATTTGAGAAAAGGAAGCTATTTGTCCCTACCTGTTTTTGATAATCAAACTTCACATGAGGAGTTTCACGAGACGAGTTCAATATTTACACCAAAGCATAGCTTTACGCCTGATAATCCTGTGAAAATTGCAGCAATGGATTTTGACGGCACCCTTATCAGTGGGCAATCAGGAGCCGAGCTCTTCAAATTTCTTATCAGCAGACGAATGATTAATATAGGTAAATTTATAAAAGTTGCCTGGTGGGGGATTCGCTACAAGCTTCGTCTTCCGGTAGAACAATCAGAGGTTCGAGAAGATATATTCTCTCTTTTTAAAGGCATGAGTTCATCTGAAGTCACCGATTTGATGCAAAAGTTTTATTTGGAACGTTTGAAAAAACTGTACATGCCAGGGGCCATTAAAGAATTGGAGCTTCTTGAGCAGCTTGGTTATTACATAGTTATTGTGTCGGCTTCTTTCTATCTTGTGGTTATGCCAGCTGCAGAACACCTACATGTAGATGCAGTTTTAGCTACTAATATGCAGCAAACTGATGATGGAGAAGGTTTTACTGGCAAGGTTTTAGGTGCGCCAGTTGAGGGTAGAGAGAAAGTAAATGCAATACATAAATTTGCAGATGAAAAATTTGGTCCTAACAATTGGGTCTTAGAAAGAGCATACGGCGATCATTATACCGATGCTTATATGCTCGAGGCAGCAAGACAAGGTTTTGCTGTTGAGCCCGACGTCAAGCTTGAAAAAAGAGCTCAAACGAAGGGGTGGCCCATCTTACATTGGAGTGAATCTTAAAATATTATGTTGGATTCAGATAAAAAAACGTATCAAGCACCTCGACATCTCCTGGTCTTAGATTCCTATGCTCATCGTTCAAACGTTGAGGTTCAGTCACTTGTAGGATCCATGGGTATGATACCGCTCGGTATAAACCTAGGTGATCTTATGGAAGAATTCGAATTGCATCCCTCGAGTGCCCAGGATAGCACCCGTCATGCAATGAAATTGATTGAATCGATTAAGCGAAACAACAGAAGGGCTATATTCGTGCTTCAAGTGCCCTTAGCTGAGCTTTCGCTTGATGAAGAACAATTTAAGCTGGCAAGCAAGCGACTTGCTCAGTCGTTTAAGCAAATACTTCAAAGTTTTCCAGATGTATTCATGATAATGCTTTCTCCCAAAAACAGTTTAGTACCTCAAGCTTTTATCGATGAATTTGGCGCCTTAGATGTGGTACAAGTTCAAGGTCATGCTGCTATTAAAAAAGAAATTGCGCTAAGAATTTTGACCTCAGGTGAAGAATTGTCTGAGCCACTTAATTATTACAATCTTGCAAGATGGGCTTCAAGTGTAGATTCAATCAGTTTAGTTAAGGCTTATACTGAGCACCTTAAATCACTTGAGGAGGCATCAACTAACGAAGAGTTGAGCTCACGTCAAATGGCGCTGTCGAACTACGATTTATACATGCTTATCTACCAAGCAATGAATGAGGGTCCTCTAAAAACGCAATTGGGCGATTATATGGCTCAGATCATGCTCAAAGAAATCAATATTTAATATTTATAAAGATTCATATGTTGTAAGGACATAGCAATTTGGTACTATCGAATTAGCACAAATCTTGTAGCATTTCTGAGCATACGGAGGCACCTGTGGAAATTACTAGAAGAACTGATTATGCTATTCGCTTGATTTCTGCTTTGGTTCACGCTGATGGTAAACCTCTGTCAGTTCGTTCTGTTGCAGAAGAATATGATGTTCCTTACTCCTTTGCTAGGTCTATCCAGCACGACCTAGTGCTTTCTGGAATCATCAGTTCAACACGGGGTGCTAATGGCGGTATGACCTTAAACATAGACCCCAAAAAAGTAACAATGCTTGATTTAATAGAGTCGGTTCAAGGTCCAATTAGTGTGGCAATTTGCGCGCGAAATAAAGACTGGTGTCCACGAGAGAAGCACTGTGAGTTTCATCATGTTTGGATGGGTGCAGACCATCTTCTACATGACTACCTGCAATCAGTGACTTTGCAAGATTTAATTGACGGAGTAAAAAGCCCCCATATCTCGGAAGAGTTTACTCGAAAAGATGCCTTTACTCCCGAGAATATTAAAGCTCGATCCTGTGATTTTTGTAACAAGCAGCATGATAAGTAAGATATGGTGAAAAGATACAAGGAACTGCTTCATCAATCTCCTCAAGAGTTAAGCCTTCTAACAGGCATTTCAGATTCCAAGCTCAGTGCGTTTCACGAAAAGCTTTCATCAGAGGGCAAGCGTTTATATCGTAACTTAGCTTGGAGAAATATAGATGACCCCTATGCTGTTTGGATTTCTGAGGTTATGCTGCAGCAAACGCAGGTTTCGAGGGTTATAGACCGCTGGGATAGCTGGCTTAAAAAATTTCCAACAGTCGATGCCCTTGCTAGTGCTTCACAAAGTGATGTCTTACTTGAATGGCAAGGACTTGGCTATAACCGCAGAGCTTTAAATGTTTTAAAAACAGCCCGCATTGTGAGTGAAAACTACCACGGACATTTTCCGCACTCACTTGATGACTTGCTGGACCTGCCTGGTATTGGCGCTGCTACTGCGGGAGGTATTAAAGCTTTTGCCTTTAATGAGAGGGCTTTATATCTAGAAACTAACGTCCGTTCTGTCTTACTCGATTCATTTTTTAAAGATGAATATGATGTGGGAGATAGTAGGCTCTACCCGGTTTTGGCTCAGATTTTGCCAACAGAAAATTATCGGTCTTTTTACTATGCCCTGCTTGACTGCGGAGCTCATCTTAAAAAGAATCAAAGCAACCCCTCGCGCCGCTCAAAGCACTATGCTAAACAATCGAAATTTGAGGGTTCAAGGCGTCAAAAGCGAGCAGAATTATTAAGGTTTGTTTTGAATGCGCCTGAAGGTATCAGGGAAGATGATTTAATTAATCTCATTAATGAAGAAGAGCATAAAGCCGGTAGGGAAAGACTTAGCAATAAGGAAGTAATTTCAATATTAGATGACTTAGTCTCTGAAGGATTTATACGTTACGAAAATCAAAGCTATACTTCTGCTACTTAAAAGCTCTACTGCCAAATGATTCTTAAGATCAATGCAAAACTAGCTAAGTTTTCAAAAATGCACCTAAGAAATGCTATAAGATGTACTTAAGCCCTCATGTTAAAGCTGATATGTAGACTTCATGTGAGCCACCATAAGCGTGCGCACATGATCTTAGAAGTTCTAAAATGAGTTTGCTTATCAATTTTATTTCAGTGTTACTGCGTCGCAAAAGGTTTGCGACATCTAAGAGATGGAAGGATTGTTCATGGATTTCAACGAATCACAAACAAAAAAGAATCTCGAAGCTGCTTTTGCTGGTGAATCCCAAGCTGCTATGAAGTATGGCTATTATGCTAAGCAAGCTAAAAAAGATGGCTATGTAGGCTTTGAGAATATTTTTAATGAAACCGTAACGAACGAGACCATGCATGCAAAGCTTTGGTTTAAATATTTACATGACGGCGATGTGCCTGATACACTTACCAATCTCAAAGATGCCGCAGCTGGTGAACACTACGAAAACACTGAGATGTATCCATCATTTGCTAAGGTAGCTCGTGAAGAAGGCTTTAACGATATTGCTTTTCGTTTTGAGGCAGTAAGCGAAATTGAGTCTCATCACGAAGAGCGCTTTAACAAGCTTATTGAGCGTCTTGAAAAAGGCGAAGTATTTAAGCGCGCAGAGGCTACCGTTTGGAAATGCAACGTTTGTGGTCACCTCCACGTTGGCGAGTCTGCTCCAGAAGTTTGCCCTGTATGTGCACACCCACAAGCATACTTTACGGTCCAAGAGAAAAACTATTAAGATTTATTAAATATATCAACATAAGGGGCTGTTAAAATAGGTTCGTATCCAAGGTGGATGCGGACCTATTTTTATGGAGAGATATGTGCTTAGCATTGATGATTCACACCCCGCAAGATCTGAAGTAGAAAAAATTTCTGCACTACCACAAGCAAAAGCACTGAGAATATCGTATATATGTCTCTTGCTTATAGCTCTTTTAGTGCCAATTGCGATGGGCAATCTTTCCATCTTCAACATTCCAGGCTTTGGATCTATTACCTATGACCAGTTTGACCTTGTTAAAAAAACGCTCATAGAAATCTTTGTGCTCGTCGCTTTATTTTTCTACATCCTCTCTCTTCTTTTTGAGGGGACAAGACTCAGGCTTTCTCCAGTTTTTTTGTTCCTAGCTTTTTTCTTAGTGTGGGTGAGTATCGCGACACTGACGTCCATAGACCCCGAAATATCTATCTTTGGAAAATATCGGCGCTATGAGGGGTTTTTAGCCTTTCTTATGTATGCGCTTGTTGCCTTTTTATCACTACAGCTTATTGATACGAAAGCTCGCCTTCGTCTTCTTTTATGGATGTTTTTATTTTCTTCTACCTTGGTAGCAATGTATGGACTAATGCAGGCCTTAGGTCTTGATCCAATTAGCTGGGGCAGTTTAAGTTTTGAATCAAAGCGTGCTTTTTCTACCTATGGCAACCCAAATATGCTTGGTTCATTTATTGTTATGCCGCTTACCATAGCCTTTGGTTTTGCCCTCTTTGAAAAGCATCAGGTCTTAAAATCCCTTGCGTGGTTTCTCTTCTACTTATACGCAATCGTTTGTTTGGTGACCTTTACCCGGGGAGCTTGGCTTGGCGCTTTTATCGGATGTGTAAGCGTATGTGTGATGGCTTTTCGATGCAAATTACGGCCAAGTCGGATTGATTTTATGTTTGCTGCAGCACTTCTGTTGGTGCTTATTGCTGTTGTAGCCATTTCAGTTATTTTTGGAGAAGATGCTACGAACGTTTGGACTCGACTTACAACGGCACTCAGTGGCACAGGATCTGCATCGACAAGAAAGATGATTGCGAATTCTGCGCTACTTTCTATTCAAGAAAGACCATTTTTTGGGTGGGGTCCAGATACCTTTAGATTAGTTTCTCCGCTCTTTAAAGATCCTGCCTATTCTCAGGCTGCGGGTGCGCTGTCAGTTGCAGATAATGCGCATAATTGGCCCTTGCAACTTGCAAGTGGAATAGGAATTCCGGGAACCGTTTTATTATATTTATACTTTGCAGGGGTACTTATTCATTCCCATAAAAATTTCGACCCCGAGCTATCAGCCTCTATAGATTACGAAATCCCAATCTTAGCCTCAGCGGTAGTTGCTTATCTTATCGATATGTTTTTTGGACTTTCGCTCACAGGAACGACGAGCTTTTTGTTTATGTTCTGTGGTGTATTAGCAGGTTATGGTTGCGAACGTATGGCTGGGCTGAAAAAAGGCATAGCGCTCAACGGGCAGAGCGTAATAAAGCTGTTAATCGCACTGTTCTCGAGTGTTTTTATGGCTTTGGGACTATTTCATACCTTTAAAACCTTTGCGGCAGACTTCATGTTCTACCAAGCTCATAATGCAAAAGGGCATGTAAAAGTAAACTTAATTACCGACGCCATCACCTTAAACCCTTACAACGATTACTATCGTTCTCAAGCAGCATTTACACAATATGGCTGCTTCCTGGATACCCTTGGTGAATATAACAAACTCGTGATTGAAGAAGGTCGTGCTTCGGCAGAAAAAAGCAGCTTATTTGATGATTTGCAGGAATCAAAAGTTTTAAGTGAACAAATGCTCTTGTATGCTCACCAAAAGACACCCTATGAATTTGATAATTTTGTCTTTTTGACAAGTTTTTATAACACGATTGCTAAAGAAGGCGTGCAAGATAGTGCCGATTCGGCTCAAAAGGCGCTAACCGTGGCCGAACAGGGGGTATCCTTAGTGCCAAATGGTGTTGCCTTGCTCATGCAATATGCAATCGCTCTTGAGGTGAATGGAAGGCAAGACCAAGCGCTTGAGATCGCAAAAAGAGCAGCAGATTTAGACACTGACTACAAACCCGCCTGGAAAAAATTAAAGAACATATCAGATACTGCAGGAGATAAAAAAATGGCGGCCTATGCTCAAAAGAACTTAGACCGCCTTGAATAATGAAGATCAAAGGCAAACGTGAGCCTATTCGTCACCTTCAAAAGCAACATGAGCTTTGGCCGAGAATTCTTTGAGTGCCTTATTCTTTAAGGCAGAGGTTTTTGCCTCATTATAGGTGCCATCTTTTTTGATAGCTTCGATGAATTCTTCGCTGTGTTCATTTTGAATGCCAAGCAAAGCCGGGATTTCTTCGTCCGCTACTTCAATCTTGAGTTCTTTTGCAAGAGCTAAGAGAGCAGCACCTTGTTCGACAGCCCTACGAGCTTCAAGTCTTTCCTGCTCAAGCATGGTTTGCTCATCAATTTCGTTTAGTTCCATAAACTTTTCGCGGGTTAAACCTTGCATCATAAGCATGGCCTCAAAGTTATTTTTGAAGTCTGCATACCCTTGTTCGTACATTTCTTCAGGAATTTCTTGTTCAAGACGAGCGGCTAGTTCATCGGCAACTCTGAAAGGTAGCTGTTGTTCTAGCTGTGTGCGTTTTCTTAAAACCAATTGTTTTTCTACTAAATCAGCAAGCTCTGGAACAGTTTTTGCTTCCTTAAAGTTTTTAGCGACCCAAATATCATTGAGTGCAGGAATCACGCGCTCACGAATTTCATGTAAGGTAATTTCAGATTTTACCATGCCAAATATTGGAGACTCATATTCCACAGAAGCGCTTTCACCAGGTGAAAGTTCGGTAATCGCGTCCTCGAAAATGTGAGGCATAGTGCCAAGACCTAGCTCAAGGCCAAAATTCTCGTTGGACATCTCTTCTAAGACTTCGCCGTCTTTTGTGGTGACGAGCTTGAAAACGACGATGTCACCAAGGCGAGCTTGACGAGGCTCAATAACTTTAGTTTCGGCCGTTTGTAAAACGAGTTCTTCAAGGTGTCGGTCAACTTCCATCTTAGTTACGGTTTGTTTTGGGAAGGTAATATCCACCGGTTCATAGTTCGAAAGAGAAAATAAGTATTCTCCACTTGGTAGTTGAAGTGCCTGAGGCTTCTTCTGCAATTCACTCATTAATGCTCCAATTTTTTGGCTTTCTAACATAACTATCAAAAGGATACCCCAAAGCACTCTAAGAGAAATTTAAGAAAATCATAATCGATTCAAAAGTGTGTCTTAATCCAATCTGTATTGGCCTTTTTGAGCAGATTTCAGCTTGTGATATGTGCGTACTATAGGCAAAAAAGCTAAGAGATGGAGACGTAGCTATGGGTTTTATCTACGCGTATGTAATGGAAAAATCGCCACGTTTAAAACAGCTAAGCGTAGTAGTCGCAATTATTCTTTTATCTGCGAGCATAATAGCCTGCTCAAAACAAGATGCCAATCAAGCTAACAAGGCAACAGAGGAGCTAAACCTTGCTCAGAGCATAGAGCAAAATAGGGCTCAAGCTGAGAAAAATCAACAAGTGTTTGAAAGTGAATTTGCGGACACCAAAAAGCGAATCAGTGAACTTGAGCTTGAACAAGCGCGTGCTCAAAAGATTCTAGAAAAGAACGAAAGCGATGCAACTATCAATGAAGGCTTTAGAGCAAAAGAAAAAGATGGCATAGCGCTCATGTCCCAAGGGCGTTTTACGGTAAGTGAAACAGATGGTCAGAAGCTTATTTTAGAAGCAGATCCTCATAAAAGCCGTGTGGGAATTTACACCAATCTTGGGGTAAATGGCGATGTAACAAGCGAGGGTAGTCTGAGGGCCAAAAGTCTGAGTGCACTCGGAAACTTAAGTGCTCAAAGTATTCGAACTCCACACTTTTCTGTAGATGAAGAAGGTCACGTGCTCACGCGCATGCTCCATGCTGACCAAGCAAGTGTAAGTGATTTAGATGCATCAAATATAAGTGCTGGAAACCTTAACGCAAGCGAGGCACGTATTGATGTCTTACGCGTTAAAAAACTTGAAGTTGAAGAGAAAGAGAAGCGCATAGATATGTCAGATTTTCTCAAACAGGCCGATCTTGAACACGAGCTGAATTCCTATGACAAAAATCTTAAATCCTTTATTGAGGCCAAACTGGAAGAAGGTATGGTTTTACCAGACATTATGAAGCTTTCTGCACTGAAAAGTACTTATGGTGAATTTGATGAGCTACAAGCCTCATCCATAAGAGCTCAAAACATACAGAGTGACCTTCTTGAAGTACAAAATTTTGAGGCACTGCATAATGTAAGCGCATCATCGGTGGATGCTGATCAACTTCATGCTAAATATATTGAAGCCGGCATTATTGATGCAACGCTAAATGATATGTCGCTTGATGATAAAAATTATGGCCAAGTAGTCTTTAAAGCACCAAAACAAAATGAAATTGGCAGAATACAAAGAATCGCCCTGTCCACACCTCCTCAAACCCTAGCTGTATTTATTGCTCCGAGTTATCAAGACACCGATAATCCTGCATATGTTTCAGTGTTAAAGGAAGGTAGCTCATTTTCTATCATATGTCGTTATCCCTCATACGAAGAAGGCCAACATGATATTGCTGTTACCTGGTTTGCTTTAAGTTCTTAGAGATTTATAGAATCAAGCACGACTCCTTGCGCGGTACCGTATAATGCTTTCATCGTTTTAAAAAGGGGTTAGCAGTGCTTGGTGTTTTGATAAATATTTTGTCAATCATCGTCGGCGGAGTGCTTGGAAAATTTATTGGTGGCTTTTTTAGCGAAAAGGTGCGCACCTTAGTTTTTCAATCACTTGCGCTTGCAATTATCGTGCTCGGTATAGTCATGTCTTATGACGGACTAAAAGCAATGGAAGCAAGTCAAATTGGAGCGTATGCAACGGTAATTTTAGTAATCGTTTTGGTCCTAGGCGTGATTTTGGGACACCTACTTAAATTAGAGGAATCTTTTGATTCGTTTGCGCGCTTTTTAGAAAAGACCTTTATCAAAGACAAGAGCCATAAGGATGAAAATATTGAACAAGTAAGTTTCGTTGAAGCCCTTATCCAATCAACCATTATTTTGAGTGTTGGAGCAATGGCAATCGTTGGATCGATGCAATCTGGTATTGGTGATACCACAATTATTGATTTAAAGAGCGCGCTTGATTTTCCAACGGCGTTTTTTCTAGCTGCAACCATGGGTTGGGGAGTTGTGTTCTCTTCAATACCAACCTTTATATATCAGGGGCTTTTAGCATTACTTGGAATTGCAATTTCTGCTTACTTAAGCCCAGCGATGCTTGCGGGATTTAATGCGTGTGGCGGTGTAATGATTTTAGGTATCGGCATTAATATGCTTGGCATAAAAGAAATTAATGTCTTATCAATGTTACCTTCGTTTTTAATCATCCCACTTGTGGCCATGTTCTTTGGTGCGTAAAACTTATGCCTTCTTTTTAGAAGCCCTTGTTGTATTTGGCAAGAAAGCACTGGGACATATGTCTACTAAGGGGCATTCATCACACTTTGGCTTTTTTGCATCGCAAATTGCTCGTCCAAACTGTACCCACTGATGATTAAGCTGTGACCAGTATTTTTGGGGGATTATTTTTAGTAGGTCGAACTCTGCTTGACCAGGCGTTTTTGCGCTTGTCAAGCGAAGTCTTTTCGCAATACGATACACATGGGTGTCAACGGCTATTCCTTCAACAATGCCAAAACCAGTGTTGAGGACTATGTTTGCTGTTTTGCGCCCAACGCCAGGCAATCTCGTTAGCTCCTCCATGGTGTGCGGAACTTCTCCACCGAATTCTGAAACAATCATTTGCGAGCTCTCTTTTACGTGAAGTGCCTTGGTACGAAAAAAGCCTAAAGACTTGATAAGGTCTTCAATTTCATGCAGAGGAGCGTCTGCAAGAGCATAGGGAGTCGGAAATTTTTCAAAGAGCAAGGGTGTCACCTTATTTACTTGCCTGTCCGTTGTTTGAGCAGACATGAGCACCGCTATCACAAGCTCAAATACATTTTTGTGATTCAGCAATATCGCTGTTCCTGGAAAAATCTTATCGATTCTTTCAAGTGCTTCTATTGCACGGGCTTGTTTTGCTGACTTTGATTCGCGTGGCATCATATCTCCTTAAAAATGCTATGGTTAATACTAACAAAGTAAGGCAACTCTCTATACAAT
>JAUNLE010000049.1 GCA_030532415.1 Coriobacteriia bacterium | reverse complement strand
AGTGGACTCGCCTATTGTCTTAATTTCACCATTTCTATCCGTGTAGGTGTAGGTAAACTTCGCGGTTTTGCCAACGTAATAGTAAAGCGGACCCCATCCAGTGAAAAGTCCTGGAGAGCGAAGTGCACGGGTGCTTTCATACCACCAGGAATTAGTATAGGATGTAGCATTCGTGCTGTAATAATATGCGTAATGAAGGCCAACAAGCTGGCGGGTCATGGTAATCTTTAGATACTCTTGCCCACTCCATCTATATACATTGTCATTATTTTCATAATAATAAGCATTCGTGCTAGTTACGGGATATTCCTCATACTTGCTCATGTTAATATCACTTACATTAACAGGAATATAGCCCCCATTATCAAGTTTGTGATAAAGATTTGGACTTTCTCCTCCGTTATGTCGAAGAGCATATAACTCTCTATTAGTTTTATTGGTATATGGAATGAAATCATAAGACATATAGTCGTTCATTGAAGCAGACTGATCGAGTACGAGAACAATGTCTGCAGGGATATGTGAGTCTGTTCCACCTGTAGAAATTTCTCCATCTGCGTAAGCTTCAAGTGTAAGCTTATACGTTCCATCAGGATTTTTTTTAGCAGTTTTATCTACAATTAGCTCGCCAGTATTGTTACTTTTAGAACTGTTTTCACTAACGCCTGGTTCAGTGGCATAAGCTGTAGATAGGAGAGTCCCGAAGATTGAATACGAGAAGATACATAAAAAGGTAAGAAATAGATATATAACTTTTATTTCACTTTGATTATTTTTTAAAGTTTTTTCGTATACCATTCTCGTATTCATTACTTTTTCCGGATAGCTCCCAATGCTGTTCAATACAAAGTAATTAATTATAATATATTTTAGATCTTCGTAATGCTTTCAAAAAGCACGCAACCCCTTCTTCGATATCCCTTAGAGGAATCGCACCAAAACCTAAGATGACCTCATTATCATGGCAAGTTCTGTGCGAATAGGCACTTACTTTTTCAGCGTATATCCCATGTTTGCTCATCAGTTCATCGAATTGCTCCATGGTATAAAGCGTCTTATCCATGCGAATTACAAGGTGAAGACCTGCGTCCGAGCCCAAAATCTCAATACCTTCTGCCTGTTCAACCTTCGCTAAAAGAAGACTTCGTTTTTTCCGATAATGGGTGTTCATGCGATTGAGATGCCTTTCAAAATCACCATTTTTCATGAATTGCTCTAGGGTACATTGTTGAAGGAGGGATACTTCAAAGGGCGGGTTTATATCCTTTGCGTGTTCTAAAAGTCCAGAAGGTAATACAAGGTAGGATACACTTAAAAACTTTCCTACAATCTTTGAAAACGACCCTAGCAAAATAGTTTTTGACTCATCCATGCTCTTTAAAGCAGGAATGGGCTTTCCCTGGTATTTAAAGTCACTGTTATAGTCATCTTCAATAATGTATCGACCCTGTTTTTCGCGTGCCCAATTCAAAAGACGCATCCTTCTTCGCACACCCATCATAATGCCGGTGGGAAACTGATGATTGGGGCTTACCACTACAAGCTTTGCCTTGGTTTTTTCGAGGTCTTTTACAGAAAAACCGTAGCGATCAATCGGAATGTTTAAAACTTCTTTATGCAAAATCTTAAGAACTTCTTCGACCCTTGTGTAACCAGGGTCTTCAATGGCGTAGACCTTTTCGTTCAAGAGCTGGGAAATAATGAAGAAGCTTTCGCTCAAGCCGTTCGTAATAATAATGTGGTCTGGACTGGTAATCACGCCACGCCTTTCCTTGAGATATTTGGCAATCTCAAGCCTAAGCGAATACAGCCCTTCTTTCGGGGGAGTGTTTATGTGCAGCGCTGTTTCAAGGCCTGCCTGCGCGCATTTTTTAAGGATTGAATGCGGGGCTTGTTCCAGGTCAAGACCTGTGTACGAAAAATTGTAGCGGTATCCTGGTTTGGATGGGGGAACGCTGTGGGGCACTTCGCCAGACACTTCGGTAAAATCTTTATAGTCAATCTTGTCTACAAAATAGCCCGAACGCTCCTTGGACACGATGTAGCCTTCATCCAAGAGCTGTTGGTAGGCATTTTTTACCGTGTTTAAGCTTACCTTCAGATGTTCTTTCAAACTTCGCTCTGAGGGTAATTTTTCGCCCGCTTTTATAGCGTTCGACTTAATTTCTGTGACGAAATGCTCGTAAATTTGGATATAGAGCTTTTCGTCTTCATTAAAATGAATCGTAATCATCTGCACCCATTAAAAAATTGTATTTTGGAACTTTAATAGTATCAGTTATCTCTCTACAATCTAAGCATTTACAAACGACGGAGGTAAAAGATGACGAACTATACAAAAGAAGCAGTTCATGCCCAGCTTTTTGGCGGGGTGATCATGGACGTTACGAATGTGGAACAAGCAAAGATTGCGGAGGCTGCAGGCGCGAAGTCGGTCATGGCGCTTGAAAGAATTCCCGCCGATATTCGCGCTGCTGGTGGTGTAAGCCGCATGAGCGACCCAAAAATGATCGAGGAAATCATGGATGCCGTTTCAATTCCGGTTATGGCAAAGGTGCGGATTGGTCATTTCGTCGAAGCCGAGATTTTGCAGGCACTAGGGGTGGATTATATTGACGAATCGGAAGTCCTAAGCCCTGCCGATAAAGAAAACCATATCGACAAAACTCAGTTCACCACGCCTTTTGTGTGTGGTTGCAGAAACTTAGGCGAGGCTTTGCGCAGAATTGCCGAGGGCGCTTCGATGATTAGAACGAAGGGGGAAGCCGGAACGGGAGATGTCGTGCAGGCTTTGGGGCACATGAGAACGCTGCAGCGCCAGATCAAAGAAGTTGCTTCTCTAAGACCAGATGAGCTTTTTGCGCACGCAAAGAATTTGCAAGTACCTCTTGACCTTCTTCAATATGTTCACCAACATGCAAAGCTACCGGTGCTCAATTTCTCGGCAGGGGGAGTTGCAACTCCAGCTGACGCCGTGCTTATGAGAAAGCTTGGTGCTGAAGGTGTGTTTGTGGGAAGTGGGATCTTTAAGTCGGGAAATCCTGAAAAACGTGCCCAGGCAATCGTAAAGGCAGTTGAAAATTACGAAAATATTGAAGTGCTGCTCGAGGTCTCTAAAGACTTGGGCGAAGCGATGGTGGGCATTAATGAAGACGAAATACAGCTCATTATGGCTGAGCGATAAGTAAGGTCTGAGCTATTCTGGGCGATCAAAAAACGCGGCTACCCTTGTTTTTCCGCCGTAAGTGCAGGTGTAGAGCACAAGGTCATGCTCGCTGTTTTGAACCACTTCAACATCGTTTGGGGCAAGCGTAGTAAGACTCGAGAGCTCGTAGTGGTGCACCACACCGTCCATATCGGTAAAGAGCACAGGGTCCTTACTTTCAAGTTTTGAAAGCGAGCCAAAGTGATTTTTGTAGTTGTGGGCAGCAATGACGAAGTCATCCGTTTGAGGAGCACCAAAATGGCGGCAGGGCGCAAGCTTCAATTTGTCGTAGTCCCATTCATCCATAACCGGAAGCTCTAAGTCCAGACGCGGAATGGAAAGGTAGCCCACATAGCCATCAATAACCGTAAGCGAAGTACTTGCTGGGGTCTCTATGGAGCTTGTTTCACCGGCATTTTTTTCAACGATGAGATGTTGTAGTTCAGACAGCATCTCATCGGATTTTTCGCCCGCGCGACTGTCTTCATAGTAGTTGAATAAGAAGAGCGCTAAGGCAGCAATGATGAAGAGCAGTCCTATGAACAAAAAAGCTAGCCCAAGCTTTTTAGGCATCTTATTGCTTTCTTTTCTTGAATACGATAAGCAGACCGAATAAGACGAAAAGCAAGCCAAGTACACCGAGTACGAGAACCGGCCATTTAAGTTGCCCTGTTTGAATAAGGCTTTCGCTGTTAGTTACGATTACCGCGCCATCCTTATAGGAGTAGGAGGGCACAAAGCCTTTAGGGATGTTCGTTTCCATAACGTTCCAGTTGCCGCTGCCGTCCAAGTTATGCCACGTGTAAGACCAATTATTCCAGTCACCTAGGTATACCGATTCAACAGCTGTTGTTCCATCGTATAAAGTAATAAGTACCGATTCTGGTATATTCCTATTCTTGCCGTCCCACTTTTTGACAACACGTAAGTCCACTGGTTCATAGCTGTCAGGTGGATTGAGTGAGTCACTTGTTTTTTTATTGATGATGTTTGTGACATTGCCTTCTACAGAATAACTTGACTCATATCCATGAGGAATATTGACTTCAACTACCGACCACTCGGAGTGTTTGTCTTCAAGCTCCCAGGTGTACATCCAATTATTTTCCTGGTTCAAGGCAACTTCGTCATGAAATTCCCCATTGCGAAGGAGGTGTACCTTTATGCTGTCTGGACGGTTAATGCCATCATCAATCCAAAGTTTGCGTACCGTGATCATTGAATTGTCTGCAGAAGGGGGAGCAGCGTCTTCGAAGCCCTCTACTGTAAAAGTCCAGTCCACTTCTCCAATTTGATTGGCATAATTATTATTCATTTCTATTGGAACTTCTAAGCTTACCCGCAAGTCCAGCGATTCTCCTTGATGCAGTTCACCAAGGAGCACCTTACTTGAAAGACTGCCAGATTGACTTGCCTCGTCGTTAAAAATTTCTTGCGAGCCGCTTTCAACAATCATACGTAGCTGAGAAAGGAAGGGAGTATTGCTTTTTGGCTTAGCGTGGAGGTACACCTTAATATAGTCAAATTCATCTGATTCATTTTTTATGGTTATACGCTCATCAGGTTTATCTCCAGGCATGATTTCTTTGAACTCGCTAAATAAATCACTTACGGGCTCGGTGTTACCTGCTGTATAAAACGTAAGCTCTCCATCTGCAAATGTAAGCGAAGCGTCTGAAGCAAGCGCAAAGCTAGGCAAGAGTGAAAGTAAGATACATCCCAATAGAAGGAAGAAAGTCTTTTGTAGTAACTTTTTCATTATCAATCTCTCAATCCTCTTTATGGATTAGGGTGTAGGATAAGCAGCAACACTGCCCTCAGAAATTGTTACACCCCAAGATTCGCCCACAGCTTTTGCAGGTGCATCTTGAATGGCTTCCGCCATAACTTCTATAACCTGCTTGCCGCCATCGGCATCATCATACGATTCAGTTAGTTCAATGCTATTTGTTAAATTCTCAGCGGCCTGCTGGTTTGCTTGAATTGGCAGGGTGTAATAGTAATACTCACCAAACAGTTTCCAGTTCTCTCCAATAGCAAAATCGTTAATAGGAGCAAGTCCGCCAATATGCTGCCCACTTTCATTTACGCGATAAGAGACAAGTTTTACTCGAATATATGCATCCGTATCACTGGTATTTTGTACATTAACATTTGTCTTGTATCTGCCATCAAATACTTCTATTACCTCGCAACTTACTTGAGCTGGCAAAAAGGTATTAACTGAGGCATTAGTTTTTGTAACTAAATATGCGAGTGTGCCACCTATGCCCAGTGCCACCAAAGCAAGAGAAAGGAGCAGTACATGAATTCTTGAAAAGGTATATCTTTTAGGACGTTTCGTGTGTGGAAGTCCTTGTGCTTGAGATTTTTCAGGCTGCATGTTTTTACTCCCTTCTTTAATTCTGTACACCAAAGATATTTTTAATCACAGTACTATATCCATTGAGCCAGAAGCTTTTCTGTTTTTCATTGGTGCATGTGATTTCAGCAGAGGGAATTTTAGAACTTAAACTTACAACACCAGATTCTCCTGCCTGATAGCGCCAGCTCCAGTTTTCATCTTCAGAAATACTATAGTTTCCGAGCGGTAGTTCAAAGAGCGTTTCACTGGTATTGCCTATAAGAGTCACTTCTGAATATTTATTGCCATCCTTATAAACAGTGAAGACATAAGGTTCACCGTCAGCTCCACCTTTCTTGCTTACGGTAAGTTGAGCAGTTTTGACGTGTAGAAGAAAACGTGCGTTTGAGTTTTCAGGAAGTATGCACGTATCATCGCATTGAGTGTGGAGGAAGCTGGTATGCTCGGTTATTTCTAAGGCTTCATTAAATCCATCAGGTTTAATTCCAACGCGTACGTATACAGGAATATCCTCTTTGGTGTCAACGTGTGTTTTAAGCTGGTTGAAATAATTTTCATCTGCGGTAAAGGCCATTCGTAAGCTTGGAGCGTTTCCCATTAGAGTTGCATCTGCTGGCTCTTTTTCTTCATGGAGCCATCGAGTTTTTGTAAGATTGTTCCTAAGGATTTCACTTTTATAGTTATCGCTTTTATCGCCATACCAAGCTGTATCATCTTTGAAGGTCAGCTCTGGCTTATATACATAAACATCACCCGTTCTTTTACCAGTCTGTTCACTCGCAGCATCATTGCTGTTCAGACTTATTTTGGGTGAGACGGATACCGTGATGGTATACGTATTATCATCAGTAAGTTGACTAAAATTATTGCTTATATTTGTGTCATCTTTATCGGTAATCGTGAAGTTTATATTTACGTGGGCATTTTGCCATAGATCCAAGCCATAGTTTTGATTCATCTTGTTTAAATCAAGACTTACGTTTCCAACCTTTACGCTTGATGATCGCAAGGTCTCCGCCGATATATGTTGGAGAATATATATATGGTAATCGGGAGTTTCAACAGTTACCTTTTTGATAGGTACATTAACTTTTGGTTTAGGGAAGTCAAATAGAGCAGTACTTGCACTTGCATTTTCAAATAAACCTGCATGTACGTTCGTGGGGACATCGTTTCCGCCCAAAAATCCAGGTTTTGGTAGCACGGTAAAAGAAATAACTAATTTATTTCCTCGATATGTTTCCTGTCCATTTGTTGTTACCGTACCACACCAGTGTTCGGAATAATCAAAACCAGAGACACTTACTTTGTTTTCATCTATAGATGCAGTTGCACCTAAGGCAGTTTGGTTCTCTGTCCATGTGTCGCCTGTTGCATCTTTGCCATAAGCATAGGTCTTAAGGCTTATAGCATCATCTGTTGCGTCTTCTGGTAGTTCAAAAAAAGGACTAATAACATCTTTAATAACAGCATTTTCATCTAAGGTACTTGAAGACCCGCCAGTTTCAATTTGATTCGATATCTCTTTAAAAATAGTCTTTAATTTATCAGAATCTGAGGTAGATAGATAATAACTTGGATCTAGTACAGCACCGTTATTTGAGGAAACTTCGTGCATAAAATGGTTAGCTAGCCTGTTGATTGACCCTGTTTCAATACCAGAAGCAGTTGCATCGGCTCCATCAAAAATACCCACGGTATAGATGGTCGCTCCTGCTCCGGTTTGCTGATCTTTAAGTTCATCAGCAACGCTCACAGTAGCATCTGCGACGGGGTCTTCAAAAGAACCTGTATATCCTGGAGCTCCATCAGTGAATAAGACTACAATTCTATTTCTTTTTTCACCACTTAGTATGGGATTAGCATCGAAAATACCCTTTGCCATTTCTAGTCCGTAATTAGGATAGGTGGCACCACTCGCGCTTAAGGCATTTTTAGAGGCAAGAACATTCTCGTATCCAGTTTGCGTATACATATTTTGGAGTGCCTCAGCATAATGATCAGAAGCATTATCATTGTAGTTGTACTCATTTGCACCTACAAAAACTTCGGTGTTTGTGAATTTATCATCATACAATTCAGTATCACCAGTGGCAAAACCTACGATTGCAATACGATGTTTTACGTCATCGTCGGTTTCATATAATCCATCAGGGCCCTTGGCTTTCTCTTCAACGCTCTTTATAAAAGCATCTGCAGCAGTTTTAAGTGCTTCAAGTCTTTGGGTGCTACTGGTTGCGATACTTTCGTAAAGGTTAAGCCTAGGGTTTGTAGTAGATCCATATGATTCAGCTAGAAGTTCATAGACACCATCTTGATTTGGATATCTATAAAGATACTTATAATTTTCATTTTTTCTATAAAGAGGTCCCCATCCCCCAAAGTCTTCAGGTGAAGTTCCCGGACCGCTACTATAAAACCACCAACCATCGGAAGTCGAGTAATAATAGTGGTAGCCGTAATTATCACTCCAGACCTGTAAGGTAACTTTTAAGTATTCGTATCCAGTCCATCTATAGAGATTATTCCAATTTGATGAATAAATAGAATTGCTGTAATAATAAGAATAGCTGCTGTAGGTATGAGCAGGACTTTTGTCTACAGCGACAGGTACATATCCTCTATCACCCAAAGGATAATAAAGGTTTTGAGCTCCATCTCCATTATGCCTAAGTTGATATAGAGCCTCATTCGTTTTATTTGTATATGGTGTAAAATCATACGACATCATATCGTTCATGGAACCAGACTGGTCTAGCACAAGAACGATATCGGCAGGAATAGATTCGTTTGTTTCTGTTATGACTTTGGAGCCCTTAGCATAAGCTTCAAGTGTAATGGTGTACGTTCCATCATCATTTCTTACCGCCGTTTTATCCACATGCATACCGCTGTCAGTACCGTTTGCGTCGCCGCTTTCAGATCCGTCTGCCTCGCTTGCATATGTTGGGAGAGCAAAGATGCAGGGAATTGCAAGTGAAATTAGTAATATGAGGGAGAGAAATAGCGTAGGTGCTTTTGTCTTCTTCATATATTCGATCTTTCTTACTTAGCTTCAACAGGAGCAACTAAAGGTGCTACCTTATCAAAGTTTACTGTTGAACAAATAATCTCTATGGAAGCTGTTTCTTCTAAGGAATCTGGTGCTTTTTCCTTTTCTTCTAGATACACGGGGGCAGGAGCTAATGGAGTGCTGGGAGGGGCAGGCGCGATAATAGGGAATTTAGCACAAACTTGCGCACGTTCTTCTGCTGTCAAGCTCTTAAGCAACTCCAGTGGGTTTTCATCCAAGAGTGCATGCGCATCTTCTGGATTTTCACAATCCATTAATTGATTGAACAAGCTTTTTTCTTCTTGTAATGGAGGATTTTCTTCTAAATTTTTATCCTGATGCTCGTCTTGCTGCTTTTCTAGCTTTTCTTCATCCATCGTATCGATAAGGTTTTCTGACTTTTCAATACAGCTTTCATCATGCTTATGTTCTGTTTCATCACATACCATTGCTTGTTGTGGATTTGCTTCAGTTGCAAGTGTTCCTGGAACAGAGATGGTAAAGAGTGTTGCAAAACTTAGGCTCAATATAAGTAGTTTTTTCTTCATCATGTAAGCCTTTCTTAATCCCCAGGCCATCCGGTAGCATCTGAAATGCTTGGACCATTATTAGCTGTTTGCACTGCTTGAGCTGATATTTTTAGACTTACGTTCGCATTTTGATATTCGTTGCCCATAGTCTTTGAAAATGATGCATGTTCAAATAAATTGCTTGTCGATTCATCTGCAGGCAAGGGGTTTTGATAGTAATAGTAACCGTCAGCCCCAAGCGTCCAAGCGTTTTCTAATTCGAAATCTAGAATGGAATAAGCATTTTCATTTTTTTCAGGCAATACTCGTCCGTCCGATGTTTTTATTTCTGAAGAAATTTTTAATCGAACCCACGCATCTTTATTGCCGGTATTTTTGACCTGTACGATTTTGTTGTATTTTGAACCTGGCTTGATGGTGCTAATAACACTCTGCTCATTACTGTGCCCGTCAAGAGCTGTCTCAACGAGTTTAATATCTACGCCACCGGACGTAATAACGTTATGAGCAGTGCGCTCTGTTGTGAAATAAGCAAGCGTGCTTGATGCAATAAAAGTAAAACATATAGTCATTATTGCGACGAGCAACAGTTTTTTCTTCACGCTTCCTACCTCACAGCCTATATAAATCTCTTAGTGGAATTGCTAAAGCTATGTCTACTTGGTGGGCTTTAGGAAATGTTTCCCCAGGCCGCAGCAACATCAAAATCATTACTATTATCTTTATGGAGCTGTGAAGCATAAGCTGTGACCGTTAAGCTTGGAAATGTCGCTTCGCCGAGTTCATTCATCATAGCCTTGGTAACATCCTCTTTGACCTTAACCTGATTATCCTTCAAGATTACGAAGTCAGTTCCCATGTCGGCTTTGAGGACCTTTCGATAGTAGACATTAGGATTACCATCCAATACAGCCCAGCCTTCTGCTACCTCAAAAGTGAGATAGTTGTCAAAATTTTCAGATTTTTCTAACTTTACGAAAAGAAAACACTCTTCACTTTTTGGATCTACCTTAACAATAGGATCTTTAGTGACGCTATGTCCTGGAACCATTTTCAAATCCAAGTCATCGCTTTCACTTAAGCTGATGCTTATATCACTTGTCGTAAAGGTATTTTTTACTGCTGGTGTTGTGGTGCTAAGCCAAGCTAAGGTGCCTCCAATTGCACCGCCAAGA
>JAUNLE010000048.1:6461-10941 GCA_030532415.1 Coriobacteriia bacterium | reverse complement strand
AAAAATTTTAAGAAAGGCTTGATATGTTAATTTCAGCTAGAAATCAAATTAAAGGTAAAGTAGAGAAGGTTGTTGACGGAGCTGTAAACTCACGCGTTGTTCTTGACGCAGACGGTGTAAAGATTTCAGCAACCATCACTGATGCTGCTGTAGCTGAGCTTGGTCTTGAGGCTGGCAAGGCTGCTACTGCTATTATCAAATCAACAAGCGTTATGGTTAAAAAAGGTGGCGTAGTTGATGGGCTTTCAGCTCGCAACCAAATTGCTGGTACTGTTGACGCAGTTGAGGAAGGTGCAGTAAGCGCTGTTGTAAAGATTAAGGCTGCTTTCGGTATCATTAGCGCAAACATTACCTTAGATGCTGCTAAGGAACTTGGTTTAGCTGCTGGTGACGAAGTTGTTGCTATCGTTAAATCAACTGACGTTATGGTAGCTGCTTAAAACCCTACCTTAACGGGCTCCATGTGGAGCTTAATTCCGTAGCGTTTCATCACACCATTCTGGATGTGATGCGCAAGATGTAACACGTCCTGAGCTCTGGCATTCTTATGATTGCATAGCGCCAGGACGTGTTTTGTTGAGAGCTGTGCTCCTGAATCGTCTAATTTAAACCCTTTATGAAAACCAGCGTGGTCTATAAGCCAGGCTGCTGAAGTCTTAAATCCTTCCTTGTATGGGTAGCGTGGAGCTTCTGGATCGAGCTGTTTTTCTTCTTCTGCACTTAAAACTGGATTGGTGAAGAAAGACCCTGCCGACCAACAATCCCTATCTTCTGGCATATAACGCATGCCTTTTTGACTTCTGAGTTTCAACACCTGTTCACGCACTTTATAAGAATCTATGCGCTTGCCTTGCTCTACTCCCAGCTCGCGTGCGAGTTCGGCATATTTGATGCCTTCTGCAAGGGGAGATTTCTCTAAGGTATACACCACGTCAAGAACAATCCAGCGTCCTGTTGGTCCAAGAATAACAGGGTCACTTGCCTGAGCATCTTGGATGGATTGCTTGATGGCCGAGCTGCGATAGGCGAAAGCTAGATCTTCTGGCTTTAAGACCACTTCTTCTTGTAAGAAGCGGTCATATGCATGGACTTGAGTGATATAGGAAGCCACCTCATATCCGTAGGCGCCAATGTTTTGAACAGGGCTTGCACCAGTGCTTCCAGGTATTCCTGAAAGTGCGGCAAGTCCGCTTAAACCATGGTCAATGGTCCAAGCAACAAAGCTATCCCATTCGTATCCTGCGCTTACTTTTACTTCGACGTAATCTCTCGAAATATTTGAACGAATTTCTAATTCTTCTCGTCCATCTTGTAAGACGAGGCCATCAAAACCTTCATCACTCACTAAGACATTGGAGCCTCCCCCTAAGACAAAGAGAGGAAGTCCTTTCTTATCGGCTTCTTTGGCCCTCAGGTAAAATTCATCTCTATCTTCTGTTTTTACAAATGCTTGAGCTTTTCCACCTATATGAAAGCTTGTTTTGTCTGCAAGTAAAAGAGAAGAAGCTTGATCCATGAGAGAATTTCCTTTCAATATACGCTGTCTTTAAATCTTAACAATCTTTTGCTCAACAAACCAAGCGGGATCTTCAAAATACAAATAGGTCCGGTGCGCTCCTATTTGACACAAATAGCGCATGCCTGTGCCCCCTACCTTTAAAGATGCTGCACGCCGAGCTTCTATGATTCGATCAATCACGAAATGGCGCCCATCTTCCCAAATAACTTCTTTTGGAAACATATGCCCCTCTGCAGTAAAGCGTACGATAACTTCTACGTAGCGTTTATATCTTTGTACTTCGTCTTCTGCCAAGCTCCTCCTCCTTTGTATCTAAGTCATGCCTTGCTATCATGAGAAAAAACCGACAGGATGAATAATGTTGTCGCGCTTAATATCTAAATCCAAAAGCCTATCGTTTAAAAGCTCTGCGCCTCGTTTAATCGACCCATTTCCAAATCGAGCTCGAAGGCTGTCAATAGTATGGTCTAGCTGCATAAGCTTATCCCTTCTAGCCTGAATGCCGAAAAGGTCAAATTGAAAATAAGGATCGGGTAGCGAAAGATCTGCTGCGCGAACGCCAAGCGAGCGCAAGGGATGGCTGCCATCAAGCGGTTCTCGCTCTTTGAGCAAGCGCAAGGAAGCCTGCATGATTTCACTCGTAATATTTGTTGGATACGGAAGGTGCATTTGGTGTGTGTAGGAATGCAAGTTGCTGTCCCGCACGTGAATCATGGTAGTTGAGGATACGAGCTTGTATTCACGCAAGCGCTGAGCAACTGATTCAGACAACAAAAAAAGCAAGGCCTTGCAGTCGTCTTCGTAGAGTAAATCTTGGGGAGCAGTAAGTCCATTTCCTACTGTTTTTATTTCATGTAAGACATCGTTTACAGACGGGTCAAAAGGGCGCACCTCCGAGCTGTCTTCTCCTCGTGCAAACTGCGCTAAAACTTTTCCAATTTTTCCAAAGCGCATGCTAAGCACCTCATCGTCGGTGCAGGCAAGTTCACCTATGGTAGTAATGTTAAAGGCTTTGAGTTTTCGTTTTGTTGCAGGCCCTACGTATAAGAGGTCTTCTACAGGAGCATTCCAGACAAGATCTTGATAATTAGCGCGTGTTATAAAGGTAATTCCATTAGGTTTTTTATAGTCGCTTCCAAATTTTGCAAAGATTTTGTTCCAGCTAATTCCAATAGAAACGGTAAGGCCAAGTTCAAAGTTTATGCGATGCGAAAGTTCATCTACGAGTGACCTGACATCCTTGTTTCGAAGCTGGTTGCTTTCACTTATGTCAAGCCATGCTTCATCTAAACCAAAGGGTTCGACAAGATTGGTGTATTCGTAATAAATTTCACGAGCAAGCTTGGAGAATTTAAGATATAAAGGGTAGTTTGGTGGAACGACGATAAGGTCGGGGCATTTTTGTCGTGCCTCCCACAGCGCTTCACCAGTTGTAACGCCGAAGCGTTTAGCCAACTGATTTTTCGCCAAAATAATACCATGCCGAGATTCAGGACTGCCGCCAACGGCAACAGGTTTGTTTCGTATGGTGGGCCTGTGCAGGCATTCTACGCTTGCGTAAAAGCTATTCATGTCCGAATGCAAGATAATGCGTTCGGGTTCACGGAAGATCCCTTTCATGCTTTCTCCTATCGAACAAGTGTTCTGTTATTGTGTCAAAGGAGATGATAGCAGTCAAGTCGGACATATATAGTTCGCATAGAAAAATCGACCTTACTTACAGTGCGAATCTCTAGGTAAGGTCGATTGCAGTGATGGTTTTGTTCTTCTTGTAATCGTGTTTATTTTTGGCTATACACCAAGTTAATTTGAGCGTCTTTAAGTGCCTCTTCGGCTTTAATTCCAAGTTCTTCCGAGGTTGGTTCGCTTAAATCTCGTATTACATTCACCTCAAAACCTTCTTGTTTTGCATCCAAGGCCGTTTGCAAAACGCAGTGGGAGAGCGCAAGGCCGCTTACATCAAGCGATGAAATGCCTGCAGAATGCAAAACGTCGCTTAAGCTTTGGCCGTCTTTGTCGACTCCTTCAAATGCAGAATAAGCTGCCTCATACATACCTTTTTTTATCTGAACATCGAAGGGGAAGTCTTCAAGCTCGTGATGGAGCTGCGCTCCGAACGTGTTTGCTACGCCATGGGCAGGCCAGGTATCTACAAAATCAGGATTATCTGAAAAGTG
Organism: Coriobacteriia bacterium; assembly: GCA_030532415.1. Lineage (GTDB taxonomy): Bacteria > Actinomycetota > Coriobacteriia > Coriobacteriales > JAEZZM01 > JAUNLE01. The sequence continues at coordinate 7,245 of JAUNLE010000048.1, read as the reverse complement.
TTCATGTGGATCAATGTGCCAATCTTGGCTTGAAATTATAAGGTCGTACTCATCTTTGTGATCTTTGAGATATTCTGCAATATCATGGGCTACTCGTGATCCTCCAGAAACACCCAATTCGCCACCTTCAATAAAGGTATTTTGCACATCAACGGCAATAAAAGCTCTTTTTTCCACAGTATTCTCCTTTGAACGTGTACCTTATGATACCCCTATTTGTATGTGAAGCTTGGCTTAAGCATACTCCCACGAAACATAAATCTAAGTCATAGGTACTTAGATTTTATACTGTGTAGAAACTGAGAAGATATTATGCGATTGATTATAGACAACTTAATTGGTCATATATATAAACACGTCAAAAACGTAAAGAAAAAGGGAGAAATATATGTCATATTTACAACCTAGCTATAGATCACCAAGACACCGTGGACTACGCAGAATGCGTCCGTTTCGTCCAGATATTTTCGATATAACTCCTCGCATGGGCTTTTATCCATATGGATTTGACTCAATGATGCGTGAGCACAATCGCGCCATGTATCACATGATGCAGGATATGATGTCTCAAGATTTTGGTGATTTCGCCAGCATGATGCCTCGTAGTTTCAAAATCGACGTTGAGGATAAGGAGACGGAGTATCTCGTAACCGCCGATATGCCAGGCGTTCAAAAGGACGAGATTGATATCGATTTCCATAATGGTCGTCTAACCGTTAGCGTTGATAAACACTATGATGCTGATGATAATCAAGAAGAGCAAGAAGAGATTTCTGCCGAAGAA
>JAUNLE010000048.1:2420-6451 GCA_030532415.1 Coriobacteriia bacterium | reverse complement strand
TAAGGATGCTCAAGATCTTGATGAATCCAAAGAATTAAGCAAGCAAGAGGATAACCAGAAACACTATATCCACCGCGAGCGCATGTCTTATAGCGCATCACGCCGTATCTTCCTCAAAAATTCAGAGAGTGAGGGCATAAAGGCAAGCTTGAAAGACGGCGTATTAACGATTGTAGTACCAAAGAAAGCTGCCGATAAAAAAGATCCTCACAAGATTGAAATTGAGTAACTCTCTTTAAGCTACTTATAAGATGCGTTACCGTAAAAGGGCCTTGCAAAAGGCCCTTTTTAAATTGGGTTTAGCTTCTTAAGCTGTTATAAAAATCCCAGTCCTCTTGCAGGCGTGCAGTAATTTCTAACTCACGGGCTCGCGAAAATTTCAAATAGGGCCCATATTTCTTAACAAGCTCTTGGGATAGCGCTCTTTGGGTATGAAGTGGAGCATCCTTAAATCTAAAAGCGAGCGGCGCTTCTGCCATATGAGCAAATAAAACTGCCCAGCGTTCTGTTGGGATAGGCGGCACTTTGAATAGGGCTCGGCTTAAGCGCACCGATCCAATATCGTCGCTGTCCTCATACGAAGCAAATTCACTAAAAATAAGTGAAAGGAGTCCCGTTTGTGCAAGCACGTGTATGCCTTGCTGTATAAAGACGGAGCACAAGAGCTTATCAAGTTCGCTAATCCACCGTTCTTTTGAAACGCAAAATAAGCTGTCACGTAGGCTAAGCGCCGATTGTATATAGTCATCGCTTACCCGAAAGCCAAGTTGTGCTGCAAAACGGGCAGCTCTTAACATACGTAAAGGGTCTTCTTGAATTCTGTCCTCATTAATTCCCACGCCCCTAATCACACCAGCTTCTAAGTCGTCTAGACCTCCAAAGGGGTCGTGAAGTGAACCATCATAGGCAAGCGCGTTTATGGTGAAATCTCTTCGCCCTAAGTCTCCTTGAAGGTCGGTATCGAAGTTTACAAGAGGATGTCTGCCCGGTTCAGGGTAGTGCTCAGATCTAAAACTTGTGATCTCGATAATTTGACCTTGGAATTTAAAGCCAATGGTTCCATAGCGTTTACCTGCTAAATAAGGCTTTCTACCATAGCGTCTTATCGCATCTTCAATTTCATCTGGGCTTAATGGGGAGGCAAAATCGAAATCGTGGGATGTTTTACCAAGAAGCGCATCTCTTACGCAGCCACCAACTAAGACAACAGGACCTACAATTTCACGAACTGATGAAAGAGCTGTATCTAAAACGGCCAGCTTTTCTTGAACTTCTTGCGTTTTCAAAATAATGCTCCCTATATATAGCTAATGGGACGGTTTTGTCTTGCAGCATATACCTTAATGGACTCATCTTGTATAAGCGTGCGGATTGCTGTAATTGAAACTTCTGGATGATTGTTGGTTTCTGACAAATGCATGCCTACAATCGTTTGAAGTCGACTTGAAATGATTTCCTTAAGTGCGTCAAGTGCCTGGACATTCGACAAATGACCTGTATCTGATGCTATTCGCTTCTTCAAGTAAAGAGGGTAGGGTCCCTCTTCAAGCATTTTCGGATCGTAATTTGATTCAAGCGCTAAGATTCTCGCATCGCCTAAGAGCTCTTTTGCTTCAGCCGATAAAACTCCACTGTCGGTAAGGTATGCAAGTGCATCCTTGTCTGACTCGAATCGAAAAGCAACCGGTTCGTTTGCATCGTGAGAGGTTGGAAAAGTTTTAACTCGAATACCTGCTATATCAAAAGAATCTCGTTGATGAATAAGGTAGGGTGAAACTTCCTTTGACACCACAGGAGCGCTTGCCGTTCCGAAGGTGGCATAAACAGGAACTTTCAATGCACGAGCAATCACTCCAAGATTTTTAGTATGGTCGTAATGTTCATGCGTAAGCAGAATTGCTTTGATGCTTTCAGGTTTAATGTTGAGCGCAGCAAGTCTTTCTAAGCTAGCTTTTTTTGAAAAACCAGCGTCGATTAAAAGTGCTCCTTGCGTGCCCTCCACGACACAGGAGTTGCCCTTAGAACCTGAGCCCAAGACATGCAGGCGAAGCCCTCCGCAACTTCCCAAAGGTTCAATTGCATCATAGTTTGGTTCAATTTCAAGGCCTTTGCCCTCTCGTTTCTTTTTGATTTCATCCCAGATAGGCGCCTGGTTGTCGTCGTATAAATAATCCATCAATCAAGTTCACTCAATAGCTTGGCAGTTTCAAAGTCGTGTTCATCGGCGGATATGCGCGAGGTTACGATATAGTACCCCAAGTTATCGGAGGAGATGTGTACGCTCAGTGCGTCTTTAGGGATCTTAAGCTTCGGGCCTTTTTGCCTAGAGATAAGATATCCCTCGTAGGTAAGCTCGCCTTCGCTTTCCAAAAATTGTGGGTATTCATCTAAGACGAGATTGCGCTCGCTTAAAATTTTACTGTGCGGATACCCTACAAACCTAAGTTTGTAGTTATAGGCATCTTCACCCGTTATTTCTTGCTTGCCTTCTGGATATCGAATGATAAGCCCAAGATCTGGAGCAATGCGGGCGATATACTGGCCTGTTTCAGAATTGAGTATGTTTTCGATTTTATAGCCTGGAACTTTTACGTCCAAGGCAAGGCCTGCGGTATTGTCAACATTTTGAGTTTCAAATCCAAGCTCGCTCAAAGGATCAATGTAGGCATGCGCTAAATCGATTGGCTTGCCAAAGTTCTGATTAACCAAGATGTTAAGTTGCTTATAAGCTTGAGCGGTTGGATAACTTGCTTGTTGATTTTCGAAGGGAACCGAAACGAGTCTTGGCTCATAGCCAACTGAAAGAAAGCTGTCCTTATTTAATACAAGTAGGGAGTCGTCTTTATATATGTGTTGAGGAAGGGCCTTGTGCTCTTGGCTCAGGTCCACCTCTTCATACGGACCGTGGCTAAACTTCTTCTGTTGATCTTGCTCGTCTAAGGAGCTGTTTTCAGCTATGCTTCCAATTTTAATAGGGGAGATAAGCCCCTTAGATGTTGCATAATAAAATACACCAGACACTAAAAAGATGGTTAAAACTGCAATTACACCTATAAGCGTATCGCGGCGTTTTTTACGTTTTTGCTCTTGTGCCCTAAGCTCGTCGAGCGCGATGGAGATATCCTCCTCGCGCTCGAGTTCAGCTCTCGTCATATCATCACGAATCTGTGATGCTCGTTTGAGGTAATCAGAAGTTCGTTTGTTTGCCATCGTTAGGTTTCACTAGCTTTTCAGCTTTACTAAGCCTTATTTTTTGTTCTCGAATGCCTTCGCATCATTCATAGCTGCTTGTGCCGATTGTAGTTCTTGTTCGATCTTATTTACTTTACTTGCAGCGTCTTCTTTGCTTGTTTTAAAAACTTCTCCAGCAGAAGCTACAACACTTGACAAACCTTGGAGTTCAAGTGGGATAAACACCTTCGTTGCATTGCCGTTTGCAATTTCTTTCAGAGAATCAATATAGCGCAAGGTAATAAGATCTTGGTCTGGATTTCCTTCATGAATTGCATCGTACACAGCTTTAATACCGTAAGCTTCACCCTCGGCGATTAAGATGCGCTTGGTCTTTTCAGCATCAGCCACATTTTTCATCGCCTGAGCCTTACCTTCAGCCTCAAGAATTGCAGATTGCTTGAAACCTTGCGCACGTGCAATTGCACTCTCGCGCTCACCTTCTGCCTCTAAAATCATGGCACGACGTTCACGTTCTGCCTTCATTTGTGTATGCATGGATTGGGTTACGTCGGCAGGCGGTTCAATTCTTTGAAGTTCAACGCGAACGACTTTCACGCCCCATTTGTCAGTTGCAATATCAAGTATGTCACGTAGGGTTGCGTTAATGGTCTCTCGCGATGTTAAGGATTCATCAAGCTGCATTTCACCAATTACGTTTCTAAGGTTCGTTTGTGCAAGTTTCGTTGCAGCCATATAGAAATTATTAACATTATAAAGAAGCTTTACCGGATCGGTTGCCTCGTAATACACAACAGCATCAACCGTAACTACTACGTTATCCGAGGTAATAACTTCCT
>JAUNLE010000048.1:0-2410 GCA_030532415.1 Coriobacteriia bacterium | reverse complement strand
GGTGGTACGTCAACCACATTTTCTCTCATGTCCACTTTCGATAAATGATCAATGATAGGCACGAGGAAGTGAAGACCAGAATCTAAGGTTCGTTGGTATCTACCTAGGCGTTCAACGACTCCTTTTTCATGCGGCCGCACAATTCTTACTGATCGAGAAATCACATAAAACAAAAAGAGTGCGAGGATAAGAAACAAAATAAGTTGGGTCATAACATTCTCCTTAATGACCTGTGTCCAGTTAAACTGAGCTAAACGTTTTGTGCGACTGCTAAGTCTGGTGCATGCTCTCCTACAACAAGTTTGGTGCCATCAACGCTTAAAACAAAAACATCGCTGCCTTCTTCAAAAGCTGTATCGCAAGCCAAATTTCTGAATTAAGCAAAACTTGTCCAGGTTCGTTGTGCCCAGAAATAGCTTTAATGACACGGGCTTTTTGACCTAAGACTCGGTCAATGCCGCTTGAATTGGGAAGTGCTTCTTTGGTAACCGATTTTGCAAAGGGCCGAATGGCCGCAAAGGCAATACCTGAAGCGAGGAAAAAGAGTATGATCTGAAGCCCGGTGGGAGCATCGAATAGGTGGGCTACCAGTCCAATTGCAGCTCCGATGGCAAAAGGAATCATATAAAAGGTTGTTGTTAAGATTTCCATAACAACAAATGCAAGTGCAAGCAAAAGCCAAATCCAAAACCACATGTGCAAGGACCTCCTTTCCTTAAAATTCGCAGTTAAAATAATGGTACCCCTTGTAAAATCGGGTAAACGATACATAGTTTATATTGTAGTCAAAGCCTATTTGAATGGATTTTTATGCCCGCATCTCAAGCTCATACACCGTCAAGTTACGCACCTGTTATAGCAATGGTTTCAGGGGGCTCTGATTCAGTTGCCTTACTTATGAAATTGCTGAAAGAGCCGCTTGATCTCTTAGATGGGCGGGGCAAGGCGCTGGTAGAGCGCTCACGAATTCATGTATTGCATATCAACCATAAGTTGCGTGAAGGCGATGCGGATGAAGATGAGGCTTATGTGCGCGAGCTGTGCACTCGCTTTCGTCTTTCATGTCATGTAAAGACGGTCGATGTAAGAGCCTATATGTGCCAGATAAATGAGTCGAATGTTGAGCTTGCTGCGCGCGAGGTTCGCTACAGACTTGCTCGAGAACTTGCTTATGCCTTAGCTGACAAGGCAAAAATTTCCCACGACGATGCGCGTATTTTAACGGCACACACGGCAAATGATCGGGCAGAAACTTTTTTTATGAGGGCAATTGAGGGTGCTTCTTTGTCGGGCCTTGCTTCAATTGCTCAAAAACAAGGAATAGTTGTCAGACCTCTTTTGTACCATAAGCGCGATGAGCTTCGTGAATATCTAAACGAGCTTGGTATTGGGTGGCGTGAGGATAAAACGAATGAAGATGTCACCTTGTATAGGGCCTTTGTTCGCCATAAAATAATTCCGCTCGCCTTAGAGAAAAATCCAAAATTCATCGAAAATATTTCAAATTCTATGGATTTAATTGCTGATGAAGATACCTTCATGGATACCACGAGCAAGGATGCCTATACCTTTGCGCTTGAAGAGCAAAACGAAGGTTTCATTGCACTTGATTCGGGTAAGCTCGTGCTTTTACATACTGCGATTGCTCGCAGGGTTGTTCGCGAGGCGCTTACTCAAATTGCATCAGAAAATGCGCGCTTTAGCTCTCGTCACATTAGTGCAGCCTTAGAAGGTATACATCATCGGCCTTTTTCAGTAAGCCTGCCTGGTGACATAGAAGTAAGAAGAGAATTCGACGATTTAGTTTTTAGAAATACGACCATCGAACTTGATAGAGCAGCTCATCAGGTTATAAGGGTGCCTGGTAAAAAAGATATAGGTTACCTTGGAACGATGACGGCAAGAGTTATCGAGGTTCCTCCTCAGGGAGATCCAATGTTTCTAGCTACTTCGCTTTCGATTCCCTATGAGAAAAACCCTCATTTTCGCCCCATTATTTTTGATGCGGATAAGGCGGGAATTACTGAAGAAGACCTGCAAAACGGCAGAGCAGAACTTCTCTTATGCGAGGCTCAAAATGGAGATACGATTGCGCCTCAGGGAATGAAAGAAGGGACAAAGCTCGTCATGGATGTCATGGCTGAAGCGCGAATCCCCCTAAGACACAGGGCGTCAATACCGCTGGTTAAAACTAAGGATGGCTCGCAGATTGTGTGTATAGCAGGAATTCGCCTAGATAGGGCCGTTGAATGTAGCAAAAATAGCACGAGACTAGTAGAATTATCATTTCAGATGTAATGAATATAGGGATGATTAGATATGCTCAGTGACGATATAAGCAGTGTTTTGTTTACACAGGAAGAAATTGCTCAACGAGTTCAGGAACTAGCAGATCAAATTAGTAAGGATT
>JAUNLE010000047.1 GCA_030532415.1 Coriobacteriia bacterium | reverse complement strand
TACAAACTTTCAGGTAAGATCTTTAGCTTTTCTTCTTGATCGTCATTAGCTATATCTTCTTGTACTGCGTGACTATCATGTATCTCAAATGGTTCTAGCCCATAGGCATTCTGTGCGCATAGGAAACAAAACCCTAAGAGTACCCGTAATAAAATTTTCACCGTTTACTTCTACATCTGTACCGAAGGTTTTAAGCTAACCTTGTAAGTCTTCTTGATTTAAAAGCCTTACCTTACAATCGCTTAAGACCTGATTTGCATACTCGTTTTGGTCTTTGCCTGTTTTTATAACAACAACAGCACTTCGAGCATCTATTGATTCTCGCGAAAAGCAGTAGGCATATTCAATGGCAAGGGATGCTTCTTCAAAAATTGAGAGCACTTCAGCAAGTCCCCCAACTTCATCGCTAACCTGAATACCCAAAACATCATTGACCGCCGAGCTGTATCCGCTCTTATGTAAAACGTCCTGGGCTTTTTGAGGGTCCTCACAAATGATACGCACGATGCCAAATTCGTCAGTATCAGCAAGCATCAAAGCAGACATATTAATGTTGTGGTCACTTAATGTTCGACACAAAGCAGCAAGACGTCCATTTTTATTCTCGATAAATACCGTCAGTTGTCGGAGCATGGATTATTCACCTCTCAGGTCGATAATACGTCTACTTTTACCTTCGCTTCGCTCTATTGATCGCGATTCTACAATCTTAACTTTAACGTTAATTTGTAAATTGCTCCGCAAAGCGTCGGAAATTCGTTTACTTACCTTTTGAATACGTTTAATTTCGTCTAGGGCAAAGCCTTCTGATAATTCAAGTTCAACTGAAATCTGATCAAGCGGTCCTTCTTTATATAAAACAATTTGATAGAAAGGAGAAACCTCTTCAAAGGATTGGATAACTGATTCAATTTGACTTGGATACACATTAACGCCGCGAATGACAAGCATATCATCGCTTCTACCTTTAAGTTTATCAAGTCGCCTATGTTGTCGTTTGCAAGCACAAACACCAGGAATTATCCTTGAAATATCTCGTGTTCTATAACGAATGACTGGAGAGCATTCTCGAGAAAGCGTGGTAAGTACAAGTTCTCCCCACGATCCGTCAGGTAAAACTTCTAAGGTGTCTGGATCGATAATTTCGACATAAAACTCATCTTCCCAAATATGCTTTCCATGTTTCTCGGAACATTCGCAAGCCACTCCTGGACCCATAATTTCGCTTAAGCCATATATGTCATAGCAATCAATTCCTAAAGCAGACTCAATTTCACGTCTCATCTCTTCGGTATACGGCTCGCCACCCAAGATAGCGCGAGAAAGGCTAAGCTCGTCTTTATCGATATGCATCTCTTCTAAGTGCTCGGCAATCACAAGCGCATACGAAGGAGTGCACGCAAGCGCATCCACTTCAAAATCCTTTAAGAATTGAATTTGTCTTTTCGTGTTGCCGGTTGACATAGGAACTGCGGTAGCCCCAAGGGTCTCTGCACCAAAATGAGCACCAAGACCTCCCGTAAACAGGCCGTAACCATAGGAGACTTGTATGGTAGATTGAGCACTTAGACCTGCAAGCGCATAGGCGCGTGCAACCATACGACCCCAGGTATGCAAATCGTTTTGCGTATAGCCAACAATACTTGCCTGCCCAGAGGTACCACTTGAAGCATGAATGCGAACGATATCATCTCTTTTGGCACCAAACATTTTATTGGGATAGGCGTCTCGTAAATCCTGCTTAGTGGTAAAGGGAAGCTTTTTTACATCTTCAAGACTTTTGAAATCGCATGGATTAAAACCTGCAGCATCAAATGACTTTCGATAAAAATCAATATGATTATAGACGTAGCTCAGTTGCGTTTTAAAGCGAGCAAGCTGAAGATCGTCCAGCGCTTCTCGGCTTAAAAATTCAAGATGCTCTTCAAAAATCATCGATACCCTTACTTGACTTCATTTACTTTCTTAGTCTTTTTCTCAACTACTTGAGGATAGTAATCTAGACCCATTGTAATTGAGTGAGTAGGGCAAACTTCAAGACATTTCGAGCATTGGATGCATTTTGCTTGGTCAATGAAGGCAACGCTGAGTTTAAGGCTAATGGCGTCATCCTCACAGACCTTGACACACTTACCACAACCTATACAGCCTATGTCACACATCTTTTTAGTTAAGACACCGCTGAGTAAATTTGCGCAGCGTACTTCATGAATATCGTCACGTTTTGGAACCATATGGATAAGCTGTTTTGGACAGACTGCCACACACTTTTTGCAGGCAGTGCAGTTATCGGCATCCACCTTTGCGACACCGTCAATGACGTGTATCGCGTCGTATTCACATACATCAACGCAATCGCCAAAACCGATACAACCATATTGGCAAGATTTCGGACCAGACTGAAAGGAATTTGCTGCCGTACAAGATTTAAGACCCTTATATTCGTAGCGCGATGTCGTTAAATAATTGGTGCCCATGCACATGACAGAGGCTACTTCAACATTGAAGTCATCAACAACCTTGCCCAGGTATTCGGCAAGCTCTTTGGCAGTATCGGCACCTCCAACACTGCATAAGGAGGTGTTTTCAATATCTTCATTAACTAAGGCTTCAGCATACGCTTGACAACCTGGTAAGCCACAAGCGCCGCAATTGGCGCCTGGCAAAATATCTAAAATCTCGTCGACCGCTTGATTGCTTTGCACGGCAAATTTCTTAGAAATAATTAAAATTGCAATACCAAGCACAAGGGCTACGAGGAACAGTAAAACAGCTGGAGATGCTATGAATTCTATAATAGTCACAGTCTTTACTCCTTTTTCACCTTATATAAAGAGGTTTTCGGCAACGCCAGAAAAACCAACGAAGGCAAGTGACATGATTGCTGCAGCTACCAGGGCTGCAGGAAGTCCTTTGAAGGTTTGAGGTATGGGTGCACTCATCATAGTTTTTCTCAAAACACTGAAAAGGACAATGGCAATAAAAAATCCAATGCCCGTTCCAAATGCGTTGACGATAGCTTCGATAAAATTGTACTCAGACTCGACGTTCGTAATAGCAATACCTAAAATTGCACAGTTGGTAGTAATGAGTGGCAGATAAATTCCAAGCGACTCATGCAAACTGGGAATACTCTTTTTCATAATAATTTCTACCATTTGCACAACAGCAGCGATAACGAGGGCGAACACGACGGTCCTAATAAAATCGAGCTTGTATGGTAGAAGTACGAAGTGAAAAATTGGCCAGGTTATTGCTGAAGAGATAAGTAAAACGAAGACGACAGCATATCCCATACCGCGTGCTGACTTGGTATCGGCAGAAACTCCTAAAAAGGCGCAGATTCCTAAAAATTGGGTTAGGACGATGTTTTGCACGAAGATTGAATTAAAGAGGATTACCAAAAGCGACATTATTATTCATCCCCTTCTTGTCCAAAGGCGGGTTTTAGTTTTGAGTGGTAGGCTAAGTTCAGCCGACTTCTCCTAGGCCTCATCTGAGCGCGATACTGCTCCATTCCACAGCCTCCTACAAGCCCACAACCTTCACAAGAAGCGCTGGTACATGCATCACTTTCCTGCATAAGGGCAGCTTTAACTATTTCAGGGTCATCGGAATTAAGCGCCAGATAACGCTCGATAATAGCAGCTTCTTTTTCTGCTCTTCTTCTATCAAGATATTTTTGGAATGCGATGACCAGAATAATCAGAAGAGCATAGACGAAAAAGCCGCCTGTAGGCATGATAAAGATTAAGAAGGGATTGTCGACAAGCCAAGGAACGGCATAACCGAAGATCATGCCACTACCAAAAAACTCACGAATAACACCCATGAGCACACAGGCAAGGGTGAAACCAAGCCCCATGCCAAGCGCATCTAAGACAGAGCGCAAAACCGTGTTTTGTGAAGCAAAAGCCTCGGCTCTTCCTAATACGATGCAGTTTACGGTAATAAGCGGGATAAAGATTCCAAGCGATTGATACAAACTTGGAACGTATGCACGAATGAGGAGTTCTACAACAGAAACAAAGCCTGCGATGACAATAATATAGGCAGGAATACGCACTTTATTAGGGATAAAGTTGCGCAGCAGTGAAATTACCACGTTCGTCATGAGCAAAACGAAGGTCGTTGCAAGTCCAATGCCCAAACCATTAAAAAATGAGGTGGTTGTAGCTAAAAACGGACACGTACCTAAAAGTAGCACTAAGACTGGGTTATCCCGAATAATACCTCTGAGAAATACCAGATTAAGGGGATCTTGTTTTTTAGCAGCCATTTATTGTTCCTCCCCGGTAAGCTCATTGAATACTGCTCGTGCATCCTTTAAGTCCGCAGCAATTGCAGCAGACGAAAAGGTTGCTCCCGTTACAGCGGAAATACCAGGTTTCGTTTCATAAGATTTAACGATTTCCATCGAATCGTCTACCGAAGTCCCTATGATGGGATCTAAAAAGTCAGGAAGTGCAACCTTTGTGCCAAGACCAGGAGTTTCTTTATTATCCTGTACTTCAATACCAATAATCTTGCCATCCAGATTAATGCCAATAACCGCAGGTACATCCCCTGCATATCCCTTATTAGCTGCAGTAAACACATAGCCAACAAGTTCACCTTGTGACTGGGCACTAAAAACCGATTCAAGTCCAGGCGCAAGGTTTTGATGGCGCTCTTCTAGCTGTATTTCGGTAAAACTATCTGCCTCGGGAAAAATTTTCTGTCTTGATTCTTGCGCTTTTTGCAAAATTTGTTCTTGGATAATATCGGCCGTCGCGAAATTTGTAAGCCCTAAAATTGCTCCCATAATCAGAGCAATTACGACGAGTGCAAAGAGCGGGTAGACAAGACCATTTTTACGTTTATCTTGCATTGAATCGTTTTACACCTCCCAAAGGTTTGGTGATAAATACTTTATCTAGTAAGGGTGTAAGTAAATTCATAAATAAGATGGCAAATGCGACTCCTTCGCTTGCAAAGCCCACAACACGAACGAGCGCAGTAATGAGTCCACAACCAATTGCATAGACAATCTTGCCTTGTTTCGTTAAAGGTGAAGTTGTGTAGTCGTTTGCCATATACCAAGCACCAAGCATCAAGCCCCCGCTCATAAGGTTATAAAGCGGATCGGAGCCTAAGAGCAGCGCAAAGACTAAGGTTGATCCAATGTAGAAGAGCGGAATCCATAGATCGATAACCCCAAAGATGAGCAGGATTGCTGCACCAATTAAGATGGCAAGCATTGATACTTCTCCAATTGAACCTGAATGAGTCCCTAAAAAGAGTCCCAGTAAGTCAAGCTTAGCGCCATCATTTAACAGAGCCATGGGGGTTGCAGAGGTCACGGTATCGGCAAAAAGATTCGAAACGTCTGCAGATAAGGCGGGGCTTCCCTGGGCGTACTGTGGTAAAACTGCATAATTTGCCATGGTGGCTGGAAAGGCAATAATGAGGACGATGCGCGCTGCAATAGCGGGATTGGCAAAGTTATAGCCTATGCCACCAAAGACCATCTTGACGACCACAATTGCGACTATTGCACCAAAGATAACCATATATAAGGGAGTTCCTACAGGAAGCAAGGCTGCAAACAACAGACCCGTAACTACTGCTGAAAAATCCTTAATGGTCGATTCCTTTTTCATAAGCATGCAGCTTACGTGCTCGCTAAGCACACAAGTAAGCACCGATACCGCGTAAAGAATAAGGGCACGATACCCAAAGATTAGAAATCCCGCAATGATATTTGGAATCATTGAAAGACAAACGATTAACATGATGCGAGCTGTTGAATCGCTGTCTTTGACTAAGGGATTAGGACTTGCTTTTAACACTAGGCCTCCTTTTTAGCAGCAGTCATTTTTCTTGACTCGCTTCGATAGAAGGCCTTACCAGCCTTGATTGACTGTAATAAATGACGTTTTGAAGGACATATATAGGCGCAAGATCCGCAATCAACACAATTATTTACTGCAAAGGCATCAAGCATTTCGAAGTCTCGATTGCGGGCAGCTTGGTCGAGCTTAAGTGGCATTAAATTAGCGGGACACACTTCAATACAGCGGCCACATCGAATGCAGGCATGTTCTGCATGAATATCTACACGCTCATCACTCAATAATAAGATTGCATTATTGTTCTTGATAATTGGTGTATTCAAATCGGATAGAACCTGACCATTCATTGGTCCACCCATGGTGACAACTGATGGTTCTTGAGAAAAACCGCCAAGACTTTCAACAAGCTCGTCAAGAAGAGCGCCTATTGGAACCCTGTAATTACCAGGCTTATTTACACAGTCGCCGGTAAGCGTAATAACTCGGTCGACAAGCGGAAGACCTGTTTCAAAATATCGCTCAAGTTCAATAACGGTAGAAACGTTAATAACCTGCACTCCAATATCGGTCGTTCTTGAACCTGCAGGTACTGGAATTCCTGTAGCAGCATAGGCAAAAATTTTTGCAGCTCCTTGGGGATACCTGGTTGGAAATGCTCTGACTTCTATGCTATCTACCTTGTCATACGATTTTAGCTCTTCTAGCTTCGCTTTGAGCACTTTGAGCGCATCGGGCTTATTGTCTTCAAGTCCAATAATTGCACGATCCATATCGAGTTCTTTAACAAGGCGAGCGCTACCTTTAATAAGTAGATCTGCGTTTTCGAGCATTTGTCGATGGTCAGAGGTGATGTAGGGCTCACATTCCATACCATTAAGTAAAAGCGTTTTAATTTTTACTCCTGGTTTTGATTCATTGAATTTTTGCCAGGTTGGAAAGCCTGCACCGCCAAGACCTACGACGCCAGAATCTCGTATGCACTGTAAAAATGATTCACGATCACTATAACTTGGAGCTTTAAGCGAATCGTCTAGTCGCATTTCACCGTCATTTTCAATTTCGACACAGCTGATAACTGAATTCGTAGCCAAAAGACGATCTTTTACCGATTTTACTGTCCCAGAAACAGAAGCATGGATAGGAGCTGAAATACCCGTTGCCTCACCTATTATTTGGCCGCGAGCTACGACATCTCCCCTTTTTACTAAAGGCTTACAAGGTGCGCCTATATGCATAAACATGGGAATTAATACAGATCCGACTTCATAGAAGTCTTCTATAGGCATCATCGAAGTATCCTTATGTTCACTGGGATGAACTCCACCGTGGAACAATTTTTTTAGGAACAAAGACTTCCTCCTGTATTTTTCAAGAAATATAATTTCGACTTCATTCTAACACCACTCTAGGGCAAAGCCTGAGAAATTTCGAGAGCTATCCGTTAAGAGATGCCTTAAAAATGAGAAAAGACCGAATCTACTACTAGACTCGGTCTCGAAACTTTAATTTTTTGTGAAATTAAGCGATACCTTAAGAGAAATGACCGCTCAGGTATTCTTGGAGTAATTCAGTTTTAGGGTTTTCAAACATCTTCATGGTGTTGCCGTACTCTATTACTTCACCGAAGTAGAAAAATGCAGTGTATTCAGAAATACGTTTTGCTTGTTCCATGTTGTGCGTAACTGAAATAATGCAATAATCCTTCGCCAGCTCGCGCATTAACTCCTCAATTTTTAGCGTCGAGATTGGATCGAGAGCACTTGCTGGTTCATCCATCAAGATTACGTCGGGTTTCATTGCAATTGTTCTTGCAATACACAAGCGCTGTTGTTGTCCACCCGATAATTCAAAGGCACTCTTGTGAAGGATATCTTTAACCTCATCCCACAGCGCAGCACCGCGAAGTGAACTTTCAACCAATTCATCTAATGCTTGCTTATCTTTTAGTCCATGTTTTTTAGGAGCAAAAGCAATGTTGTCATAAATTGACTTTGCAAAAGGGTTTGGTTGCTGAAATACCATGCCAATGTGTTTTCTCACCTCGTAGACATCAGCTTCTCTTGAATTGATGTCTTCACCTTTGTAATAAATGGGTTCGGTGAAGATACAGTTTGGAATTTCACGATTCATCAGATTAAGGCATCTTAAGTAGGTTGACTTACCGCAACCTGAAGGACCAATTAAGGCGCTTACCTCGTTTTTGCGAAAATCCAACGAAACATTTTTTAGAGCCTGTTTAGTTTTGTTATAGAACAAATTAAGCTTATCTGTCCTCATAACAACATCGCCAGGGATTTTATCTTGAACCGCTAAGAATTCGTCCTGCGTGTATGAGTCTAATGCGTAAGCATTATCCTGCTGTGTTTGAGTTGTTTGATCATTCATTACTTTGCGGTCACCTTCTTTTGAATTGATGCGCCAACTGCGCGAGCAGCGACATTAAATAAAAGTACACATATCATTAAGAAAGCTGCAGTTCCCGCAGAAACTATATCTACATCTGGAATAACGCCCTCGGAATTCACTTTCCAAATATGGACAGCGAGGGTCTCGGCTGGGCGCATTATATTCCAAGCACTTGAAGGGTCAGTAAGATTGAAATTAAGTAAATCAATCTCGGGAGCTGACTGTCCAGAGGTGTAAATTAAAGCAGCTGCCTCACCAAAAACACGACCTGCACACAGGATAATACCAGTAATAATACCTGCAAGAGCCTCGGGGATTAAAATATGGATGGTCGTTTCCCAACGGGTAAGACCCAAGGCAAGTCCTGCATCTCTTTGGTAAGCAGGGACCGCTTCGAGTGATTGCTGAATAACACGAACCATAATTGGGAGATTAAACATCGTTAGTGCAATAGAACCGGACAAAATTGAAAATCCCCAGCCAAATTTAATGACGAAGAAAAGGTATCCAAACAAACCAACAACAATTGAAGGTAGTGAGGACAGGGTTTCAATTGCCAGTTTCACAAAACCGGTTAAGGCATTTTGAGGGGCATATTGCGTGAGGTATATTGCTCCTCCAAGTGAAAGCGGAATGGAAATTAACATCGTTAAAAAGAGCAGGTAAAACGAGTTAAATATCTGAGGTCCAATACCGCCACCAGCTTTAAATGACTCGGGATTTTTGGTTATAAAATCCCAAGACAAATAAGGTAAGCCTCTTGCAACGATATACACAATTACTGATACAAGCACGAGGCTAATAAATGCAACAATGATAGAAAGTATGGTTGTAGCAACTTTATCTGACTTCTTATTTTTCTTAATCTGAGCCAGATGTTCTTCATGCGTTAAAGTTTTCATTATCTTGTATGCTCCAAACTTCCTACCTTACCGATGAGATGGATAATCGCAATAAAGATGAGCGACATAAACATTAATAACAATGCAAGTGACCATAAAACATTGTTCTCAAGGGTTCCGAAAATGGAATTACCCATTCCCATGGTTAAGACCGAGGTCAAGGTTGACGCAGGGGTAAAGAATGAATTTGGCATAACTGGCGCGTTACCAATAACCATCTGCACGGCCAATGCCTCACCAAAGGCACGAGTCATACCTAAGATGACAGAAGTCATAAGTGCTGGAAGTGCAGCTCTAAGCACAACTTTCGAAATCATCTGCCAGCGAGTTGAGCCGAGTGCAAGCGCTCCTTGGCGATAAGAATTTGGTACGGCCGCAAGCGCGTCAATTGAAAGCGAAGTGATAGTAGGTAAGATCATGAGTGCCAAAACGATAGAACCTGACAAAATACCATATCCGGTACCACCAACAGCACCTCTCATGAATTTTACGATTACCATCAAACCGATCAGACCGTATACAACTGATGGAATACCAACTAAGAGTTCAATTGCTGGTTGGAAATATTTTTTACCGATCCTAGGAGAAATCTCGACAACAAAGACCGCAGCACCAATTGCAAGTGGGGTTGCAATTAAGGTCGATAAAAAGGTTACGGCAAATGAACCTGCAATCATTGGAACAGCGCCCGTAATTGGAAGCCCCGTTGCCTCATTTTTAACCGTAGGGTTCCATACCGTTCCCGTTATAAAATCGATGAAGTTAACTCCATCGACAAAAAATGTTGCAAGTCCTTGATTTGCAACCATGAAAATTAAGGCAAAAACGAGTGCAATAATAATCAATACGCAAATACCACTGAGAATAATCCCGAACCACTCAAGATTACGCTTAGGTATTACTGAAGATTTTTTACTCATGAGGGTATTCTTCTCTTCCGCACTAAACTTCTCTTACAAAATAAACATTTTAAAAAAGCCCTCCAAGATAAGACAATCCTGAAGGGCTTAATTACTAGTAACTATTAATTAAAGATTGCTTACTTCACCTTGAGCGTTGCGTTCAACCTTCATACCACTAACTGAAATATAACCAAGTTCACCAACGAGGCTATTTTGAACCTCGTCACTTAACATGAAGTCGATGAAAGCTTGGGTTTGTGGGGTTGGCTCTTCAGCAGTGTACATGTGCTCGTAAGCCCAGATTACCCATGAGTTGTCCATGATATTTGCATCGGTTGGCTCTACGCCGTCAACCTTAAGAGAAACCATGGTGTCATTGAGGTATGAGAAAGCAAGGTAAGAGATAGCACCTGGGGTCTCGGCAACCATCTTTGCAACGGTACCACTGTTGTCTTGCTCTTGTGCTTGCATTGGAGTTTCGCCGTCTAGACCAAACTTCTCGAATGTTGCACGGGTACCAGAACCAGCTGCACGGTTGATAACTACGATTGGAGTATCAGCGCCGCCAACCTCTTTCCAGTTGGTGATTTTACCCATGAAGATATCTTTGAGTTGATCTTTGGTGATGTCGTCCACGCCAACTTCTTTGTGAGCTACAGGACCCATACCAACGATACATACCTTGTTGTCTTTAATCTTTACTTCTGCTGGATTAACATCTTTTTCTTCAGCGAAAACGTCTGAGTTACCAATATCAACTGAGCCTTGTGCAATTGAAGAAATACCGGTACCAGAACCACCAGCTTGAACATTGATTTGTACCTTAGGGTTCTTTTTCTTGAACTCTTCACTAGCAGCCTCAACTAATGGTTTAAGTGCAGAAGAACCAACAGCAGTGATTTCACCAGAAAGTTCAGAAACCTCTTCCTTCTACTCTTCCTTCTTTTTCCCTTTAGGATCCTCGGGAGCAGGTGCAGGAGCAGCTTCTTCA
>JAUNLE010000046.1 GCA_030532415.1 Coriobacteriia bacterium | reverse complement strand
GCAGCTCAACTGGACGGTGCAATCCTCGTTATTGCTGCAACTGATGGTCCTATGGCTCAAACTCGCGAGCACATCTTATTAGCTCGTCAAGTTGGCGTTCCATACATCGTAGTTTTCTTAAACAAATGCGATATGGTAGACGACGAAGAGCTCTTAGAATTAGTTGAAATGGAGACTCGTGAACTCTTAAGCGACAACGAGTTCCCAGGAGACGAAGTTCCAGTTATCAAGGGTTCTGCTTTAGGCGCTCTTAACGGTGAGGAAAAATGGGTTGACGCAATTTGGGAACTCATGGCTGCAGTTGATGAGTACATTCCAACCCCAGAGCGTGACACTGATAAACCATTCTTAATGGCTGTTGAAGACGTATTCACCATTACCGGTCGTGGTACTGTTGCAACTGGTCGTGTTGAGCGCGGAACCATCAAACTCAACGATGAAGTTGAAATTGTTGGTATTAAAGAAACTCAAAAGACCGTTGTTACCGGTATTGAGATGTTCAGAAAGATGCTTGACTTAGCTGAGGCTGGAGACAACGCAGGTATCCTCCTTCGTGGTCTTAAGCGTGAGGACATTGTTCGCGGACAAGTTCTCTGTAAGCCAGGTACTGTTACCCCTCACACCGAGTTCGCTGGTCAAGTTTACGTATTAACCAAAGAAGAAGGTGGACGTCACACCCCATTCTTCACCGGTTATCGTCCACAATTCTACTTCCGCACCACTGATGTAACTGGTGTTGCACACCTTCCAGAGGGTGTAGAGATGGTTATGCCTGGCGACAACGTTGAGATTACCGCTGAGTTAATCCACCCAATCGCTATGGACGAGGGCGATCGTTTCGCTATCCGTGAGGGTGGCCACACGGTTGGTTCAGGACGTATTTCTAAGATTATTAAATAGTCTTAACACTATTTGTACAGTCTTATATGGGACCCGGTGCATTGTCACCGGGTCTTTTTAAGCACTGGCTTAATTTGCGCTCTTCTCATGTTATTTCTTAGTATGTGCAAGAGCTTTATTGACAAGATTTTATAAGGAATGCTAACGTATTTCTTTGTCTTAAGGTCAATTATTTTGCCCTAAGATTTCAGAAGGAGAGGTAAATTATGCGTACATTAGTCACTTTAGCATGTGACGAATGCAAACGTCGTAATTACACGACCAAAAAGAATAAGCAGAAAAACCCTGAGCGTATGGAATTGAAGAAGTACTGCCCATGGTGTAGTAAGCATACAGTGCATAAGGAAACTCGCTAGTTTCCCGAAGCACTAATACAGGTCAGTAGCTCCAACGGTAGAGCGGCGGTCTCCAAAACCGTTTGTTGGGGGTTCGAATCCCTCCTGACCTGCCAGATTATTCATCAGTGCTTTACTTATAAAGCACTGATTTTGTTTAGATAGTAGTAAGTGATTGTTAGGATAGTATGGCTACAAAGAATAAGGAAGAAATTAAAAAGGCTTCTAAAAACGAAAAGAATAAGCCAGCTAAGAATGCCAAAAAATCAGGCGACTCATCTATTAAAAGCTATTTAAAAGGTGTTCGCAGCGAGCTCAATCGCGTTGTGTGGCCTAGCAAAGAAGATGTTCTGAATTACACAATCGTCGTTATTGCTACCTTGATTTTCTTCGGCGTTCTTATCTACATTGTGGATACTTTGATTGTTCCTCTGTTCTTAGCGTTTTCATCTCTGAGGTAGGTAATAAATTATGGCTAAACGCTGGTATGTTTTGCATACATACTCAGGATATGAAAATAAGGTAAAGACAGACATCCTTCATCGTATTGAATCAATGGGTCTTGAGGATCAAATTTTTGATATCCAAATTCCTATGGAAGAAGTAACCGAAATTAAAGAGGGTGGAAGAAGAGTCACCTCGGAAAAGAAGGTGCTTCCCGGATATGTGTTGATTCGAATGGAACTCGACGACCGTGCGTGGTCAGCTGTCCGCAATACTCCAGGTGTAACTGGTTTTGTTGGCGCAGAGGGAAAGCCAGTCCCTTTGGCACGTGATGAGTATAACAAGATTATGCGCCGCTCTTCTAAAGGCGAAATACCTAAACGCACTTCTACCGATTTACAAGTTGGCGAGACTGTAAAAGTTACTGCTGGTCCACTTGCAGATTTTGATGGAATTATCTCTGAGGTCGACGTTCAGTCGGGCAAAGTTAAAGTTATGGTTTCCATCTTTGGACGTGAGACACCTGTCGAACTTTCCTTTGAACAGGTAGCTCAAATAGATTAGTAGCTCAATAAAGATTTGTGCCCCCTTACAAGAGGGACGCTTCTCACGAGTCTTTTGAGATAGAAAAACATTTAATGAGGCTTCATCTGAAGTCTCTAAGCATGAAAGGCTAACGAGATACATGGCTAAGAAAGTAACGGGCTTTGTTAAGCTACAAATCCCTGCAGGCCAAGCTAGTCCTGCTCCTCCAGTAGGTCCAGCCCTTGGTGCTCAGGGCGTTAATATTATGCAGTTCGTACAGCAATTCAATGCTGCTACTGCTGACAAGGGAAACACCGTTATTCCTGTTGAAATTACTGTTTATGAGGACAAGTCTTTTGAGTTCATTACCAAGACTCCTCCAGCATCAATTTTAATCAAGGAAGCGCTGAAGATTAAGAGCGGTTCAGGTGTTCCTCAAAAAGATAAGGTTGGTGAATTATCTCAAGAGCAATTAACTGCTATTGCTGAGACCAAACTTCCTGACCTTAACGCAAATGATATTGAGGCTGCAAAGAAGGTTGTCGCAGGTACCGCTCGTTCAATGGGCGTTACTATCGCTGAAAACTAATAAATAAATTCTGCACCTTGCGTGCAGTGATCTATGTGGGAGGAGTTTTCCGTTTGTACCACGAAAGGATATATCATGGCAAAACATGGTAAAAACTACAATCAGAAGTTAGAGAAATTAGAAAAAGGCAAGCTCTATTCTCCACTCGCAGGTATGCGTCTGGTAAAAGAACTTGCAACTGCTAAGTTTGACGAGACCATTGAAGTTCACTTCAGACTTGGTATTGATCCTCGTAAGGCTGACCAACAAATTAGAGGCTCTATTTCTCTACCTCATGGTACCGGCCAATCTGTTCGCGTAGCAGTTTTTGCTGAGTCTGAAAAAGCACGTGAAGCTGAAGAGGCTGGTGCAGATATCGTAGGTTCTGATGAACTTATTGCTGACATCCAAAACGGTGAATTAAACTTTGACGCTGCTATCGCTACCCCTGATATGATGGGCAAAGTGGGTCGTTTAGGTAAGATTTTAGGTCCTCGTGGACTTATGCCTAACCCTAAACTTGGTACCGTTACGAACGATGTAGCTAAAATGGTTCAAGAACTTAAGGCTGGACGTGTTGAGTATCGTGCTGATCGTTATGGTATTGCACACGTTGTTATTGGTAAGGCTTCTTTTGATGAGTCTAAACTTGTTGAGAACTACGGAGCACTTCTTGATGAAATCTTACGTGTAAAGCCAGCAAGCGCTAAGGGTAAGTACATCAAATCAGTTTCAATTTCTTCAACCATGGGTCCTGGAATTGGTTTAGATCCAGCTAAAACTCAAAGACTTAATGAAGAAGACGAATAGTCTGAAATTCTATTTACCATTATGTACAAACCGCTCTTACAATAAGGGCGGTTTTTTAATTTTCATCATCGTATGGCTACCGCTTTCCTATATGTTTTATCTTTAGACTTAAAATCGTTTAAACTAGATGAACATACTAAACGATGAAGGAGCGCTACAAAGGAATGATTTTTAATCAAGCTAAAATCAAACAATTCTTTGAGCCTGTAGTTATTTTGCTTAAAGTTATTGCTGTCATTTTAGTGTTCACTTTGTTTTTGTATGTACTTGCATTTTTCGTTTACGGCCTGACTGATTAGCATGTTAACTCGATTCCAACTAGAAGATTTCAGAATAGTAGGTCACTATCTTGGACTTGTCCTGCTTTTAGTTGGCGTTTCGATGCTCATCCCTATTTTCGTGGCTGTCATAGCGCGAGAGATGGAGCCTTTGGGCGACTTCATTTTATCTATGGGAATCACCTGCTTGGCAGGGGCTCTCCTGGTTCTCTTGAAGTTTAGACCAAATCAGCTCAATGGACGGCAAGCTATTCTGCTTACGGGGCTTACCTGGGTTTTTGTTTCTTTTTTCGGAACCATACCCTTTTTTCTGTCTGGGCATTTTTCTTCATTTTTAAATGCATTTTTCGAATCAGTTTCAGCCTTCACCACAACCGGTATGTCAATTTTAGAAGACCCAAATCACCTCGCGTATTCTCATGGAATATGGAGGATGATGACGCTTTTGATGGGTGCACAAGGAATCATCGCCTTTGCTATGACCATCGGTGTTTTTGCACGTTCAAGCGGAGCAGGGTCTTTGTATAAGGCAGAAGGTAGGACCGATTCCGTCTTGCCGAATATTATTTCAACGGTACGATTTTCTATGGGCATTACCTTCTTATTTGTAAGCCTTGGTGCTATTGCCCTGGTTTTCGTTATGCTCTTCAATGGAGCTCACTTCTTTAGAGCAGCCTACCATGCGGTATATCTGAGTGGTGCGGCCTTTGCAACAGGCGGCTTTGCGCCCATGTCAACAAGTATTGTCTACTATCATTCACCTTTATTGGAGCTCATCATTATGGTGCTCATGATAAGTGGTGCTATAAACTTTTCGCTATATTTTATGATTTGGAATGGCCACTTTGAAGAGATTTTCCATAATGTCGAAATTAAAGCGCTCGTGTTTTGGGTGATTGTGGTCACCATCATTTTAAGTGCCGCCTTTGCGGGTGATAAGGTTTTAGGCGAATCCGTGGGCGTACTTTTGAGGCGCGGAATCTTTACGGTATTTGCAGCTATTACGGGTGCCGGATTTCAGATATTTTACACCTCACAGTTTGCAGACGCATCAAGTGCGGCGGTTCTTTTCGCCATCATGATTGCCATGGGGTTCGGAGGATCAACCGGATCAACTTCAGGCGGTATTAAAGCCTTGCGCGTTGCCATAATATTTAAGTCCGTCGTTGCTGATATTAAACGTGCGCTTGCGCCGGACAGAGCAGTTGTAAGAGTAAAATACCACCATCTTTCGGACAGGATTCTAGAGGCAAATGAAGTCTCATCAGCAATGACAGTATTTCTCCTCTACGTTATTACCTACCTCATCGGAACCATGGTTTACGTTTTCTTTGGCAATTCACCGATCGATGCAGCATTCGACTCAATTGCTGCAACATCTAACGCTGGTATGTCTTCTGGGGTGCTTTCACCTGATATGCCTGCACTTATGAAATTTACCTTCATTATTCAAATGTGGGGCGGGCGTCTGGAATTCATCGCCCTTCTTGCCCTTTTCGCAGGCTTGTACTATACCGTAAAGCCAGTTTTCAAAGATGGAATCAATCGCAAAAAAGACGGTGTGCGCAGATGATACAAAAAAGATTTGCGTATACCTTCCTGATTATAATTGTTTCTTGCATGGCTTTGAGCTTGGTGTTTGTTCCAAATTCCTATGCTCGCCTGGAGCTGCCTTACGAAGAGCAACTGAAGCTCTATCCTCGCTTTCCAACTGAAGCTGTTGGAACAACTGATGCTGCAAAAGAACAAAAAGCTCATACGCCTCAGGATTTCGTTTTACCAACGCCAAGTGTTGAGCCTACGGCTGATGCACTGCCTGCCACGCTTGGCGATCTTATGGGTGCAAGCAAGCGACTTGATAATAAGATTGTGGTATTTAGTGGAGAAGTCGTAGGAGATGTGCTCAATGGTCCTAAAGGCTTTAAGTGGATTCTTCTGGATGACTCAACAGGATCTATTTCCGTTTTGATTCGAAATGACCATGCCAAGCTCATAAAGAATTTGGGCGACTACAATACCATTGGTACGAAACTGCAGGTTACAGGCGTTTATCATATTAACGACGTTGATCAATTTGGCGAGATGGACGTACGAGCTTATGAGGTGAGTGTAATCGAAGAGGGCGGGCCCAATCGAGATTCACTCAATATTGTGAATATCATCCTTGGTGTAGGACTGCTCGCGCTTGCCTGTGCTCTTCTTCTCATCTATCGAAATCTAAAAAAGAAAGCCGTAGAGTAATGCAAGAGGCGTATTTATCAGACACTGCAGGTGCTTATTATCCCAGCTTCGAAAAGCTGGGTGGTTTTGCCTTAGAAAATATTTTTGAGGATATTTTAATTGCAACTCGAAAAGAAAGTGGTCTGACTTTAGAGAAACCCGAGACCTTGGAGCTAGCTTGTGTCATCAAGCTTGACCGAGGTTACCCTCTCGTTATGACAAGGCAGGGGCCCATTCGAGCTGAGCATGCCATAGCTTTAGTAAAGCAAACTGAAAGCAGAGCAGTAATTGGTGACTGGCTTTTGTTGCGAAGACCAGATGCGCACGATAAGGCGATAATTGAGGCAATTGTTCCTCGAAGAAGCGAATTTTCGCGATGGGATAAATCCTCAACAGCTAACGAGCAGGTGCTTGCAGCAAATATCGATACCGTCTTTGTAATGGTCACGCTGAATAAAAAACCCTTAACGTATGCAAGTCTTGAGCGAATGGTAAAGTCGGTTGTAATTGCTAAAGAGGCTCGTTGCGAGGTTGCGATAGTTCTTACCAAGGCGGACCGAAAAAAGCATGAAGAAGATCTTGCAGAAGACATACAGACGATCAAAAGAGTGGTTCCAGATCTTGAACTTATTGTCACCTCCTCATACACAGCTCAGGGATTACAAGAACTCAAAGCCAGCCTTGATGAAAAAGAAATTGCTGTTGTTTTAGGTGAGAGTGGCGCGGGAAAGTCGAGTCTAATCAATGCCCTACTTGAGCGAGATGAATTGCAAGTTGGCACGGTAAGAGAGCGTGATGATAAGGGGCGTCATACCACAGTTGCTCGTGAGATGATTTCCATTCCTCATGCAGGCATTCTTATAGATGCACCAGGCCTTCGCTCCATCCCGCTGGTCCAGCATGAAGATGGCCTGAAAATGACATTTCCCGAGATTAGTGAAGCAGCACTGCGTTGCAAGTTTTCAGATTGCAGCCATCAAAATGAGCCGGGATGCTCAGTACAAGAGCTCGTATCGTTGGGAACCATTGATCCTTTGCGCTTAGAGCTTTATAGTCGCATTCAAGACGAAATGATCAAAAGCAAGATGCTCCTTGATCCAAGTGTGTAAGTTTCCTTCTTGAAATCCTAGACGATTAAACATCAATTTAAAAATAATTTAGCGCAATTTTTGTATTCCTTTAGATAAAAATTCATATCAAATATAGTTCCGTTTACTCATGAGTCTTCTTATAGGATGTGAAGACACATAAAGGTCTTGCATCCATAAGAGGAGGAAATAAAGGTAATGAATAAGCGTCTTCAATTTATTCTTGCTCTTATATGCGCTTCATTGGCAACGCTCGGTCTCTTTTTCTATCTAAATCAAGTCGAAGCTGAAGCGAATAATCAAAGGTCAGAGGCACTTGCGCGCTACGGGGGAGAGCTCGTCGAGGTTCTTGTTACAAATGATGAATTGCCTGCTGGAACAATTCTGAATGAGGAGAATACTTCGAAGCTTGTGTGGCTGGTAGATCTACTTCCTAGTCAGGCAATCGTTGATGCTTCTGAGGCTCTTGGAAAAAGCCTTAAGCATGAACTTTCAAAAAATATGCCAATAACTAAAAATGCTTTTGCTCAAACCCCGTCGATTGAAATTCCTGCAGGTCATGTAGCCTTGAGCGTAAGTTCTAAGGGTTTGACTTCAGTAGGCGGTCTCTTAAGACCAGGAATGCATATTGATGTCTACAGTTCTTCTGATGAAGTGAGCCTGCTTGCTCAAAATATTTTAGTCGTTCAAACAAGCGCGTCGCATTTATCTGATGAACTTACGCTTGAGCCAATCAAGATTGAGTGGCTTACGCTAGCGGTAAAACCAGAGCTTGTCGAGGCACTGATAGCCGCAGAATCAAAAAAGTCTCTTTATTTTGTTCTTCCTGGTGAGAGCCATGACAAGTAAGTCCATCTTAATTGGAGATTCTCAGAAATATCCTGCCTTGTATGAGGAGGCGAAACTGTTTTGCAGCTATGAGCCTCTTCAGGTTCCGAGCATGGAGTCCTTGCGTGATTTACGTGAAGCTCCAGGTGAGTTCCTTATATATAGCCCTATTGAAAAGGTAAGCATTGGGAGTTTGAAATCTATCATCAAGTTGAAATTTCCGAATACAAGCGTTGAAGTTATTAAAGCTTCACATGAAGACTTAATTGAAGTGATGCTTCCAGCTCAAGAAGATCTTTCTACCGAAGGTACAGACTCCAACAACAGTAAAGAGAAAGCTCATAAAGTCTTGGCATTGGTAGCAACTCAGGGCGCTGTAGGAACCACCAGCATCACTACACTCTTAGCCGGAGCTATGCAATCGCATGAGCGTTCTATCGGAATCCTAAGCATCAATGATGCATTCATTAACGCCTTTCCTAGCCTAAGCAAGTTGGCTGTGAGTTTGCCTGAACGTTTAGATTTAGATCATCTAGACCAGTATGAAGTTCGTCTTGGTGGGCGCGCGTATTGTTATAGGTTTTTTGAAAAACCTGAGGAGCTAGAACTGATAGAAGAGCATATTCCTCACATTATCGAAACGCTTAAAACAAGACACGAGGTACTGCTGATAGATGCAGGAAACACATGGAATGAAAGCATGGTTTGTGCACTAAAAGCGGCGGATCGAGTGATCTTAATGGGAGAGGAGCGAGCAGGCTGCGAGCAGAGTTTAGTTTCTGGATTGGATTTATTGCATCGCCTTGGAATAGAGCGCTCGCGCATTTATTGCCTGATCAATAAATCTTTAAGAAAGCAACGTGACTACACCTTTGTTTCGAGCTTATCTTTAAAACTTAATACTCCCAATATCATCTCTATTCCTCATGCTGGAAATGATTTTGAAGAATTCAATTCATATGGAATATTGCTTGATGTGCTTGAAGAGGATACGAGATTTTCGTATGCAATAAAAACTTATGCACATGACTTGCTTTTGGAACTAGGCATACAAAGCGATACGCCAGAACAAAAGCAAACAAATAAACGATCTCTTTTTGGTTTGCTAGGTGGTTAACATGGCTTTAATGAACTACCTAAGTAAAGAGGAGACCTCGAAGAAGCATCATCTTGAGCTTACGCGAAAGAAAATAAAGCTTCTTAAAGATCGTCTGTATAAAAAACTTGGCTATAAACGTCTCTTGGAAATTAGCAAGCAAGATGAGGCGCAAGCGCGCTCCGAACTGAAGGTGGTGCTTGAAGCTCTTGTTAACAGCCCTGACTTAGTTGACGAGCAGTTTAACAAAGAGCTTATAGAAGATGTTATCGATGAAATTATTGGCTTGGGGCCTTTGGAGTCACTTTTAAAAGATGATTCAATTACAGAAATTATGATCAATGGTACGCAGTCAATGTTTTACGAACAAGGTGGAAAATTATATGAGCTAGAAAATGTTTTTAGCTCTGACGAACAGATTAAAGTCTTGATAGACAGGATAATCGCTCCGTTAGGTAGGAGAGTTGACGAAGCAAGTCCACTGGTCAACGCTAGGCTTGCCAATGGCTATCGTGTAAATGTCGTAATTTCTCCTATCGCACTTGACGGCTCGGTTGTTACGATTAGAAAATTTTCCGATCGTATTTCAAGCCTACAAGAACTCATCAAATTGAAATCAATACCTCAAAAATACGCCCAGCTCTTATCGTGGGCAGTTGTTATGAGAAAAAATATTGCTGTGGTTGGCTCAACAGGATCAGGCAAAACGACCCTGCTCAATGCGCTTTCCTGCGAGATTCCTTATGATGAACGCATCATTACCATAGAAGATTCAGCTGAACTTCGATTTAAAGACCATCCTCATGTCGTGAGGTTAGAAAGACGCGATAAGTCCATTGAGGGTGTTGGTGAGGTGTCAATTAGAGACCTCGTGATAAATGCGCTTCGTATGCGTCCAGACAGAATTGTTGTTGGTGAGTGCAGGGGAGCAGAAACTATTGATATGCTCCAGGCAATGAATACCGGTCATGACGGCTCTCTTACAACGCTTCATGCTGGAAGTCCCGAAGAGGCAATTGTAAGACTTGTGCTTATGTCTCGTTATGGAATTAATCTTCCGGCCGACGTAATAGAAGATCAAATAGCAACTGCACTCGATTTAATTGTCATGCAAGCTCGCATTCCATCGGGTGAGCGACGCGTGACCGACTTGTGTCTTGTTGAGCGAAAGGACACAGGTGGAGTAGGACTCAAGAAAATTATTTCGTATCACCCCGAAAGTGATTCTTGGACAATTGAGCACATTCCAGATTTTATAAACACGCTTATCATTAATAACATTGCAGAAAAAGAGGAGGTTGAAGCATGGAAAAACTCCTCCTTTTCTTAGTGACTTCTTTAGCATTTATTGCAGTATTTTTGTTTTTAGGCTCCTTGTTTGAACTAAGAAGCACGAAGCATCGTTCGCAAAAATCAATAGTGGACCTGCTGGCTCAAGGTGCCATCATTGATAGTTTGCTTGGTAGGCCGCGCATAGAGCGTTATGTAAAGAACGTTGAAATTTTATTTTTAAAAAGATTTAAACGTCATGACGCACACTACATGCTTGCAGTGCTAATAAGTATTCTGGCCTTAGCTTTCTTCGTGAGCTTCTTGATAAGCCAAAGTTTGGCCATAGCTTTTCTGATGCTTGGTGTAAGTCTCGTTAGTTTGCATGAGCTTGCAAAAAGGCACACAAAAAAAGTCTTTAATGATATGAATAAGGCGATGCCCGATGTATTTAGAGCAATCTCGCAAAATTTAGCCGCAGGCCATTCCATACAGCAGTCATTTGAATATGTGGGCGAAAAGTTCGAGGGCAAATTAGGAGAAGAGTTCGCTGCTTGTGCTTATTTAATTTCGGTTGGAACTCCTTTTGAAGAAGCTCTGA
Source organism: Coriobacteriia bacterium (assembly GCA_030532415.1). Lineage (GTDB taxonomy): Bacteria > Actinomycetota > Coriobacteriia > Coriobacteriales > JAEZZM01 > JAUNLE01. Next base: position 87 of record JAUNLE010000046.1, on the reverse strand, counting down.
ACCGCTTGGAGAAAAAGTTACCTCTCTATGGGATGACCTTCTTAATCACCTCATTGAGTATCGCTCAAAAAACTGGCTCTAGCTTAC
>JAUNLE010000045.1 GCA_030532415.1 Coriobacteriia bacterium | reverse complement strand
CCAAGAGGTCATTTAATACATTTGAATAGTGAGATAAACCAACTGCTGCCCCCGTGATTGCGGTTTCGATTCCTTTAGACACCGCTTCACCTAAAGAATCTGATAGATTCGAAAAATCTTCAGACTGGAAAAAGGAGTCAATTTTTTCTTCAAAACTATCAAGCGCATGCGGTTCAAAAACCGATGCATCTTCTTGTTTTCTAAATGAAGGATGATCGTAGGGGTCTTTATTCTGAAAGCGATTGTCTGCACTAAAATATTCATCTTTTGTCGAACTTTTATTTGAATTGTTAGTTTGTGCCATAGCTATATTCCATACATATTCATCATCGTATCTACTATATGGTTCCCAAAATACTATGGCACAAGCGTCACGAACTGGTTACAATTCACGTGCAATTGCTTGAACTATTTCTACGATTTTTGGAATCGAAGACTGGACCGCCTTAATAACAGTTTCTTGAGAGGCTATTTCTTCTGCAAAAGAAAGATCGGATACAACCGAGACACCCGAAACTTTTACACCTAACTGATGCAGCGCCATTGCTTCTAGAATCGTTGACATACCTACGTTGTCAACGCCAATCATTTGTAAGAATTTGGATTCGGCCACCGTTTGATATTCAGGTCCCCTAAACATGGCATACACACCCTGCCTATCGGCAAGCGGGCTTATAGTTTCTAAAAGCTCTTTGTCCCATACACCAGAAATATCGGTGAAAACAGGTCCATTAAACGGAGAAGCTCCCGAAAAATTCATGTGATCCGAGATAGCCATAAGCTCGCCCAGATTCCAGTCGCGCAAGCACCCTCCTGCGTTCGTTAAAAATGCAGCCTTGATGCCTGTAGCAGCTGCTACTCGAACTGGAAGGCATAAGGTGTAAGGATCAAGATCTTCATACAGATGCGAACGACCCGTGTAGACCAAAATATTTTTTCCCTCATAGTTCACGGAGAAGATATTATGTCCATGACCTTCTACCGCAGGATCTTTAACACCAGGAATATCAAAGAAAGGCAGCGTTTCTTCAATCTCTCCTATTAAATCGGCAGCTTCAAGAAGTCCTGAGCCTAACACGACAAGTAAATCGAAGTGATCTTTGTGCGTACGCTTAAGTAAAAGCTGTGCATCATCGTATATTTCTTGCAGTTTTTCTTGCTCGTTTGCAAATGCTCGCGAAAGCTCGACGTCAAGCTGAGAATTAGCCTCCATACTTATGCACGACCTTCTTGTTTTTTAATGTCATTCGCACCCAAGACGACATGTCCCACAAAACCAATTAAGAGTGCAAAAAGAACTCCAAGATTTGAATAAGCCCAAGGTCCTTCTTTTCCGCCAATGAGGTTCATGAAGTAACCTTGCCAGTCAAGCCAGGATGCAGCACCATTTACCACAAAACCCCAGCCAATGATAGTTGCTACTAAAAGCAAGATGAGCGATTTCCAATTAACGGAACCATAAATGCCATGAGGCGTATACAAAGATTCCTCATCGTAGTCGCGTTTGCGAAGTAGTGCTTCTGCGATCATAATGCCTGCCCATGCAGCAATAATTACTCCAAGCGTGGTAAGGAAGCCTTGGAATGGCCCAAGGAAATCTTCTGCAAAAAATACTACGAAGATGGTACCGAGCGCCATAATAAGTGAGTCAATCGCACTTGCAGCAAAGCGAGGAATTTTTACTCCTGTTGATATCAGTTATTAGACTTAAGTTTTTAGTTCAATGTGTATGCCTCCAACTAAACCTAGGATGTCATCAAGTGTAAATGGGATTAAGAAACATGAAGGCAAAATAGTTACGAGCGCTCCAATAGGATCAGAATCAATTGCTGCACCAAGGCTTGCGTTTGAGCCCACGAGCAAGAGACCGAAAATTACAAGCACCATACAAGGGAGCGCGGCTCCGAAGGTCGTCCAGAACACAACGCCACCACTTGAAGCGCTACGTGGAAGATAGCGGGAATAATCGGCAGCGGCATTCACCCAACCTAATCCATATCCTGTCATAACCATGACAAACGCACCAAGGCAAGCTTGAAGTGGACCTGCTGGAATGGACAAAACTTGCGTCATATTGATTTGAGGTAAAACCAAAATGAGGTAGATGATGGTAAGGATGGCAGTGATCCAGGTAATCCAGGTTTGGACTTTCATAATCGTGTCAAAACCTAAAATTCCGGCAGCTCCTGCTAAACCAAGGGTAATAACAAAACCAATAATGTAGGCATAGGTCGTGTTAGTAAAACCGAATTCCTGCAAGACTGTAGCAGTTGCAAGGGTTGCAAGAATACATAAGACCGTTTCCCAACCTACCGTTAAAATCCAAGATATGGCAGCCGATACTCTGTTTCCGTTATAACCAAAGGCGGCACGGGATAAGGTTAGCGTTGGAGCTGAGCCATGTTTTCCTAAAATTGCGATGACGCCGCAAAAGGCAAACGAAATGAGTAAGCCGAGTATCGAAACAATAAGGGCTTGTGTGAAACTTAGACCAAAGCCCAAAACCCATGAACCCCACGATAAACCTAGTACCGAAATGTTTGCCGCAAACCATGGCATGAACAAATCGCTTGGTTTACCTTTTCTTTCTGATTCAGGAATGGTCTCGAGACCAACTTCTTCAATACGTCCCACTCCTGATGAACTTGTTTGTGGTGCTTCAGTCACAACATACCACCTAGCCTTAGGATAATTAATTAATTACATTTAAAAGTATACTTATCTAGAGCAAATAAGAAAGCAAAATTTAGGGGTGGAATTGTCTTGCGTGAACAAAATAATACGAAGCTTACTGAAAGCATAGCCTGTGTTTTGTATGGTCAGGCGCTTGGAGATGCTTATGGGATGCCCTCTGAGCTTTTACCTTACAAAAAACTACAAGAACTTTTCGGGACTATTAGAACTCTTTTGCCTGGTCATCCTGAAAATCCCGCATCTCACCTTTTTGTTCGAGCTCAAATTACTGACGACACTGAAATGGCTTTCTGCCTTATTAAAGCAATACTCAAACAAGGTGGCGCACCTGATGCAGAAAGCTTCGCACACGAACTCTTAAAATGGGCCGACACCAACGAGGTATGGGATAAGAACATTTTAGGACCCTCAAGCAGTGCTGCCCTTAAGGCCTTTCGAGACGGAATGCCCGTCGAAGAAATTGACGCTCCGGGACTTACCAATGGCTGTATTATGCGCATCTCCCCCATGGGATGCATACTTCCCGTCCCCGATCCAAACGATAAAACCGCGCTTGAACAGTATTTTGAGCGCATTTATGCCGTAAACTCCCCCACCCACAAAAGCGAACTTGCTTTGGCTGCTTCAGTCTTTGTTACAAGCTTTATAAGTGCAGGTATAGACGGCGCAAGTCCAAAGACCGCATTCCAAACTGCCTTAAGACTAGCAAGGTATGCCCAGGAGCAAACGTCCACGGTCTTTACCCCGAGTGTCGCCGCACGCTTGAGCTTCATCTTCCCCCTTTTAGATTTACTTGATGATGAAGAAGCCTTTACGAAGCATTTTTCTGAATTTCCCGCAGACAAGCTTAGTAGGGCTGCCTTGATTGTTCGGGAACTTATTGGCACCACCATGGCAATTCAAGAAACTTTGCCTGCAGTAGTCTTTGCCGCTTTTGTGACTGACTTTCATCCACGCGGCTGCGCTCAATTCTGCGCGAATTTAGGCGGCGATACTGATACGATAGGAGCAATCGCGACAGCACTCTGTGGCGCTTTTAGCAGTATAGATAAGTTCGACCACGAAGAGCTTGAGCTTTTAGAGCACACAAATAAGCTTCACGTTAAAGAAACGGCAGTCAAGCTCGCAAGCATTAGGAAACTATATGAACAAGAAAAGTAAAGCCTTAGCCAAGCGCACCGTATATGTTTTTGGTGGAGCAATTGGAGACAAATTAATTAGCCTTACCGACTATCCTCAAGAAGGGGGCGACGTTTTAGGCTCTGAGCTTGGTGAGCAGATGGGCGGCTGTGGCCTTAATGTTTTGCGCGGTCTCGCGCAGCTTAATGTCCCCGTTTTTCCTGGAATTATCATGGGTAAGGGGCCTTGGGCCAAGCGCTTAAAAAAGGAATTTCGCAAATTAGATGTTGAAGCGCAATTTTTCTATGAGAATACCGATAATGGCTGGTGCCTGGTCATCACCACCCCAAGTGGCGAGCGTACCTTTATTACCTTCATGGGGGCTGAAAACTTTTGGATTCAAGAGCATTTTTCTAAGCTTAAGCCTCAGGCTCACGACCTTGTGTATGTAAGTGGCTACGAACTCTTACAGCCTCACAACGAGGCGCTGGTTGAATTTTTGTCAAAGCTGTCGAAAAAAATTATGGTGTATTACGACTTAGGACCTTCAGCAGCATCAATCAAAGAGTCCCTTCCGCTCCTGTGGGATAGACCAAACGCCATCGTTTCGCTTAATAACGATGAATTCACCCAGCTTGCCTTTGACAAAATTGTGCACGGAAGAAGCAAGCACAAACCTGGTTGTGTAATTCATCGAAACGGTAAAGAAAACACCGTCTTGTATACCTTAGAGGATGATGGAAGCTACCGTGCTCAGTCTTTTGAAACCTTCGGTGCACGTATGGTCGACACCGTTGGCTGGCTTTTTAAGTGCGCTTGCCCATGAATTAAAGATGGAACAGGCTGTTTTACACGGAAATGCACTTGCGGCGATTTCAGTCGAACATAAGGGAGCAACATTTAAAGTTACTCCGAAAAAACTTCAGAAGAAACTTACTTCAAACTAATCTTTGAATATAGAAAGGAAAGCTATGGCTGTTCATAATTCGATACTTGAACTTGTTGGAAATACCCCACTTATACGCCTTCATAAACTAGAAAAGGCGCACAGACTTCATGCTCACCTACTTGCAAAGGTAGAATTTTTCAATCCTGGAGGATCGGTAAAAGACCGTATTGGTTTGAGTATGATTGAAGAGGGCCTTGCGAGCGGCAAGATTAATAAAGACACAACTCTTATAGAGCCTACCAGCGGAAATACTGGTATTGGACTTGCTTCGGTGGCAGCAGTCAAGGGATTAAAGTTAATTATTACCATGCCCGAAAATATGTCTGAAGAAAGAAAATTGTTGATGAAGGCCTACGGAGCACAGCTTGAGTTAACTGATGCTTCAAAAGGTATGGAAGGCGCAATTGAGCGAGCCGAAGAACTCGAGCAAGAGATAGAAAACGCCGTTATCATGGGACAATTCAGAAACCCAGTAAATCCCGAAACACACTATCGAAGCACGGGTCCTGAAATTTGGGAAGATGCCGAGGGCAAGGTTGACGCCTTTGTTGCAGGTATTGGAACGGGCGGCACCATTTCTGGTACGGGAAAATTCTTAAAGGAGAAAAATCCCGAACTTAAAGTTTTTGCCATGGAGTCTGCACACGCCCCATTTTTATCGGAAGGAAAAAGTGGCGTTCACAAACTTCAAGGCCTTTCAAATGGCGTAATCGCAGATACCCTTGACACCACTATTTATGATGAAATTCTTTCGGTTACTGATGATGAAGCTTTTGAAGCAGCGCGAGAACTTGCGCGCATTGAAGGAATTTTAGTTGGCATTTCATCTGGTGCTGCCTTAGCTGCAGCCATGAAGGTTTGTGCACGAGAAGATTTTGCAGATAAGAATGTCGTCGTCTTACTCCCAGATACGGGCGAGCGCTATCTTTCAACTGATTTGTTTCGATAAGCACTGGATGCTGTAGGACTTTCTGACCTGGCAGATTATCGCCAGGTCTTTTTTATGCAGATTTGTTAGCAGTATTTTTCATTCAAAAAATCTTGTAAATTATTACCTTTTAAAAAAGGAAATAGAAGTAAAAAAATAAGCAGTATGTAAAAAAATAAACTGAAACTTTATAAGAACTTTCCTAACATACATGCAGGTAAAAGCATCAGAATAATAAATTCTTACTCTAATGAACATGAAACAATCCAGCTTGTTCCCTAAAACTGTATCCGTTATAGATAGAACTGTAAATCATGCATAAGTAAATATGTTTTATACAAAAGGCATGGCAAGGGGTGGATATTTTATCCAGTTTATGTTTGTTGAGAACTAAAAAACTGATTGGGGAGCTCTTATGAAAAATTTGGGGAAATCACTTTCTACATTTTTGTTTGGATTTTTACTTATAATTGGAGTACTAGCTGTATTTTCTTCTGGCAGTCAAAAGGCTTTTGCCTCAACAAGTAATTCATTTCTTAAATTGGCAGATTTTTCTATAACCATCGTAGCCAATACTGACGAAGAATATGATGTGCTTAGTGCCTTAGATGCTGAAAAGACCCTTCAATTAGAATATTTAGATGGTCCAGGAAATCACATTAAAGAAGATCTTAATCTTATCCTTGACAGTGTCGAATTCAAGAAGACTGCTAGGACGGTAGTCTTTAGAATAAAGAAACGATACTTATATCCTTATACCGAGACTTCAAATATTCCAGAAGGTAAATACAGGCTCAATATTACAGGGATTGATAGAAATTTTGAATATTTAGAAGACAATGAGGAAAATAATTCCTTCACTACTCCAAAAAATAAAAATGGAATTTTTGTTTTTAATCCTGCTGCTGATACTAAATCGGTAGAATTCGACGTGACCTTCAAGACAGGCTATGGAAACAGCGGCATTCTTATCAAAATGTTCCCAGAAATTTACCAAGTTTCCTTTGATTCTAATGACGGCTCAGCTATCGAAACTCAGAAAGTCAATAAAGGAGAAAAAGCGGCAAAACCTGCTGACCCAACTAAAGAAAATCATACATTTGATGGCTGGTATAAAGATGCAAATTTGAGTGAGGAATTCGATTTTGAATCTTCAATAACTGAGAATGTAACACTCTTTGCAAAGTGGACTAAAAACGAAGCAGAAAAACCAACTGAAGACCAAAATGAAGAAATTTACCAAGTTTCCTTTGATTCTAATGACGGCTCAGCTATCGAAACTCAGAAAGTCAATAAAGGAGAAAAAGCGGCAAAACCTGCTGACCCAACTAAAGAAAATCATACATTTGATGGCTGGTATAAAGATGCAAATTTGAGTGAGGAATTCGATTTTGAATCTTCAATAACTGAGAATGTAACACTCTTTGCAAAGTGGACTAAAAACGAAGCAGAAAAACCAACTGAAGACCAAAATGAAGAAAAAGATAACTCTGAAAACAAAGAAAATGAAAATAGTGATGAATCGCATGATTCAAAATTAAAGTCTGAGGCTACTGCTGATATTGACGCGTTGATCCATTCTATAGAAACCTCAGAAAGAAATCCCATAGATTTATCTCACGCTTCTGAATTCTATTACAGTCAAGATTCTGTTCTTCAAAATGAAAATTCATCCAAGCAGAGCAAGCTAAAAACAGGTAAAGCAAATTCCTCTGCATCTTTGCCAAAAACGGGAGATATACCTTTTGCAAAAGCTGCATATACAGCAATTCTTCTTGCTCTAGTCTCCTTCTTAACAAGCTTAAAGTTTATGAGAGAAATTCAAAGATAACTAGGGTACCTCTATCTGAATTAAAAAATATTTAGAGATAAAATTCAGCTTTAGTGAAACGAAAATCCGTAGAAAATAGCAACTGCGGATTTTCGTATATTTTTTAACTTTATTAAGGCATACGGTATGTTCCATCTTGTTGTTCTACCTTCATATTGTTTCTTTTTGCAAGGGCAAGCGCTAAACGGTAAGACCCTTCTCTACGCACCCAATACTCAGGAGACATACCAATAACTGACGATAAGTCTATTGCGGTATCCTCAGAAAGCCTAATTTTTGCATTTATAAGTTCATTTACGAATTGCGCTGACCTACCAAGTTGCTCCGAAAGCCATGCTTGCGTCTTTTCGTTTTCTTCGAGCCATTCAGAAATCTCTGCACCTGGAGACGCATAATACGATGACTCTAAATTTTTAAACATCTTTAGTGCCTCCTATGATAATCATCAAAATCACTAAAATCACTAAAATCGAATTGAAGTAGATGCCAATTTTAGTAATTATAACAGAACATATGTTCTATTTTATAGAGATTTGAAGACTATTCAAGAAGCCAATCGATTATTCCTTCAACAAAAATGCCGTCATACTCGTCATCAAGCGCTTTATCCAGGCTGATGATCATTTTTTTATAATTATTGGGAATTTTTAGGAGGGCTTTGAGCTCTCGATCTCTTACCGACTCATTTCTCATGCTCTCAGTCACTTGAACGTACATTTTTTCATGAGCATTGCTAGCTACGAAATCTACCTCTAAAGTATCGACTTTTCCAACCGCTACATCATAACCCCGTCTTAGCAATTCAAAGTAAACGACATTCTCGAGTGCATGCCCCCTATCTCTATCCCTAAATCCCAGCAAATAATTTCTCAGACCAATGTCGACAATATAATATTTACTAAGCGTTTTTAAATATTCTTTGCCTTTGATATCAAAGCGCTTGATATCATAAAACATATAAGACTCTTTTAGTGCACCCAGGTATGATGAAATAGTTTGAGTAGCAGGCTTGCCTTGCTTCGCACGATTTTCCACCATGTTTTCGTGCACCAGTGTATTACTTATTGAGTTAAGCGATACAATATTTCCAATGTTATCTGCTAAAAATAAGACGATTTTCCTGAGCAATTCCGCATCATTGATTTGTTTTTGCCCTCTTCTTTTCTCCCTTTCGAGAATATCCCTCACAACGACAGTCGAATATATTCCATCGAGCAATATCATTGCTTTGTCTTGCTCAAATCCGATTTCAGCTATCCCGGGCATCCCGCCGTATCGCATGTATGCATCAAATAAATCTTTGAGCTCGACAATGTCACCCTGCTTATTTACAGCTCTTTTTTTAGTTCCTCCAATTGGAAGTTGATATTCCGTAAGTTCGTAATCATGAAAAGTAATAAATTCTTTAAATGATAGTGGATACATTTTTATCTCAACATATCTACCGGATAGATATGTGGAATACTCGGACGACAAGAGATATGAGTTGGATCCGGTTATATAGATATCGCAATCGAAATCAACACGAAAAGAATTTATAGCATTTTCCCATTGCTTTATTCTTTGCAATTCATCAAAGAAAAGGTAGTACCTTCTTTCGTCTTTAATTCTTTCCTTGACATAGGTATATAAGTCTTTATAGCTCATCTCTTGAAAAGCTAGGGATTCGAAGTTTATTGAAATTATTTGATCTTTACTGACTCCTGAATTCAAAAGGTGCTCTTGCATGAGTTTCAGCAAACTTGATTTACCACACCTTCTGATTCCTGTGACAATTTTTACTGGCTCTGTATCTTGAAATGCCTTCAACTGGTTCAAATAAATATTTCGCTCTTTTAGAAGCTTATGAGATTTCACTTATATCACCTCTTCTTTTGTCAACATTGTACCTTAAATTTCCAAAGTTTAAGTAATCGATTCCCTAAACTTTTGTTTTTAATGAATTTAAGTAACCGATTCCCTAAATTTATCCACTCAAACCTCTTACATTTTGGGATTATAAGCAAAATATTAAACTGAAAGAGAATAAGAGTTTTAATCGTTTACCTAGTAATCTGTTATGCTAGAGATATAAACCATGGCTGGAACCGGTCCTTTGTTCGCCCTCAGATTAAAATACGAAGCATCGATAAAGTCAGGTTGAAGCTCAATTCATTGAGAGGTGCAGCATGAAGAAAACCCTATCAATGCTTCTAATCATCACTTTTCTCTTTTCTGCTGCAGCTTGCTCTTCTCTTCCAAAAGTAAAAGATGACACAGCATCCACAGAGAAAAATATGGCAGCCGAACGCCTTGATGTCGAGGAAGACTCACCGCTTCATATTGATTATTTAGATGCTAAAAGAGATGAACTGAATAAGTTCGATTCATATCACGAATTTACTGTTGATGACTCATTTACTGATGAGTCGGAACACTACATTTCAGTACTCATAACGAGCGATGTGCCTATAAAAAATGTAAGCGTACACACCTATTATCCTGATGATCTTACTGAAAGTGGACACGTAATGGGTGGTGGGAAACACATTGCTGACCTAGACGAATTGAACCCCAAAAAACCGCTGGTTTTGCACATGATACCTGACAGTTCGTCTTCTGGTGTCGCTTTAACGTATTTCGATAAAGATAGTTCCGATTATTCGTCGAACGGTATTGCCAAAAACGAGGAGGATGGCACATTGTATCTAACTCCATTTAAGTTCAGATAAGCGAGTCGGATAAAATGTGTTATATACATTCAAATTGCAAACTCACGATATTGAGAGGTGCAGCATGAAAAAGATTCTGTCTTTACTTGCAATAATCGTCTTTGTAGTAGCTACTGCGGCTTGTTCTTCTGCCCCAGAGATGCAAAATGCAATGACGCCAAACGCAGAAGCGAATAAGGAGAATACGGCGACTCAAAACGAGGCTGAAGCGCCTCAAGAAGATGCAAGTAATCCAAATGAAGAAGTTGCAGGCTCCGATGAGAAACTCAAAGAACTTAACAAGGAGGCTGAGCAAGCTTATCAAGAATTTTTAGAAGGCAAACGCACGTTTGCCAGAGGCGAAGCTTTCAAAGTGGATTACGAAGATGAGGTCGCCATTGATCATCTTAAATATCGTGAATACGACTATCAACAATTCATAGACGCTCTTGAACAATACCAAAGCCCGCTTACCGTGCTCTATGCTTTCGATGATATTGACCAAGATGGCATAAACGAGATGATTATTAATCTTGAAGCACAAACTAATGAAGCTGAAAATGACGGATTTTCGAACTGGATTGGATTCATTAGATATGAAGACAAGAATCTAAGCATGTTCTCATCTTTTATCCACCATAATTCTGATGGTCCAGAATGGAACTTATACACATCAGGAATAGCTGAATTCTTTAATTCATACGAAGATAGTCTTTTTTTCCGAGATGTATATGAAATTGACCAAGATGGTTTTCTACAGCAACTTTTTTCTGAAACAACGAGTTATAACGGCTACGTTTCTCATCTTTATCAAGTGGTTTCCGGATCATATAACGAAGCAATGCAAGGAGAAGGCGATTATCTAGCCACACATTCCAATTTAACTGCTCGAGAGTACAGAAAAGGCAGCGAGGTAAAGATCACCGTTGATAATTGGAGTAAAGACCCACAGCTAAGAGCTCGAGAAAAAAAGTATATAGATAAGGTCGTAGAACAAAATGTTGAACTTATTTCGAATGAGCAGATGGATGAATTAACTACTTTAGATGAAGATAAACATAAGCCAATTGCCTGGAAGACCTGGGAAAAGACTTCACCTAAAAATATCA
>JAUNLE010000044.1 GCA_030532415.1 Coriobacteriia bacterium | reverse complement strand
ACTTCAATGTCAAGATTTTGACCGCCGCCCACAATTTTAGCGCCTTTTAATTCAGGTCTTTCTAATATTTGAGCAAGGGTGACTGTACCCGACATAGCCAAACACTCCCGCAAACTTGAAGGAATATACTTACGATTCGACTAATACTTTTTTCTTAGGCTTAGCAAGCATCATGAATACTGCAGCTAGGAGACAGAATACTCCTAGATAAGTAAATACTACTGTATACGAACCTGTTTGTCCAAGAACAAAAGAGCTCAGAAGTGGACCAACAAGACCACCAACGAAACCGTAAGCGGTAAAGATGCAGCCGAAAATTAAGCCAAAGTTTTTAAGACCAAAGAGGTCGGTTCCTAAAGGAGCGGTAATTGCAAAGAGCGTACCAAATGCAAATCCTACGAAGGCGCAGAAGATGCAGAGTAAGATGAAGTTATTTGCAACAAAAGGAAGTCCGAAATAACCGATGGCAGCAAGTACAAAGGAAATTGATCCTAGTAGATTACGTCCAATTTTATCTGAGAGAGCTCCTGCAATAATACGTGAGAAACCATTCGTTAAGTTAAATGCCGTGAGCAGCGCAACAGCACTTACTGCAAATCCTTGAGCAGCTAATTCGTTACCGTAACCAACGGATAGGGTTACCATTGAGATACCTGCGGCACCCATGAAACACCAGGTAAGCCAAATGAACCAGAAAGACTTGGTGCGAAGTGCGTCTTTGAGTTCTACATCTGGAGCTGGTGCTGCACCGGTAGCGCTATTCTTAACTTCTTCTAAGATTTGTGCGCCCGCAGCTTTTTGAGCATCGGTAAGCTTGGTGCGAGCAGGAACTTCTGCAAGCATTGCCGCAATTAGATTTGTTACAACAATTAACACAATAATTAAAATGTTCATGCCTGCATAACCAAGATTTTCATACATAACTTGGAACAGTGGAGACATGATAGCAGCTGAAAGACCAAAGATAAGGTTTACAACACCGGTTACTAAACCTCTTTTGTGAGGATACCATTGCTGAACAGTAGCAAGCGAAGGCGCATAAACGAAACACGAGGCCGTACCATTAAGGAAGGCAAAGAGATATAAAATCCAAACATTATGCAAGCTTGCTGACAGTAGTACTAAAAGCATACAAACAACTAAGATGATGGTACCTACGATGTACGATTTTCTCGTACCTAATTTCATATGCCATTTACCGGCAAAGAAGGTAAAAATACCCAGTGACAAAATCACGAAGGTCATAATCCAACCGAGTTCACCATCGGTTGCTGGAATGTTTGTTTTCCAGATAGGTTTCATAATACCTGGATAACCAAAAATTAAGGCACCTGACCAGAAGGTTGAAAGTGCTGCACCAATCAAAGCACGAACAGCATATTTGTTATATCCTGCTTTATCAACTGGCACACCTTGGAATGATTCTGATTGCGAAAGTGTTGTAGCCATGTTTTTCCCTAACTATTCTCAATAAAAGATAAAGGAGTGTGGTGTAGATTTCCCCATAACCACACTCCATAGAGAGTTACTTGATTTTAAAACTTCAAGCTAAATTAGATCTCTTCGTACTCAGTACGTGCAATCAATTCGTCTTGAATTGGCTTAGAAACTTCAACCCAGTATTGGGTGAATCCAGCAACACGAACGAGTAAGTTACGATATTGATCAGGTTTAGTTTGAGCATCTTTCAGCATACGTGAATCAATAACGTTAAATTGGATGTGATATCCACCTTGGTCCATGAATGATTTGATCATTTGGAGCATCTTGTTTGAACCTTGTGGGCCCTTGATTGATGCAGGGTGAACCTTCATGTTGAGCTGGGTGTTCTTGAAGTCAGAGTGGTCGATTGATACTGCAGAGTTTAATACAGCATAAGGACCATTAACATCGGTTCCTGGATATGGTGATTGACCACCATCAGCAAGGGTAACACCAGCAAGACGACCGTCAGGTGAAGCGATATCAGCTTGACCTAGTGGACCGTGAGTTGAGGTTGAAAGCATTGAGCCAACCCACTTGCGGCCAAATACGTCGGTAGTAGCTTCAGCAGCATCGCGGAATACGTGTGAAACCTTTACATAGATGTCATCAACGTAGTCGTTGTCGTTACCGAATTTAGGTGCACGTAAGCAAAGTGCGTGGATGCGCTCCCAATCTGGGTTTGCTTCCTTCTTCTCTTGCTCCATCATTGAGAAGTTACCAGTTACAAGAGCTGACTCATAACCGAAGTTGTTGAGCATAGCGTCCTTGAGTTCATCAAGGGTGAACTTCTTGTCCTCAAATACGTTCTTCTTGAGAGAAGCAAGTGAGTTAGAAGCGTTAACTTGACCGGTGATCCAAGTGGTGAAGCAACGGTTGTAACGGTTACCCTCGTGATCGATGTCAGCACCCTTCTCTAAGCAGTCAGAAGTGAGAGCTGAGAAGAGAATTGGTTGGTCGATTTCGAAAGCAGACTTAGTCTTGAAGTTATAGAGCTCTTGGAAGATTCTCGTAACCTCGCGGAACTTCTCTTCGAAGTCTTCCATAATCTCATCGAAGCTATCGAGTTTGAGATGCTTCTCTGGGAATACTTGGATGCCGGTACGTGGATCTTTACCGTCGAAGAGTACTAATTCTAAGATCTTTGGAACGTTGATGAAGTTAATACCTGATGATGAGTAAGCACCAGCACCAACCTTGCCGTAAACGTTAGCACCTGGTTGAATCTCGAGACAACCACCAACTGACCATGAACGTGCATCTTCGATGGTGATGTTCTCCTCTTGGAAGTACTTCATGCAGTACTCAATACCAACACGGTTGCTTACCCAAGCTGGCATACCTGCGCCTGCTTTGTTGCACTCGATAGCCTTTTGTAAGAACTCGTTTGAGAGCTTACCGTCATAAAGAACGGTTAAGGTAGGTGAAACGGTTGGCATGTTAATGCAAGCCTCTAAGAAGAGAAGCTCGAGCTCGTTGTCGCCAGCAGTACCGTCAGGTTGTTGACCACCTAAGCAGATGTTGTTAAAGGTGTTACCTGAGAGAATACCGGTAGTTGCGGTTGAAGTAGCAATTTCAAGCTCGGTGTACTTAACACGCATGCACTCAAGAACCTCAAGGGTAAAGTCGCGATCGATCTTGCCCTCTTCCATATCCTTCTTCCAGTATGGATATAAAACAGCGCCTAAACGACCAGGTGAGAAGCCTGAACCTTGCATCTCGTTGTAAACCTCGAGTTGTGCAGTCCAGTGGAGTTGTACAGCTTCCATGAAGTCTCTTGGAGGATTTTCAACAACCCACTCAAGACGATCAGCAATATCGCTGTACTCTTGCTTTTGACGTGCATCGCTTTCAGCATCTGCAAGACGACGTGCCTCTGCAACATATTTGCGCATCCACTCTTGAACACCTTCAATAGTTGCGATAGTACCAAGCCAGAATGCTACCTTGTCAACATTTTGACCATCGTGGCAGTGCTCATCAATTAATTCACGGCAGCGCTTCTTCATGCCCTCAAAACCAAGGGTGAATACGATTGCGTATGAGTTAACTGAACGACCGTGGCGGTTACCATATTCCATGTCTGATGACATTAAAACAGCGTTCTTGAATTTAACTAAGGTGTCATACTCTGGGTGCATCTTACCCCACATCCAAGAGGTTTCCTCTACAGATGCTCTCTCCCAGTAACGACAAGTCTCAAGCATGTCTTCATACTCTTCGCGAGGAAGACCATAACGCTTTGAGATTGAGATTAAGTCCTCGGTGTCCTCAGCAACAACGCCACCACCAGTTGCAAGAATGGTAACTTTCTCGAGAGCAGCGTTTGAAGCTTGACCCTCAAGACGTTTTGCACGCTCTTCTTCAGCTAACATACCGCTGTTTGCAGTCCAAGGTACAAGAGAAGCACCACGAACATAGCGGTTACGGCTCATAACGATTAATTCACCTGGGCGGATATTTGGCTCTAACGCAGAAAATGCTGCCTTAAAAGCTAAACCACGACGTAGGAATGGGTGGTTGCCTTTAGCAGCTTCCCAAGCTTTGGTGTACTCGATTGGGAATGTGCAGTCCAACATGAGCTTGGCATCATAGTAGTCCTGAATTAACTTTTCAGCACGTGAACCTGCTTGTCCCTTAATCTCACGATCTGAAACCTCTGCTGGTCTCTCGCCGTAAGTAAAGGAAAAATCTGGCTTCTGATCTGTAGCGTCGATCATATACCTGCCTCCTAAAAATATATGTGAGTCTCCTCACGCTCGACAGACCTTATGTCTGCCGTTATTGCTGAAAAAATGAAACCTATAAAAAGTTGTATGTGAATCGCGGATGACATTTGCTATAGCTCAATTCTAAAAACTGAGCGAGAAAAAAGCATTAGATGTTTCTACAAAAATATAAGCGTTTGATTGTATGATGTGATTTGTGTCACATTCTAAACATTTATGCGATATGCTGGTATTTTAGTATCATTTATCAGATTTTAAGAGATGAGTTCTTGCATAAATATGAGAATAAGTATCAATTTATACATCAGGGAACTTGTAGGAAGGGTACAGTATAGCACTAATCGTCAGTTTGGGAACCTGAACCTCTAAGATCTATGGGGTCTCCTAAATAGGTAGGCGTTCCACCAAATTTTACTTGCAGAAAATCTTTGGTACGCGCTACCACTTCGCGGGCATCTCGATAACTTTGTCCCTCATATAGTCTTGTGTCACAGATAACGCCAAAAGACTGCGTCTGGCCAAGCATTTGAGCAACATAGAGCGTTCTAAACAGATGATATTCTTGAGACACGTAGGCAAGTTTTTGTGCTCCGAAAATTGCATCGGCGCGATAAACCGTTTCATAGGTAGAAAAACCTGCATGATCTTCAAAAATGTGGTCAGCCGGAATTCCTTGAGCTATAAGGTAGGCCTTCATATTGCCTGTTTCATCATATGATGTCTGGCCGTGATCTCCCGAACAAATAATCCTGTCGGACACTCCTTGCTCGTATAAATTAGCAGCAGCATCAAGACGGTCTTTAAGCATAAGCGAAGGTCTTCCGTCGGCATGGACTTTTGCACCGAGCACAACAATGGCTTCAGCTCGCTTCTGGCTTACCTCGTTTTGCGTGAATATATGAGGCTCGCTGACCTGCACAACCTTTGAATCTGCAGCATAAATTAAGGCGACACACGCTAAAAATGCTACGAGAAGCCAGCTTACAAATGCAGCCAATACCCTCACCTACTTTGCCTCCGCCCAATTGCTTGCACTCGAAATAGATACTTCAAGCGGAACTTTCAGATCAACTATATTAGTCATAATCTCTTCAACACGACAAGACAGCGCCTCAAGTTCGTCAAGGGGAACTTCAAAGTCAAGTTCATCGTGTACTTGTACAATCATTTTCGACTTAAAGCCTTCTTCGACGAGCGCCTTTTGTACTTCAATCATGGCAAGCTTAATAATGTCGGCGGCACTTCCTTGCATCGGATGGTTCATGGCCGTTCTCTCGCCAAAATTTCTTGCAGAAGGATTTCTTGAGTAGATGTCTGGGATATGACGTTTGCGCTTAAAGATGGTCTCGACATAGCCATGCTCTTTTGCGAACGCGACCGTGTCATCAAGATAGCTGCGCACACCTTGGTAAATATCGAAATATCTATCAATCATGTCTTGAGCATCGGCATACGCAATGCCTAATGAGGTGGACAAACCGTAGGCTTGCTGTCCATATACAATTCCGAAATTAACAGCCTTCGCACGCGAACGCATCTCCGAGCTTACCTCTTCTGGTGTAACGCCAAACACTTTTGCGGCTGTTTCGCTGTGAAAGTCCTCCCCATGCAAGAAGGCGTCAATGAGTCCTTGGTCATTCGAAAGATGTGCTAAGAGTCTAAGCTCGATTTGAGAATAGTCGGCCGATACAAAAACGTGCCCTTCAGGAACAACAAAAGCTCGTCTAATTTGTCTGCCTAGATCAGTTCGCACCGGAATGTTTTGTAAGTTTGGATCAGAAGACGAAAGTCTGCCGGTAGCAGCAACCGTTTGGTTATAGGTGGTATGAATGCGCTTGTCCTCAAGTATTTGTTTGGGAAGCGCATCGATGTAGGTGCTCTTGAGTTTCGTACGCTCACGATACTCAATGATTTTCTCCGCAATTGCAGACTCACTTCTTAAGGCCTCTAAAACCGAAGCATCTGTTGAATATCCGGTCTTGGTTTTCTTTTGTACCGGAAGGTTCATTACTTCGAACAAAACATGAGAGAGCTGTTTGGGTGAATCAATATTGAATTGCTCGCCACTTAAATCATAAATCTCACTGGTAAGAGCTTCGATTTGTGATTGAAGTTCAAGCGATAGCTGGGATAAAACTTCCTTATCAAGCGCCATGCCATTGCGCTCACATACCACGAGAGCAGGTAGAAGCTTGAGTTCTATCTCCTGGTAGGGCTTTAGGCTTTCATCTTTTTTAAGCGCTTCTTGAAGTGCGGGTAAAAGCGCAAATGCAACAGCAGCCTCAAGCATCTCTTCTTTCTCTTCATTTTTATTAGTTTCTGGCAAAGAGACGCCTAGGTACTTGTCTACAAGGTAGCTTATGCTATAGCTTGCTCGTGATGAATCAAGCAGGTAGGCAGCTATTTCTATATCGAAAAAGTCCTGCGGATTTATGTCACCATATAAGATGAGCTGCTGCTTTGAGCTATCGCTTGGTATCAGCAATTCAAGCAGTGCCTTTACATCTAAGGCAACTATATGACCACGCTCAAAGAGCGCCTGAACTCCTTTTAGTGCCTCTTCTCCTTCAAGTTTTGCCACACCTTCTTCGGATGCAAGAAAAACTCGGTAGCTTACGTCTTCAAATAAACTTGCTTCACGTGTTTTTGAAAAAGAAACGCCTACATATTTCGCCTGCGCCATATGACGTTGCAAGAATTTGCGCGCCTCCTCCCCTTCAAAGGTGGGAGAAAGCGTAAAGGTTGCAAGCGCTTGTTGTTCTAAATCTTGCGCTGCCTCACCTTGTGCCAGGGACATGAAACGAATGGTTTGAGATGAAAAACCAAGATTACTGAAGACCTCGCGCACGGTATCGGGGTTAAAGGTAGGGAATTTGGAGTCAAGGAGGTCTAAGTCGACAGGTGCGTCACGCATGATGGTTGCCACGACTTTTGAAATTCGAGCATCTTCTATATGCGCACGAAGGTTCTCGCCCATTTTTCCTTTGATTTCATCAGCATGCTCGATAAGGTTTTCTAAGCTTCCCCACTCCTGAATTAAGGCAGAAGCTTTCTTCTCCCCAATTCCTGGAACGCCAGGGATATTATCAGAGCTATCACCCTTAAGACCATAGAAGTCGGGAATCAGATCAGGGCTAATGCCATAAAGTTCCTGGACCGCTTCTGGCGTGATGATTTTAACCTCACTCATACCTCGTTTATTCGCGACAATGCTCACCTGTTCAGTTGCAAGTTGGTAGGCATCATGATCACCGGTGATTAAGAGGACTTTATAGCCAGCTTCTTCGCCAAGTCGCGCAAGCGTACCTAAAATATCGTCGCCTTCCCAACCTTCAAGTTCGACTATTGGGATGTCTAGGGCTTCAATTACCTCGTGAATCATAGGGAATTGCACGCGCAACTCTTCGTCCATTTTAGGGCGCTGCGCCTTATATTGCTCAAGCATATCTATACGCACTTGAGGTTTTCCCTTGTCAAAGGCCGTGATAACTCCGTCGGGTTTGAAGTCCACGATGAGTTTGTGGAGCATAGATAGGAAACCTGAGACGGCATTGGTGGGTCGTCCGTCAGGCGCCACCAAGCTAGGAGGCATTGAGTGGTACGCACGATGCATTAATGAGTTTCCATCAATGACTGCAATTGTCTTTTTTTGCTCAGTGTCTGACATATCAACATCTCCCAAATAAAAAGCTTACGTATACCTTCTAAGACACACGTAAGCTTTGATAGCTGCCATATCCTTTATATATACCCGCCCAAGAGGTACTAAGACTGCCAATGTTAGAGAATTGGTAGATACCTCTCAAGTTCCCACTGGGTAACATGCGAGCGATATTCATTCCATTCGGCACGCTTGTTGCGCACGAAATATTCGTGAATGTGTTCTCCTAAAGCCTCACGCATTAAGTCAGATTCTTCAAAGAGGTCGATTGCACGAGATAGGTCTCCTGGTAGCGTTTGAATGCCGGCTTCCAAGAGCTGTTCGTCAGAGTAAGAAAATACGTCATCACTTACTTCTTTTGGAAGCTCTAGCTTATCTTCGACACCCTTAAGACCTGCTGCAAGCATGACCGCAAACACTAAATAAGGATTGCACGATGGATCTGGATTTCTCATTTCCACACGAGTTGCCTTGCCCTTACCTGGCTTGTATAGCGGGATTCGCACCAAAGCAGAACGATTGCGGCGCGCCCACGTTACATATACGGGAGCCTCAAAGCCCGTAACGAGACGCTTATAGGAATTGATGTTTGGATTGGTGATGGCGCAAAACTCTGGAGCATATTTAAGCAAGCCGGCAATATAGTGCTGTGCTAGGTCGCTTAAGTAATAGCCCTTTTCATCGTTCTCATCATAAAAGACATTGTTGCCATCTTGATCAAACAATGACTGATTTACGTGCATACCATTGCCCGGAGCTCCCGAGATTGGCTTTGGCATAAACGAGGCGTAAACCCCGTAATCTGATGCAACCTCTTTTACCAAAAGACGATACGCCATAACGATATCGGCCATTTTAAGGGCTTCTTGATAGCGAAGGTCAATTTCATGTTGAGAATTTCCAACCTCATGATGTGAAAATTCAACCGTAATGCCCGCTTCTTGTAAGGCTAACACGGTAGCGCGGCGCACTTCTGTTGCCTCTGGCGCCATATCGAAATATCCGCCGAAATCGATAAGTTCAGTCGTATATGGATTGGTAAAGTAATAAAATTCAAGCTCAGGGCCAATATTGAAGGTAAATCCCATGTCGTAAGCTTTTTTGAGTACGCGTTTTAAGGCCTGACGAGGATCGCCTTGATAAGGAGTGCCATCAGGATTTGCTATATTACAAAAGATTGCAGCACTTTTTTTGCCGCAAGAATCCCCAGGAAGCACCATAAATGATTCTGGATCAGGATAAGCAATCATATCCGATTCTTCAATACGGGCAAAACCTTGTATAGAAGAGCCGTCAAAGCCCATTCCTTCATCAAAAGCTGTTTCGATTTGCTCTTTCGTAAGCTCGAATGCTTTGAGATTACCTAAAACATCGGTAAACCAAAACTTAATAAAATGTATATCTTGCTCTTCGATTGCTTTGAGCACCGAAGCCTTATCGTGCACACCCTTCATACGGGTCCTCTCTCGTAATTCCTTAAAAACACTTATTTTAATACAAAAAACAATACCACGAATAAGACACAAAATTGCAGCACTCTAGTATGATTAATAACATGAACATACAGATATAAAGGGCAATTCATGAGAAATACCTACACGCCTTCGAGCTTTTTAAGTGACGATAAAAACTTCCTTTGCATACTGGACCAAAGCAAACTTCCGCAAGAAGAATACGTGCTTTCAATTCAAACGAGCGACGCGCTTATAGACGCAATCAAAAAACTTAAAGTACGCGGAGCTCCAGCAATTGGTGTTGCAAGCGCACTTGGTATTGCAGTAATTGCAAAGCACAAGATTGGGCGTGATGCTGCAGAACTTGCGGCAGAAATAGATGAGATTAGTCAGGCGAGACCTACCGCCGTAAACCTTTCGAAAGCATGCGAGCGGATGCAAGAGGTGCTTCACGCTCACGACACGAACACGATAGACGGCTCACTTATCGACAAGCTCTTTTTTGAGGCGCAATCCATATACGATGAAGAGTATGAACAGTCAAGAAGAATTGCAGAAGCTGGCCTTCCCTTAATTAAGCCTGGATCTAAGATTCTTACCCACTGCAATGCTGGCAGACTTGCGACCGTTGATTACGGAACAGCGCTTGCCCCTCTTTATTTAGCGCATGAACGTGGTATTGATTTTGAAGTGTTTGCCGATGAAACCAGACCGCTTTTACAGGGAGCACGCTTGACCGCCTACGAGCTTACAAAAGCTGGTATCAAAACGACCGTGTTAGGCGACTCGATGTCATCTCTTGCTATCGAGACTCATGGGATTGACTTAATTATTGTTGGCGCCGATAGAATTGCTGCTAATGGTGATAGCGCCAATAAAATTGGTACTAACAATCTTGCGATTGTAGCAAAACACTATCAGGTGCCCTTTTATGTTGCCGCACCTCGAAGCACTTTCGACCTAAGTCTTAAGACGGGTGCTGAAATTCCAATTGAAATGCGTGACCCTCAGGAACTTAGCGATATGTGGTATAAGCAAACTATGATTCCAAATGAGGCAGAGATTTTTAATCCTGCTTTTGATGTGACTTCTGCCGATTTAATTAGCGGCTTTATTACCGATTTTGGCCTGATTACTTCGGATTTTGAAGCAAATTTTAAAGCTAAGGTAAGCTTGGAGAGTTAGGGATTTCATCATGGACTTTAAACGCGCACAAAACACCATTATTGAATTTGGAAAAAAGCTTTACGACAATCACTTTATTTCGAGTTTTGATGGCAACATCTCAAGACGCCTAGAAAATGGAGTCATTGTTGCAACCGCTACACGTACGAATAAGGCAGATTTAAAGCCTGAAGATATCGTAATGGTTAATCTTGATGGTGAGGCACTTAATGAAGGAAAAGCACCGTCAAGTGAGATAAAGATGCATTTTGCAATCTATCGCGCCAACCCTGATGTTCATGCAATTATCCACACGCATCCAATTTTTACGACCGCACTTGCTGCTGCACACATGACCTTCGAGCCTGATTTTTTAGATGAGGCAACCGTGTATAGTGATGTGCCACTGCTCCCTTATGCACCCGCAGGCTCGCAAGAGCTAGCTGATCAAGTGGGAGAAATAGCTCGCGACCATAATGCAGCCATCTTGGAAAAACACGGGCTGGTAGTTTGGGGCTCTACCCTTGAAGAGACCTTCTTCTTTACCGAAAAAATTGAGCAGGAAGCTCATATTTACAAGCTCTATCGAGAGCTTATGAGCTTTAAGTAAACGAAAACTGACTAACGAGGTAATGTGCAAAGGCACGGTAGAAATACCATCTACCGTGCCTTTGTTTCATCAACTAAAGTTTCAAACTTTAAGTAATTACTTAATTACTTATGCTTGATTTCTCTTACGTAAAGGTTTGCTTAAAGCAACAAGCGCTAGAAGTCCACTAGCAGCAAGGATGCTGTATAGAGCAAGATTGTTTGAAGCATCTCCTGTTTTAGGAAGTGCACTTGGCTTAGCCTTCACTACTTGTTGTTGTGCACCTTCTGTATAGAAGT
>JAUNLE010000043.1:713-11905 GCA_030532415.1 Coriobacteriia bacterium | reverse complement strand
GTTTTAGCCGCGGGAGGTCTTGTCGTTATTTGTACGGAACGCCATGAATCTCGTCGTATTGACAATCAGTTGCGTGGTCGTTCTGGACGTCAGGGAGATCCTGGTGCTACCCAATTCTACCTTTCACTTGAAGATGATCTGATGCGTCTGTTCGGCGGAGACCGCATGGACCGCATTTCAGCCATCATGTTAAAGACCAAGCTCCCAGACGATGTTCCTATTCAACACCCAATGGTTTCTAAAAGTGTTGAAGGTGCGCAGCGTAAAATCGAGCAATTGAACTTCCAGGCTCGTAAGAATGTTCTTGAGTACGACGATGTTATGAATAACCAGCGTAAGGTTATCTATACCGAGCGTAATAAAATTTTAGATGGTAAAGACATCCATGCACACGTTCAAGATGTAATTGAAGAAACGGTTGAACGTGAGGTTTTGAATTTCATTCCTGAAAGAAGCCCGCAAGAAGAATGGGATCTTGAGGGAATTAATAACTGGGTTCATGAAATGGTTGGCAACGAAGATTTTGATGCCTACGACATTGATGCTGACGATGACCCAGAAGTAATGGTTGACGAAACTTACAGTTACGTTGCAAAAATATACAACAAAAAAGAAGAGGCTCTTGGAGAAGAGATTATGCGCGAGCTTGAAAGCCAAGTTATGCTTCGCGTTATCGATTCTCGTTGGATGGCTCATCTTTCAGAGATGGATTATATTAAGGCCGGTATTGGTCTAAGAGGTTATGGTCAAAGAGATCCTTTGGTTGAATACAAGCAGGAAGCTTATGATGCCTTCTCAAGTCTTGTAGCAACTATGTATGAGGACTTTTTAAGAACGATTCTAAGACTAGAACTTTCCCTTGATGAAGTGCCACAAGAAGAGCAAGCAAGCTTACAAAATCTTAACTATTCTGGTCCCGAAGAAGTTGATGGAGACCATGGTGGCGGCTTAAGAGGACACGCAATGCAGGCTGGAGTCGGCATTGGCGCTCAAGGGGCAAGTACAAATCAGCCACAGGGAGCTCGAAAGCCTTACGTTAAGGCAGAAGACAACAATCCTTTTGTGGGTGTTGGAAGAAACGATCCATGTCCTTGCGGTTCAGGCTTGAAGTTCAAAAATTGTCATGGAAAGAATCTCTAAATGACAATCGAGCTCGAATACACAAGCGAGGAGCTTAAAGCTCGCTTAGATAAGATAGCTCATTATTTGCATATTGAAGATAAGCGCAGTCAGCTTGCTGAGCTTACAAAGCAAAGCAGCCAAAGTGACTTTTGGCTCAATCAGCAGGCTGCCTCTGAGCTTATGGCTCAAGCTGCAGGACTGCGTGATGTCATTGAAGCATATGAGTCATCTTGTGAGCTCATGGAAGAATTTCTTGTTGCCGAAGAGCTCTTAGACGAGGCTCCCGATGATGAGTCAATTGAAGAATTACTTGTCAAAGTTCAAAAAAACTTGTTATCAAGCCTTGCAGAGCTTGAACTTTCCTCATGGTTTGACGGCGAATTCGATCATGGAGATGCTATCGTTACCATAAATCCAGGTCAAGGTGGACTTGAAGCTCAAGACTGGACCGAGATGCTCTTTAAGATGTATCTCAAGTATGCTCAAAATCGCAAGTGGAAGACTGAAGTTGTGCATACAAAAGCGGGCGAAGCTATTGGGCTTGATCGTGCAACCTTTATTGTGTCGGGTAAAAACGCCTACGGAATGTTACATGGCGAAGCAGGAGTTCATCGTTTGGTTAGAATTTCTCCTACCGATGAGAAAAAGCGACGTCAAACGACTTTTGCTGGAGTCGAGGTATTTCCTGTATTGCCCGATGAAATCGTAGTCGAAATTAAGGCAGAAGATTTGCGTGTCGACGTATACCGTTCAAGTGGACCGGGAGGTCAATCGGTTAATACTACCGATTCTGCCGTACGCCTTACACACATTCCAAGCGGTATTGTCGTAACCGTACAAAATGAGAAATCTCAAATTCAAAATAAAGAACAGGCGATGAAAATTTTGCGCTCACGTCTCTATGAGCTAGAGCTAAAGAAGCGTGAAGAGCAGCTTGAGGAGCTAAGAGGCCCAAAAAAAGATATGTCTTTTGGTTCTCAAATTCGCTCCTACGTACTTTTTCCTTATCAAATGGTTAAGGATTTACGTACGGGCTATCAAACGGGAGACGTGGATTCCGTTTTAGAAGAAGGGCAGCTTGATCCCTTTATCATTGCATATCAGCGCTTTAAAGCAGGTGAAAAGGGGAGTGAAGCTAAGCTCTAATGGAACAAGAAAAGCCTCAAGTAAGTGAAACTTCATCTTCTCAGACAAAGCTAGATGCTCCATCGAGCATCAATGAGCTTTTAAGCACGCCTCGTTTGTTTTTAGATTATCTTTCGATTGCGATTGGTTGTTTAATTGCGGCTGCTGGTCTTAATCTCTTTTTGATTCCAGGAGAGCTCGCGGCAGGTGGCGCAAGCGGACTTGCAACCATCATTTACCATGTGGGCTTGTCTAAGGACATTATTATCCCTGTTGGTTTTCAAACGATTGTCATGAACGCACTGCTCATGATTCCAGTTTTTAAAAGCGGCGGACTTCGATATGCGTCGCGCTCTATTTTCGGCATCATCATGTTTGCGCTCATGATCGATATTACTGCTCCTTTTTTACCAAGTCTTGTTGGCAACGATTTGCTTTTGGCAGGAATTTGGGGAGGCATCTTAACGGGTGTTGGACTTGGCCTGGTATTCAGGGTCGGTGCAAACACCGGCGGTACCGATATTCTCGCCCAGATTATTGCAAAAAAGTCTTCACTTTCCGTTGGTACCTGGCTTGCAATATTTGACATAATGATAGTTGCAGCGTCAGCGCCACTTTTCTCAGTTCGCACAGCGCTGGTTGCGGCAATTAGTATGATGATTACAACCTTTATTATTGATAAGGTTGTTGATGGTCCACAAACAGAAAGAGCTGCCTGGATTATATCGAACAAGGCCGATGAAATTTCTCATGCAGTCCTGTATGATTTGGGTCGTGGTTGTACGCAGCTCACTGGTAAGGGTATGTGGACTGGTGAGAAAAGACCAATTGTTTTTGTAGTCTTATCCAAAAAAGAAGTGGGTCTCCTTAAAGCGATAACTGCTGCGATAGACCCCGAAGCCATTATGATAATTTCAGAGATTAATGAAGCTTTTGGCGAAGGCTTTAAAGAGATGGGAGTCCGATGAGCCGCATTCCGAATGGACTAAAGGTAGAAGATTTTTCTGAAAAAAAGATCAAAGATCACGCATCATCTGTGCGTCGTAAAATTATCACGATGCTGAATAAAGCAAAAAGCGGCCATCCAGGTGGTTCTCTTTCTGCTGCCGATATGTTAAGCACCCTTTATTTTGGTGGGGCGCTCACCTATGATCCTACAGACCCACTTCATCCTGCACGAGATAGATTCATCTTATCTAAAGGACACGCTGCACCTGTCTTGTATGCGGTATTAAACGAGATCGGTTTTATACCTGATGAAGCGCTTTTGACCTTAAGAAAAGTTGGTTCCAGTCTGCAAGGACACCCTGATATGCGCAAATGCGCAGGAATCGAAGTTTCTACAGGATCTTTGGGTCAAGGTTTATCAATCGCTTGTGGCATGGCTTTTGGACTTGCGCTTGATAAGGACTATCCAGACGACGCTCGCCAAATTTTTGTAATGACCGGAGACGGTGAGCTGCAAGAAGGTCAGAATTGGGAAGCCATTATGCTTGCGGGCTGTCGTAAAATCCCAAATCTTGTTGCCATTGTTGATCATAACGGCCTACAAATTGATGGCTTTGTAGAAGACGTACTTTCACTTGGAGATCTACAACAAAAATTCGAAGCTTTTGGATGGAAAACGCTCAGTATTGACGGACATGACATCATGCAAATCCAAGAAGCTCTTCTCGAAGCGAAAGCTTATGCGGAAGGACCTGTTGCGATTATTGCAAAAACCATAAAAGGCAAGGGTGTGACCTTTATGGAAAACCAAGTAGGATGGCATGGCAAGGCACCAAATGATGAAGAAACATTACACGCTCTTGAAGAGCTTAAATAAGTAGGGGGAGTCGTTTACATGGCTAAGGCAACTCGTGAAGCTTTTGGAGAAACCCTTATAGCGATGACCGATGAGGGTCTCGATATTGTTGCAGTGGATGCTGATTTAGCTGGTTCTACTACACTCGCTAAATTTGGAGCAGCCTACCCTGAAAGATTTTTTGAAGTGGGTATTGCTGAGCAGAATATGATGGGTGTAGCAGCAGGTCTTTCACTAACCGGAAAGATTGCCTATACCGGCTCATTTGCAGTATTTGCAACGGGACGTGCATATGATCAAATTAGAAATACGATTGCATATGCACAGTTAAACGTTAAAATTTGCCCTACGCATTCAGGAATTTCGGTAGGTCCTGACGGCGGAAGTCACCAAATGCTCGAAGATATTTCCTTAATGCGAACCCTACCAGGAATGCGTGTTTTGGTTCCCGCCGACTACCAAAGCGCTCGCGCTGCTATTCGACTTGCAGCAGAAATTGACGGACCTGTGTACGTTCGTCTTGGTCGCGCGAAGGTACCTGAGCTCTACGATGAAGGCCTGGATTTCAAGCTTGGTGGATCGCATGTTTTGCGCACAGGAAGCGATATAAGTTTAGTTGCTTGTGGCATTATGGTAAACCAAGCGCTGCTCGTTGCCGACGAACTTAAAGCTCAAGGTATATCGGCCGAAGTGATTGATGCCTATTCAATTAGTCCGTTTGATGAAAAGACGCTGCTTGCCTCTGCTCAAAAGACTAATCGCGTGGTAACACTTGAAGAACACTCAATTTACGGTGGCCTTGGTTCAACGGTTGCAGAAGTTCTTTCAGAAAAATATCCTTGCCAGCTCAAACGCTTCGGTATGGATCGCGAGTTTGGAACCTCAGGGGATTTAGAAGAGCTCCTTGTACACTTCAAGCTTGATGTGCCTTCAATTGTGCAGGCTTGTGGTAGCTTGTTTTAGATACTTATGAAGAACAAATAATTTAAACAAACATTTGTTAAGATAACTCACATCCTGTCTGATGATTGGAGTAAACGTGGCACAAACCGATGATAATCGTCATGCGACGGATTTAACAAGCTTGCCTGATTTTGGTGAAGATACAGAAACAAGAGCTTCGAGCTTTGAAGGGGAATCTGAAACCTACGTTGAAGATTCTCGCACAAGTGGACTCACGGTTGAAATTCCTGATATTGAACAAGAAAGCTCATATGATGAAAACTCATATAATGAATATGAGTCTTCAGAAGAACCTACATATGGAGCAGGCACTTATAATACGCAAGCACAGCAAGAAAACGAGCCAATGGATGAAGCAATGCGACCATGCAACTCGGGTCCAGCTGTCATTACCATGTCTCATGTAAGTAAGGTCTATCCAGCTCAGCCTAATAAACCAGCTCTGCAAGATATAAGCATGAGAATTGCTGCAGGAGAATTTGTCTTTTTAGTAGGACATTCAGGTAGCGGTAAATCGACCTTCATTCGTATGCTTACAAGAGAAATCAAACCTAGTTCGGGTTCCGTTATTGTTGCAGGTCAAGACTTAGTTGGCATGCGCGACTGGAAGGTTCCTTATCTTCGACGCAATATTGGTTGTGTTTTTCAAGATTTTAAATTACTGCCAGAAAAAACTGCGTATGAAAATGTTGCCTTTGCACTTGAGGCAATCGGTAAATCGAAACATGTGATTAGAACTCAAGTACCCGAGGTGCTTCGCCTCGTAGGTTTGGGCGAAAAGATGAACGCATATCCCGACGAGCTTTCCGGTGGTGAGCAGCAGCGTGTTACGATTGCTCGTGCGTTCGTAAACCGGCCTCCGCTCTTACTGTGCGATGAGCCAACGGGAAACTTAGATCCTGCAATTTCTCTTGGAATTATGAAATTACTTGAGCGCATTAACCGTACGGGAACGACGGTCTTAGTTGCAACTCATGATCGCGAGATGGTTGATTCTATGCGTCGTCGAGTGATAACCCTTGAAAATGGATCAATGGTGAGCGATGTAGAAAACGGAGTGTATGGCTGTTATGGTGACGTTTAGACTTGGCTATTCTCTGCATGAGGCTTTTAGCCACTTCAAGAGAAACCTTTCCACTTCTCTTGGTGCAGTCGTAACCATATTTTTATCTCTTTTCATTATCGGCTTAT
This sequence comes from Coriobacteriia bacterium, assembly GCA_030532415.1. Classification (GTDB taxonomy): domain Bacteria; phylum Actinomycetota; class Coriobacteriia; order Coriobacteriales; family JAEZZM01; genus JAUNLE01. The sequence continues at coordinate 5,700 of JAUNLE010000043.1, read as the reverse complement.
TTTCTATGGGAACGCTCTTAGTAAATAACCTGGTTGGCGATGTTGAATCTCGAGTAACGATTCAGGCGTTTATCTCTGATGATGCAGAAACGGGTGCCATTAATGCGCTTGCTGACGAATTTAGAGGAATTGCTTCAGTACAAGAAGTCCAATTCAAAGATAAAGATGAGGCGCTTGCAGAATATCGCGAGACTATGGCAAACGAAAATGCGATCGATGCAATTGCTCAGCTTGATGGTCAAAATCCAGTTCCAGCATCTTTAGTGATCCGTCTTGATGACCCACAGCAGGTAGAAGCGGTGGCAAATCAGGTTATGGCCAATCAAAATTTTATTGCTATTGCAGATTCACCTGAAAATATTAAAGCATCCGTGCAGTATGGAGCAGGTTCAGTTGAAAAGCTCTTTACTGCTACAAACTATATGCGCATTGTTGGCATTGTCTTGGTTGTGCTTTTGGTTTTTGTTGCCTTCGTTTTCATCAACAACACCATTCGTTTATCTATCATGGCAAGACGTCGCGAAATTTCAATCATGCGACTGGTAGGCGCTTCAAACAGCTTTATTCGCGGACCTTTCGTTATGGAGGGTATCGTACAAGCACTGTTTGGATGCCTTTTTGCGATCGTTTCTTTGGAACTTATCCGCAATTTCTTGTTCCCATCGGTAACAAACAGCCTGCAATTTTTACCGCTTGTACTTGATGCACAAGACATACTTATTATTTATGCAATTCTCTTAGGTATTGGTCTTTTTATTGGCTTATTCGGGTCAGCGCTCGCCATGAGACGCTACTTAAAAGTTTAGTTTGGGTTTGCTAGATGGCTAGAGAGGAAGACTCTGTAGAACAATTTGATACTGAGTCGCATCAGGTAGATGAGCGTGACGCGTCCAATGAGAACCCTTCTGAGTATGGGGTAACCTATCTTGCGCCACACCAAGATTCTCAAGACTCTAAGTTCAAAGCAAGTCGGCTGCTTCCAATTATTAGTGCAATATTTTTAGTACTTGCTGCTTTTTCGGTCGGTATGTTTGTTGGAAAACAGAATTCAAATACCTTTTTTAACCTTGGTTTTCCTGTTGCCGTCCAACAGGCAGGTGAGCATGAAAACCTTGGTTCTCAAAGCGATGCGCTCAACGAACGCCTAAACGAGGTTGTGAGCTTGCTGGACAAGGAAGCCTTAGAGAAAAGCAACTTTGAAGATGCGACCGAGGGCGTAATATCTGGTCTTTTATTGTCGACCAACGATAGCTATGCGCGCTACTATACGCAAGAAGAATACAATGCGATGCAAGATGAAAATGCAGGTCAGTTTGGCGGCATTGGTATTGTGATGTCTGATAAAGACGGCAAGGCCTATGTGGTCAAAGTCTATCCCGACACGCCGGCTGAACGTGCTGGCCTGAAAGCAGGAGACTATATACTTGCGATTAATGGAGAGCGACGCAATCCTTGGACCGTTGAGGAAGTCGCGCAAGCTTTACACAGCGAAGTGGGAACCAGTTTTGAAATCACCTGGGTTTCAGTTGAAGAAAGCAGCCAAATATCCCAAGAAAAAACTGCAACCCTCGTTACTGAAAAAATTGAATATCCAGTAGTTGCATCACGCATGCTTGACGAAGGCCTTGGTTTAATACAAATAGATAAATTCAACTCACTTACGGCTCAAGAAGTACAAGAAGCGCTTGATGACTTAAATAATAAAGGGGCACAAGGTTTTATTGTTGATTTACGCGGAAATCCTGGGGGTCCTTTGGATGCTGCGGTTAAAACCACCTCACTTTTCATTGAATCGGGTGCGGTTGTAGATGTTCGAAGTGGCCGAGGTGAAAACGATATCCGCAATGTGGATGGGAAAGTAGCTACGAACTTGCCCTTGGTTGTTTTAGTGGATAGCGATTCGGCATCGTCAGCAGAAATATTTACGGGTGCCATTCAAGATCACAAGCGCGGTTTGATTGTAGGTGACCTAACCTTTGGAAAGGGAACCGTTCAAATTATCGAGCCTCTAAGCTTTGGCGGTGGTATTAAATTCACCATTGCACATTATTTTTCTCCTGAAGGAAATCCTGTTGACAAGCTTGGTATTCTTCCTGATGTCATTGTTGAAATGAACAAAAACTTTAAGAATGTTGAGGGCGAAGATACACAATTGGCCGCTGGGGTAAAAGCTCTTCAGGCAATAATCGACAAGCATGGTTCTTTGGATATAGCAGATCTTTCCAATTCACCTGGGGCACAAGAGGAACTTACGCAAGAGGCGCGCAAAAAGCGCGAGGCTGAACTTGATGCGCTTGCACTGAGGCTTAAAGAAGCTCAATACAATATTTTAAGTGAGCCTCCTGCAAACGCAGAGGAGAGTACTGAAGAAAGCGAAGCTCCTACACCAGAAGAACCAGCATCTTAACATTTCTCGGAGTGTAAATATATGGCTAGGGCGAAACGTAAATCGAAATTTAAGGGTCGCCGACCAAAAGCTCAGGATTTTTCAACCGGAATAATTAGAATTAACCGCAAAGGCTTTGGTTTTGTCGAAACTCACGACGGTGATTTTCATATACCTAAAAAATTCATTGGCCCTGCTATGAATGGCGATCGGGTCGCGGTGCGAAAAGAAAAGTACGGCTCGAAGGGGCCGCAGGCCTCAGTCGTGCGAGTTATCGAGCGTGCACATGAGGGCTTTGTAGGTCGCTTTGAATCAAATGGGGTAATCAACGTGGTTGTTCCTCTTGACGATACCCTTGCCCACGACTTTTTTATGGACCCTGCAGACCATTCTTATAAGAAACTTCATATAGAAGATGAAGATATTGTTTATGCTCGCATTACCCTGTACCCTAATCGAAAATCGGCGGGTATGTGCACTATCGAGCGAAAGATAGGGGAGCAAAGCGACAAGTCCATTTTAATTGAGCAAATCATTGCCTCGCACAGTTTGGAAACTGAATTTAATGAGGCAACCCTTAAGGAAGCTCGCGAGCTTACACTCGATATTGAAGAGGCGCTTTTAGACCCCAAACGGCGCGATTTGCGAGATGAGCTTATTGTTACGATTGATCCAGCGGATGCCAAAGATTTCGATGACGGGGTGTCGCTTAATGTACGTGAGGACGGCAGTCTAGATTTAGGTGTTCACATCGCAGATGTTACACATTACGTACCGTGGCTTTCATCAATTGATTTAAGCGCTCGCCAAAGATCAACATCAACGTATTTGGTAGATCGCGTTCTGCCCATGTTGCCAGAAGAGTTGTCCAATGGGCTTTGTTCGCTTAAGCCTCACGAGGACCGGCTTGCCATGAGCGTTTTCATGCATATTGATGCAGCAGGCGAGATTGTATCAAGCGAGTTTTATCCTTCAGTTATTCATTCAAAAGGTCGTTTTTCCTATGACGAGGTAGACGCGCTTTTGAATCGAGATGAAGAAGCGCTTGCTCGATTTAAAGACTCTGAACCAGAGCGTTATGGTCAAATACTTGAACTGTTTGGCGCGCTCGATAGCTTGGCTCAAAAACGTAAAGAGCGTCGTGAGCGTTTGGGCGGCATTGACTTTGATACGGTTGAATCGCGCGTAATCTTAGATGACGATGGCGTGCCGACTGGTATTTCTATTCGCAAGCGCACGAGGGCTACTTCTTTGATTGAAGAGGCGATGCTTGCTGCAAACGAAACGGTAGCACGCTATCTTGATACCCACAGAATACCAAGTGCATTTCGCGTTCACGATGCGCCAGAGCCCGATGCGCTTGAGGGTTTAATCCCGCTGCTGCAAGAATTCGACCTAGCAGACAGTCAAACAATAGCTGGTGTTGTCGTTGGTAATCCTCATGTCCTCCAAGATATTATTACGCGCGTCAAAGGCAGGCCCGAGGAGTACTTGATTAGCTCATCCATCCTTCGTTCAATGAGAAGGGCTGAATATACACCAAACGATAGTGGTCACTATGGTTTGGGCATGGATTCGTATTGTCACTTTACCTCGCCAATTAGGCGTTACCCTGATATTTTGGTACATCGTTCACTGAAAGCTTCCCTGTATAACAAAATCGGGAAAGATCCTTTTTTTGATGAACAAACTCGCCTCTTACCTGAACTGTGCAAGCACGCTTCGATAATGGAGCGTGAAACCGATGAAGCTGCTCATCAAAGTCAAAAAATTAAAATCGCAGAGTATATGAAAGCTTATATTGGTGAAGCTTTTAGCGGTATCGTTACTGGTCTTGATACCTTTGGCATTTTCGTTCGCCTCGATGAGACTACTGCTGAAGGACTCCTGCCAATTCGAAAGCTTGGGGATGAGTGGTTTGAATTCGATCATGAGAAGAAGGTTTTGATTGGGGAGTCCTCCAATAAACGCTATAGATTAGGCCAGCGTATTGTGGTTGTGGTTGATAGCGTTGACCTTGCTATAGGTTATGTGAACTTCGCCTTGCCTGAGCCCAAAAAATCATAAACGGGTACTATTGAGCTAATAAAAATCCAAGACCGAAGGAGACTAATGAAAAAAGAAGACAAGCAATTCCTACAAGATTTGATTGAACAACCCTCACCATCTGGATATGAGCAGCCAGTTGCTCAAGTTTTACGTGAGCGACTTTCGGGTATCGCTGACGAAATTAAGACTGACAATTTAGGATCGGTGCACGCGCTTCTTAAGGGAAGCGGTTCTGCTCCATCAGTCGTGATTGCTTCTCATATTGATGAGATTGGTTTTATGGTTCACTACATTGATGATGACGGTTTCTTATACTTTAGCGCGGTTGGCGGCGTGGACGCAGCAATTCTACCAGGCTTAAGGGTCGATATTTATGCGACCGGATCTGGCAAAACTGAAAAGCTTCGTGGCGTTTTAGGAAGAAAGCCAATCCACCTACTTCCTGCAGATGAGCGCAAGGATGTAACACCAATTGATAAGCTCTACATTGATGTAATGCTTGATAAAGAAGAAGTTAAAAAGCGCGTTCGCATTGGCGATATTGGAACCTTT
>JAUNLE010000043.1:0-703 GCA_030532415.1 Coriobacteriia bacterium | reverse complement strand
GCGGTATCTCGCGCCTTTGATGATAAATCTTGTGTATGGATTGGTGCGCGTGTTTTAGAGGAGCTCAAAGCCCAAGGTGGCGTAAAAGCCGATTACACCTTTGCAGGAACGGTTCAAGAAGAAATTGGTTTGCGCGGCGGAAAAACTTCTGGTGAAGCAATTGATGCTGACATTAACATTGCAATTGATGTTACCCATGCAACTGATTATCCGCAAATTGAAAAGACCAAGTATGGCGACATTAAATTAGGAGCAGGCCCAGTTATTACTCGTGGACCAAACATTGATCCTGTTTTATTCGACAAATTGGTTGAAGCTGCAGAAAAAGCTGGTATTCCATATCAAATAGAAGCAGATGCTCGTCCTACAGGAACCGACGCAAATGCTATGCAAGTCAATAATGGCGGAAAAATAACAGGCCTTATAAGTGTGCCTTTGCGCTATATGCATACGCCAACTGAAGTGATAGCACTCTCGGACCTCGAAAATGCCGTAAAGCTTATGGTACAGTTTATTTCTGATCTTGATGATAAGGTCGATTTTCCTCCTATGGTGAACAAGTAAGTTAGGATGCAAGGTGTCAATTTTTAGCGAAGAGCAACTTAAAACTGCAGAAGAATTCTTAAAAGAAAATAAGGTTCAAGAGATAGTGCCTGTCTTTGAAGGCATAGCACATGATATTGAAGAGCTTGAAAAAACAGAG
>JAUNLE010000042.1 GCA_030532415.1 Coriobacteriia bacterium | reverse complement strand
ATTTACCAGTACTTACAACTGAAGATAAACGACATTACCGAAGATTTAGAAAACTCTTAATTCAAAATGGTTTCATAATGCTTCAGGAATCGGTCTACTGCAAGTTATTAACTACACCTACTGTTGAAAATTCAGTTAAGAGACTTTTACGAGAAAATAGACCACCTAAAGGAATAGTGCAGGTATTGACTATTACAGAGAAACAATTTTCAAAAATGGAATTTGTGGTTGGTGAACATAAAAGCGACGTAATCAGTAGCAACCAAGGGCTGGTAATTCTATGAGATTTGTTTATCCAGATATAAACAAGGTTTTTGATACCGAAGACGATTATGTAAATGAGCTTGTTATAGAAAACTCTCGGTTGCTATATGCCTTGTTGCTTGATATTAAACAACAAATAAAAGGAGGTGAGGGACGAGCTGTTCTCTCGATTGACGACAAGGTTCAACCCATGTCAAAATTCGCAGAATTATTGCTCGATTTTTTCCCTTTTGAAATAAATACCAGGCTTCTTCTAAACAAGGCGTCAGCAGCTTTAGAGAGGTCTATTCTTCAAGGGGAGCAATATCAGAGGTCTTTAGAGTTGCTGAATGAAATTGAAAAGTTCCTTATTGATAGTAGTTTTCCGTTCAACTGTGACGTGAATTTTTCAAATATCACTCTTGCCTCGTTAATAAAAGCATGTGGTTTAAGCTTCGCTGAAGACCACGATTCGCTTTGTGAAAAGATAATCGATTACATGGAGTTAGTAAGGGAATTTGATAAAAACAAGCTGTTTATCACGTATAATTTAAGATGCATTGTTTCTGATAACGAGATGAATAAGTTCTTAGATACAATTTTGGCTCATGGATACCATCTTATTATGATTGAAAGCAGCCTTCATAGTATGCTTTCAAAAGAAAAGAGATATATCGTTGATGCAAATCATTGTGAAATATGCTAATGCAAAGCATGAGACCCTATACATTCTCAAACCGGTGTTGCAGGCACTTAATGCATTTTTATGCATGCAAATCGCTTTAAGTAGTGATTTGGTGTTTGAGAGCAGTGTAATTTTGTAGGGGCCTCAACGCTACAGGTACAGAACCAGAAACGGAGCAAGGTTTGAGAGCAGTGTAATTTTGTAGGGGCCTCAACGTAATTTAAGTGCCTTTTAGAAAAAAATGGCGTTTGAGAGCAGTGTAATTTTGTAGGGGCCTCAACGCAGCTGTAGACGCTGATAAATGGCTAAGGAGTTTGAGAGCAGTGTAATTTTGTAGGGGCCTCAACGAGAACAGTTGAAGTTACCAGGGCAAATATCGTTTGAGAGCAGTGTAATTTTGTAGGGGCCTCAACGGTATGTAGATGAGGGCTACTTGTTTCTTAGGTTTGAGAGCAGTGTAATTTTGTAGGGGCCTCAACGCTTGGCATCCGTATGCATAAGGATGTTATTGTTTGAGAGCAGTGTAATTTTGTAGGGGCCTCAACGCTACCGAAGCGGTACTACCTCAAAAACGTAGTTTGAGAGCAGTGTAATTTTGTAGGGGCCTCAACGGATAGGGTTGTTGACGGTAGTTTATCGCTCGTTTGAGAGCAGTGTAATTTTGTAGGGGCCTCAACGGCGCCTCATCAAGTATTAAATCGTCAACAGGTTTGAGAGCAGTGTAATTTTGTAGGGGCCTCAACGATCCAACACCACCCAGAAGCCTACCTAGAGGTTTGAGAGCAGTGTAATTTTGTAGGGGCCTCAACGTAGTCGAATTGTGGGTGGTAATTAAAGTAGGTTTGAGAGTGATGTAATTTCGTAGGGGTCTGTTTGAGTGCAGTGTATTTTGTAGGAACACCAATTCAACCACTAGAATGTAACATCCCGGCAGCGGAGCTGTATGAAACCTTCCAGTTATGGAAGGGAAAGATTACAGCTCCGTTCTTCTTCCACCAATCCCATAACCGCGCCCTAAAACCACGCAGTTCTCTATCCACGCTACCGTATATCGGTACTTCTAACACATCGCTTTCCACCAGCAAGTTTGCATCATTTATACTTCAATAGGGAGTTCACTCAAGGGCAATAGGTAAATCCCCGATGCTCCATTATCTCTCTGGATGATACACTGGACGATGATGAATCTCCTTGTGTCATCAGGCTTTTTGCGAGACCAGGAAGAGATTCTTTGGAAAGTGAAAGTTTTGACTGATTGAGGTGGAACGTGAGCGATATCGCAGCGAGCACATTAAAAGACTTAGGTGAAAATCCAAGTCGGAAAGACATTATTCAGAATTGGGATCCCGAAAACGAGGTGTTTTGGGAAAAGTACGGTAAGAAAACTGCCAATCGCAATCTCATCGTCTCAATTATTGCACTCTTAATTACCTTTGTTATTAGTACCTTGGCAGCGCAAGTTTCCTCGAATTTAGGAGCAGCCGGTTTTAGCTTTAGCTCGGCCGATCTCTTTTTATTGACGGCTTTGCCTGGTCTTGTGGGCGCAACGGGTCGTCTTTTTTGTACCTACTTACCAGCAATTATGGGTGGACGTAAATTTACCTTCGCCGCACTTCTCATTCTCTTATTTCCACTCATAGGCATTGGTTTTGCTGTGCAAGACACAAGCACTTCCTTCACGGTATTCGCCGCTTGGTTTGCACTCTTAGGTTTATCGCTCTCGGTCTTCTCAGGGTCAATGGCAAACATTGGATATTTCTTTCCTATTAGAAAAAAGGGTACTGCAAACGGCTTAAATGCAGGAATTGGTAACTTGGGTGTTGCCGTAACCTACTTCGTAACACCTATCGTAATTGGTATAAATCTTGGTATTGGCTCTGGCGTTACTACTCCAGAAGGAGCACAGCTTTATCTTCAAAATGCTTGTTTTGTATGGGTAATACCAACCATTATCACCATGATTTTAGTTGCACTCTTCATGGATGACCTGCCAATGCCTCGTCAAAGCTTCAAAGACATGAGTGCTATCTTCAAGAATAAACACACCTGGTTCATGACCTGGATTTACACCTGTGGTTTTGGATCTTTCATCGGCTATTCAATGGCACTTGCTCTTATCATAAACAAGGTATTTCCCGACGTGAACGCTTCATACATGATGTTCTTAGGGCCCTTAATTGGTGCTGGTCTTCGCCCTGTTGGCGGATGGCTCTCTGACAAAATCAACTCGGGTGCAAAAGTTACCTTTGTATCGTTAATTATCATGCTTGCTGCCACCATCACCGTAATCTTAGGTATCCAGGTGAACAACTTCGCCCTATTCTTTGGTGCCTTCTTGGTGCTCTTTATGACAACAGGCTTTATCAATGGCGCATCATTTAGAATGGTTCCAAACATTTTCCGCGACCGTCAACAAGCAGCGCAGGTTACGGGCTTTACTGCTGCAATCGCAGCTTATGGTGCTTTTATTGTTCCAATTCTTTTTAGTAATAGTTATCCTACTGCGCTTGTTACCTTAGCCTTATTTACCTTGGCAACCGCAGTACTTACTTGGATGGTGTACGTACGTAAAAGCGCCGAAATTAAGTGTTAAGCGCAGCTTTTAAGGCCGCGTTTTAAATTGAGGGGGAGTTATGGAAGAGAATTTATCTCACATACACAAGAAAGACCCTGAGCAAAACCCGAAGCAAGCTCACCAAGAGACGCGAAAGGGCGACCGCTCATGGGAAGATAATTATCGCAATCGATGGGCGCACGATAAGGTCGTGCGCTCAACTCATGGTGTGAACTGTACCGGTTCATGTAGCTGGAATATCTACGTTAAAAACGGGATTGTAACCTGGGAGAATCAAGCCCACGACTATCCTGAAACCGAAGAGAATATGCCAGAATTTGAACCAAGAGGTTGTCCGCGTGGCGCTACCTTTTCGTGGTATCTCTACAGCCCTTTGCGCATCAAGTATCCGTACATTCGCGCAGAACTTGCTGAATTGTGGAGAAAGGCCCGTAAACAATACCCGACTGCTTATGAAGCTTGGAAAAGTATTGCAAGCGATCCAGAAAAAACCAAACGCTACAAGCAGGTTCGCGGTTTAGGTGGCATGGTACGTTCTACCTGGGATGAAGTAAGCGAAATCGTTGCATGCTCCGAGCTGTATACGGCATACACCTACGGTCCGGACAGAAACTTCGGTTTTTCTCCAATTCCTGCTATGTCTCAGATCTCTTACGCAGCGGGTGCTCGTTTTAACCAGCTTATGGGTGGAGCACAACTTTCTTTTTACGACTGGTATGCAGACCTTCCACCAGCCAGTCCGCAAATTTGGGGTGATCAAACGGACGTTCCAGAAAGTTCTGACTGGTATAACGCAGCCTATCTTATGATGTGGGGTTCAAACGTTCCACAAACCCGTACTCCCGACGCACACTTCATGACCGAGGTTCGCTACAAGGGCACTAAGGTTGTTGCGGTTGCTCCCGATTATGCTGAAAGTGTTGAATTCGCCGACACCTGGATTGCGCCAAACGTTGGAACCGACAGCGCGCTCGCAATGGCAATGGGTCATGTCATCTTGAATGAATATTACTGGAAAAAACCCGAGCCATTCTTCTTGAATTACGCAAAGCAATTCACCGACATGCCTTTTGTAATCTTCTTGGATAAGCGTGGCGAAAACTACGAACCAGGTCGCTTCGTGAATGCCTCTGACATGGGTGAAGCGGGAGAAAATCCTAAGTTTAACTACTACGTATTCGACGCGAACTCAAAGCGCTACGTAATTCCTAATGGAACCATGGGAGACCGTTGGGGAGACTGCTCGAAGTGGAATCTTAAGCTTGAAGATGCACGCAGCGGCAATCCAATTGACCCAACCTTAAGCTTCATCGATGCTCACGATAGCGTGGTTGACGTCGCATTCCCTTACTTTGGATCAGATGCTGAAGAGGTCTTCACCTGCAAGGTTCCTGTAAGAAAACTTACCCTTGCAAATGGGGAAGAAGCTTTGATTGCAACGGTTCACGATGTTTTACTTTCTCAATATGGTGTAGACCGTGGTCTTGGCGATGGCGCAAAGGGATACGACGACGCAAGTCGTGTCTTCACCCCAGCGTGGCAACAAGCAATTACCAACGTTGACCCTGAGCTTGTTATAAAAACTGCGCGTGAATTTGCCGACAACTCAATTGCCTCAGAAGGTCGCTCCATGATCATCATGGGTGCTGGTATTAACCACTGGTATCACGCCGACAACATTTATCGTTCAGTCTTAAATCTTGTGCTCTTCTGCGCTACTGAAGGTCGAAACGGTGGAGGTTGGGCCCACTACGTAGGTCAAGAAAAGCTTCGTCCTGCTGAAGGATGGGCGACGATCATGACTGCGGGCGATTGGCAAAAGCCACCACGTCTTCAAAACGCAACCTCGTTCTACTATTTCTCGACCGACCAATGGCGCAGTGACGAGATTGACACCAAAGATCTTGCAAGCCCACTTCGCGAGCCTCGTTATCGCAACAGTGGGGACTACAACATTCTTGCAGCTCGTCTAGGTTGGCTTCCAGCCTATCCTACCTTCAACCGCTCGGGCGCACGCATCATTGCAGACGCTCGTGAGCAGGGCGCTCAAGATGAAGCGGGCATTAACAACTACCTGATTGACGAGCTTAAAAACAAGCGCATCGACTTCGCCTACGCTGATCCCGATGCACCCGAAAACTTCCCACGCAACTTAATTGTATGGCGTGCAAACCTCCTTGGTTCTTCTGCAAAAGGTAACGAATACTTCTTCAAGTACTTACTGGGTGCGAAAAGCTGTGTTTTCGAGCCCGAATTTAGAGCGGCAGAACCAGAAGAAATTACCGTGCGTGATGAATATCTTGACGGAAAGCTCGACTTGCTTGTTACCTTAGATTTTCGCATGGCAACCACCGCGCTATATTCAGACATCGTGCTGCCTACCGCAACGTGGTACGAGAAGACCGACATCTCCACGACCGACATGCACCCCTTTGTCCACCCCTTCTCACCAGCAGTTGAACCTGGTTGGGAGTCAAAGACCGACTGGGATATTTTCCGCACCCTTGCCGAAGCAGTAAGTAAGGTTGCCAAAGAAGCAAACTTACAACCGCTTGAAGACATCGTTGCCGTACCGCTTCACCACGATTCACCTGCAGAAATTGCACAACCAGACGGCAAGGTGCTTGACTGGTCACGCGACGAGTGCGAAGCGATTCCTGGAAAGACCATGCCTCAGCTTGTGCATGTGGTGCGCGACTATACCAAGACCTACGATAAGTGGATTGCACTTGGTCCAAACGTGCGCGACCACGGTATGGCAAGCAAGGGATTTTCTTGGGATGCCAAAGAAGAATACGAGCTCATCACCCAAAGAAACGGCACGATCCAAGACAAGGACCTTATTTCATACGGGCTTCCTTCCATCTACCATGCCGAGCAGGCAATCGATGCAGTCTTGCTGAATTCTTCAACCTCAAACGGAAACGTTGCAGTTAAAAGCTTTAAAGCCCTCGAGAAAAAGTGCGGTCTTGATAACTTAAGCGCGCTTGCTGAAGGCAAAAAGGACGTCAAGATTACCTACAAGGACACTCAAATTCGTCCGCAACAGGTTATTACGACGCCAATCTTTACGGGCTCGAATACTAACAGACGCTTCACTCCGTTTACCATGAGTATCGAAGAGAAGCTGCCGTTTCGTACCATTACGGGTCGTCAAAGCTTCTATTTAGATCACGAACTGATGGCTGAATGGGGAGAGCACTTGGCAACTTACAAGCCAATTCTTGACTATCAGCCGCTCAGAATGCCTCATGATCCAAAGGGTAAGGCCGAAATTATCTTGAAGTACCTGACCCCACACAACAAGTGGAGTACTCACAGTATGTACTTTGACACCCAGCAGCTCTTGACCCTCTTTAGAGGTGGACAAACCGTCTTGATGAACGAACAAGACGCCGCTGCTATTGCGTGCGAGGATAACGACTGGATTGAACTGTTCAACCGAAACGGTGTGGTAGCTGCGCGTATTGCAACCACTTCGCGTATTCCACGCGGTTCAGTATTTATGTATCACGCGCAAGATCGCCACATAAACGTGCCATTTACTCAACTTACGAAGACACGCGGCTCTTCGCACAACGGACCTACCCATATCCACGTAAAGCCAACGCACATGATTGGCGCTTATGGTCAGTTGAGTTATGGATTTAACTATTACGGAACAACTGGTAACCAGCGCGATATGTTGGTTGTCGTAAGAAAGATGGAAGAGGTTGACTGGCGTGAAGATTAAAGCACAAATTTCCATGGTGATGAACCTTGATAAGTGTATTGGATGCCACACCTGTTCAATCACCTGTAAAAATGTTTGGACCAACCGCAAGGGTAGCGAATATATGTACTTCAACAACGTCGAGACCCGTCCTGGTCTTGGCTACCCTCGAAATTGGGAAGACCAAGATACCTGGAAAGGCGGTTGGGAGCTTGGTACGGGCGAAAAACTTCGCCTTCGTTCAGGCGGTCGCATCAAGCGTTTCTTAAAACTTTTCTATAATCCCGAGCAACCTGGCATGGACGACTACTTCGAGCCTTGGACTTACGATTACGAAAAGCTTATCTCTTCAGGAAGAACTGACCACCAGCCAGTTGCTCGCCCACATTCAGTAGTGACTGGCGAACGCATGGACATTACCTGGGGCCCCAACTGGGACGATGACTTAGCAGGCGTTAAGTATGCTCGTCAAGATTTAAACTTGCAAGAATCAAACAAGGTGGGCGAAGAAATTAAAATGGAGATGGAAGACCTCTTCATGCGCTACCTTCCTCGTATTTGCAACCACTGCTTAAATCCTGCCTGTGTTGCTGCCTGTCCTTCGGGCGCAATTTATAAGCGTGAAGAAGACGGCGTGGTCTTGATTTCTCAAGATACCTGCCGCGGCTGGCGCGCCTGCGTTCCAGCCTGCCCATACAAGAAGATTTTCTATAACTGGGAAACTGACAAGAGCGAAAAGTGCATCTTCTGCTACCCACGCCTTGAAAGTGGCTTGCCAACCGTATGTGCCGACACTTGTGTAGGTCGCATGCGCTACATGGGCGTACTGCTTTATGATGCCGATAAAGTTCTTGAGGCTGCAAGCGTAAAAGATCCAAAGGAAATTTGGCGCAAGATGAAAGAGGTAATCGTTGATCCTCACGACCCTGAAGTTATTGCAGCTGCCAAGGCCGAAGGTATCTTGGACGCATGGATTTTAGCAGCACAAGAATCTCCTGTGTACAAACTTATTGCTGAATACAATTTGGCGCTGCCACTTCATGCGGAATATCGTACTCTTCCTATGGTTTGGTACATCCCGCCTATGAGCCCAATTCACACCCGTTTTGCAGCGCACAAGAATTTGGCGCAAGCCGACGAGATGCGCATTCCTGTTCAGTACTTAGCCGAGCTCTTTAGTGCAGGCGACCCTGAACCGGTAGAACACATCATCAATACCCTGGTAACGGTGCGCGAACACATGCGTGCAAAAGAGTTTGGCGAACAAGCTCCAGAAAGCGAGTTTTCAGCAGTCGAGCTTGACGATATGTATCGCTTGCTTGCCCTTGCTAAATACGATGAGCGCTTCAACATTCCGCCAAAAGCTCAAGATTCGATCACCGAAGGTCATGAGCTGCAACATGGTGCGGGGCTTGCGTGCTCACGATGCGAGAAGGGTATGCATTCATGATAAAGTTTGCCCGCTCAAAAACAGACCAGCTTGCCCAGGCTGATTTCTTTAGGTATGCAGCTTTTCTGCTTGAATATCCAAACGATGCCTGGCGCGAAAAGCTTGCGCACATACAAGAAGAACTAGACCGACTGCCAAGTTCAAGCGCAAGCAAGGCGCTTCAGCGTTTTGCTTCGTATGCGCTTGCGGCTAATCCTAGAAGCTTTGAAACATCCTATGTGGATACCTTCGATTTCAGCAACAGCACGAGTCTTTTTCTAACCAGTCGTGGACGAGCTGACGCAAGCATCCAGCGCATGGATCTTATGTCCTACTCGCTTTATTTTGAAGAAGCTGGATACGCTCTTTCGTCAGGCGATTTGCCCGATAATCTTATTGCCCTTCTTGAACTCCTTTCAGTTCTAGACGACACGATGCGTGCGCAGTTCGCGAAAAAAATGAAGGCCGATGTTAAGCTTTTGTACGAAGCACTTACCGAAACCGATATGGATGAATATGCACTGCTTATCAAAGCAATTGTAGACGTGCTTTCATCTCAAGATAGAAAGGCAGTGGTATAGGTGGACGCACTTGATATTTTCCTGTGGGGCGTCGCTCCCTATCTCTCGTTTACCATCCTCATTGTGGCATTGGTTATAAGGCGTTTGTATTTCGAGCGTGACTGGAGTGCAAAATCAAGCGAATTTCTTGATAAGAAAAACGAGCGAATTTGGACACCCTTGTTTCACCTTTCGCTTCTTTTCGTTTTCTTCGGTCATTTGGGCGGATTCTTAATCCCGCCAGAACTCACTGCAAGTGTAGGTATTACTGAAGAGATGTACCATGCATTGGCGCTTGGTGCTGGTGGACCTGCAGGTATTGTTCTTGTACTTTCGACCATCATGCTTTTAAGAAGACGCTATGCTGGCTCAAGTCGCATGAAGGCCAATAGCTCTCCTATGGATAAATTCATGTATGTGTTTCTAGGATTTACCATTTTAGCTGGACTTGTGGCTACCTTCTCTAACATAGATGGCAGCTTTGACTACCGCGTGACCATCATGCCCTGGATCAGAGGAATCCTCGTATTTCGCCCAGATGTAAGCCTTATGGTCGACATTCCGCTTACCTTTAAGATTCACATGGTTTCCTGGATGATTCTTTTCGCACTTATTCCGTTCACCCGTTTGGTGCACCTATTCAGCGGTATTACTGCACCAATTAAGTATTTAGTGCGCAAGCCTATTCTTTATCTTAAAAAAGAGGATGTGCACCAGGGCTAGTTTTGGCTGGCTTTACAATACGAACTAAGTTAAACGAAGCTCGGAAAACGTGATGTGCCAAGAAAAGAGGGGCTGAAAAAGAAGCGTATGGCAGACAATGATTTTGATGAAAGGCTTAAGCTTGGACAAAGCCTTGCCGATAAAATACGCGAGCGCTTCGGCTGTGACTTTGTAGGCGTTTCTGTCTTTTCAAGTCCTGAAGAAAGCTCCCATTCTTGGCACTGCGTTTCTGGAAATGAGTCAACGCGCTACCAGCGCCTTTCACTTCCCGAGGGTGTGGGAATTCTTGGCCTGGTTTTGCAAACTAAAAGCCCTTTGATTATTGACAACGCGCCCAAGGACATCCCAGCTCAAAATTGGTATCAGTATCCCATTATTGCAGGTGAAGAGCTTATAAGTGTGGCTGCATTTCCGCTTTTTGAGTCTGAAGTTTTGCGCGCCATAGTCATGTGTGGCTATCGAAACTTTACTGAAATTTCTGATGAAGACCTTGCGCGGGTGCAAGAAGCTGCTGCTGACTATACGGGGTATGAGTATGCGAATCAAAGCGCTCGGCATCTAAATCCTCAGTCGGCTTCACCCTTGTATGCCCAAGATAGTCACCGATTTATTAAAGCGCAAGAAGATGAACGCATGCGCATTGCGCGCGAACTTCATGATGGGCTCGCGCAAGAACTTTTGCTTGTCCAAATTGAGTTAAGAAAAGCTCGCTATATGCCCCAAGAAGAAATTGGTAAGGCAATTGATCGAGCAAACGAGCAGCTGCGTCTTGCGCTGTCGCACATCAGTGCAATTGCATCGGGGCTGCGTCCTGCATCCCTAGATGAATTGGGCTTGAAAGCTACGATTGAAGCGGAATGTAAAAAGCTCGAACGCTTCTTTAACATACGGGTTGAGCAGTCAATTCAAGAGGTCGGACAACTTAACCCCGACCGTGAACTTGCTTTATATCGCATATTTCAGGAGGCCACGAGCAACGCTTGTAAATACGCTGGCTCTGACAAGCTGAAAGTAAGTCTTGCATTGAAAGATAAGAGCATCTGCATGAAGATTGAAGATTTCGGACGGGGTTTTGATCTTGAACACCCCGAGATTAAAGGCGGCGGCTTAGGTCTTTTAGGTATGAAAGAGCGCGCGAATGCAGTAGGCGCCAAGATTAACATTGACTCTAAAAAAGGGTCGGGAACCACAGTTGCCGTAGTTCTTAATCTGGACTAAAGAGATAGGAAGACCTGGATGATTGATATTGTTTTGGCTGATGACCATCGGGTGGTTTGCCAGGGATTTCAAATGATTATTAATGCCCAGGAAGATATGAAGGTCATAGGAACTGCGTGCTCTGCACAAGAGGCAATCGTGAAGGTTGCCGAACTTCATCCCGACGTTTTCGTAACTGATATTTCGATGGGTGGTCCAAAAACAGGATTGTTGGCACTTGAGCGTCTTGCCGATAGAGCTAATCCAAGTGCAGTTGTGATCCTTTCGATGCACGAAGAGCAAGAATATTTACGCCAAGCAATGGCTTTGGGCGCCAAGGGATACGTACTAAAAAGTTCTTCAGACGAGTCGCTTTTTAATGCGATAAGGTCGGCTGCACGCGGAGAAATTTATATTTGCCAAGAAATGTTGGGCGCTTTTGTCCAAGATGCGCTTAACGGCGTTAATCCAAACGATACCACGCTTACCCCGCGTGAATCTCAGATAGTAACCCTTGCGGTTAAAGGTTATTCCAATACAGAAATTGCTGACAGGCTTTCGGTTTCGGTGAAGACAGTTGAAAGTCAAAAATCTAAAATCATGAATAAGCTTAAATTGCATTCAAAACCTGAACTCTTTGAGTATGCCGTGGCACACAATCTTTTAAAAATGTAAGAGCCTTTAGCATATGTATCGCCAAAGGCTCTCAAAGGAAGTCAAAAAATCTAAAGCTCACGCACTAAGCGATTTGTGCTCCAGCGTCTGGGCCAGGAATTGAAGAATACACAGCCTCAACGTGTACGAAGCAGCCACCCTTTGATTTTGCAGGTACGCCAATTTGCTCAAGTACTGCGTTAGACCATGCAGCATGCTCTTCAAACTCAGGACCTTCGTTTACATAACGAGCGGTTCCGTAAATCTCGTATGCTCCATCTTGATCCCAAAATAGGACTGCAACCTTCTCGTTTTCCTCTAAATTCTTAAGAGTTTTGTTATAGAACTGGTCTGATAAATACAGGGTTTCATCATCGATAATTTTTTTAATTGCAACAATATTGCAGTTAGGTTGTGCATCTTTGCGTGCTGTTGCGAAAACACAATCTTGGATTCTGTTAAATGCATCTTGTACTTCGCTAGGAATTTTTGCCATGATACTCCCCACAATCTAATTTTTAATCTAACTCCAATAAGAATAATGTATCCTTCTTTGATATTTCATGCAATATTGGGCAGACACAAATAGCTTTATACAGGCGTTTATTCTTGCCTTCATATGATTTCTAGCATTCGATTTTCTTGTTTCAAATTCAAATGACCACCGCGTTATCTATATTTATCAAAAAAAAAAAAAATATTTTGTATAGAATAAAAGGGGATTTATGAGTTTTGCGAATA
>JAUNLE010000097.1 GCA_030532415.1 Coriobacteriia bacterium | reverse complement strand
AGGGCACCACGATTGTGATGATTTCACATGCTATGGATGAAATTGCAGAAGTCGCAGATTCAATACTCCTTATGAGTCGCGGAGAAGGCATTGCCTTTGGCTCAAATTCTGAAATTTTTAGCCAACAAGAGCTGCTTGAAAAACATGGGCTTGCCTTACCTGAAGCATCCAAGTACTACTTTGAACTGCAAAAACGAGGCGTCGATCTTGGCGATTTTATATACACCAAAGATGCGCTGGTGAAGGCAATTCGAGCATATAAAGACAAGAAAGATAAGAACCATGGCGTTTAAAGTAACGGTAGGCCAGTATTATCACGCAAGCTCTTTTCTGCATAAACTTGACCCCCGTGTAAAGATTTTCATCATGACTCTATTCATGGTGCTTATATTTTTCGCCGACAACTTTCTTACTAATCTCTTAATCTTCGTAGTCTTATCTGTCTTAGTCTATATTTCTAAAGTCCCTGTTAGACTTGTTTGGAAATCTCTCAAACCTATCATGGGCTTTTTGCTTATAGCAGGTTTAATGAACTTGTTTTTTGTAAAAACGGGAGACGAGCTCTTTAGATTTGCTTTTATCAGCATCAACAGTGGAGGCCTTCGAGCGTTCTTCATCTATACCCTACGATTTTTCTACTTAGTTTTGGCAGGTTCGCTCTTAACGTTTACGACCAACCCCATCCAGCTAACCGATGCCTTCGAGGCGCTCTTGATGCCTTTTTCTAAACTTGGTCTTCCTATTCATGAGATCTCTATGATGCTATCAATTGCGCTTCGCTTCATTCCAACGCTTTCAAATGAGGCTGAACACATCATCAAAGCTCAAACATCACGCGGCGCCGATTTTGAAGGCAGCAACTTTATTGAACGCGTTAAGCTTTTCATCCCTATTATTGTTCCGCTTTTTGCTTCGGCTTTCAGACATGCCGACAATCTTGCCATAGCCATGGATGCCCGTTGTTATGTTGGTGGAGAGGGCCGCACCCACTACCGCGTGCTTCAAACTACCAAGCACGACTTTATCTTTATTGCACTCTTTGCTGTTTTTCTTCTGAGCTTTATACTCCTTAAACTATTTGGCCTTTAAGCTCAATTCACCACGTTCAAACAAATCCTGTAACAAAAATGAAAGCTTTGCCATAAATTTAATGTTTCTACCATACTCTGGGCGCTTATTCGTGTATTCAAGGGTAGAAATAAAGAGACCTTTGAGTACCTTAGATTGGAGACAGCTATGCTCTACGCGGCAACATTTTCGTTTGAAAAGTATGATTCTCTCGATGCAAGTTCAGGAACTATGGGCGCGCTTATAGAAAGCGATTCGCCAGAGCAAGCTGTTGAAAAGTTGGAAAAGCTCATTCGCGAGACTGCAGAAGATAACGCCTCTCTTTTTGACGGTGTTGAAAACATATTCTTAGATAGCCTCATTGAAGTTAAAGACTCAATTCCAAACGGAATCATTACGAATATTACGCTTTTTAGCGACATGGCCTTCCAAGACCTTGCAGAATTTAATGATGAACTTGATGAAGAAGTCGATGATGACTATGAGAATGAGGAGTTTGAAGCATCTGAAGAAGATGAAGATGATGAAGACGATGACGACGAAGACGACGGCGACGAAGTCTGGAATGAAGATGAGTCCGCT
>JAUNLE010000096.1 GCA_030532415.1 Coriobacteriia bacterium | reverse complement strand
ACAATGAATATGCTGTTCAGTATACCGACTTACTTAACAGTGCCGAGGTAAGAGATGCAGTTGCTCAGGCAACTTCATGGTTAAAAACCAATGCAGTAAGGCTTACGAATACCCTTGCCACGGGTGTTATTAATGCAGGATATTCGTTTTTTCACCTTATATTTGCCTTGTTCATGTCTCTTGTCGTTGCGTTTTGGTTAAGCATGGATCTTCCAAAATTCCATCGTGAATCTATGATAATTGCAGGTCCTAAGCGTGCTGAAAACTTCGAGGTTATGATCTCGGTGTTTGCTCGCTCTCTTGGTGGCTACCTTAAGGGTTTGGTAATTACTTCTGCATGTACAGGAACGCTTGCTGGTATAGGCTATGCAATTTTAGGCGTGCCCTATTCAGGACTTTTAGGACTGCTCACAGGACTGTTGAACATTATTCCATTTATCGGTCCGTGGATTGGTGGTATTAGTGCTGCGCTTGTTGGCTTTTTCGTAAGTCCGCTTACCGCACTCTTAACGGTAGTTGTAAGCTTTGCTTCTCAGCAAATTACCGATAACTTCATCTCACCAAAAGTTATGCAATCCGCAGTGTCGGTCCACCCGATGCTTGTCATACTTGGACTTGCAGCCGGAGGTGCCCTTGCTGGAATTCCAGGAATGATTTTTGCAGTTCCCTTGCTTGCTGCAGCAAAATCGCTTTACACCTATTACTTTGAGAAGAAAACGGGACGCCAGCTCGTATCAGAAGACGGCGGCATCTTCTTAGGTAAACCTTTTAATGATGAAAATGGAAACCCTATTCCTGCATTCGATGCAACCGGTGGACAAAAATACTATTCGGGCGAATTTGCATCCCCAAGACTCAAAAGACTCATTAAAAACTTTAATTACAAAAAAGTTCAAAAAGAAAAAAAGAGGAAAGAAAGAGAAAAAGCCCTTCGTGCTCAGCAGAGCTCTCAGCGAAAACAATCTTCCTCAAAGCAAAAAGACGATAATAAGCTAAGCTCTAGGGATGATACTAACGAATAAGACATTTTTAATTTATAATCTGTTGCAGTGTTTTTATAGTAAGTAAAAGGAGCTTGTTTCAGTGAAATCGTCCGAAATCCGCAATGAGTTTATAACATTTTTTAAAGACAAGGGACTTAAGCACATGCCCTCGTCTTCACTCATTCCCGATGATCCATCATTGCTTTTGACATCTGCTGGAATGGTTCAATTCAAACAATATTTCTTAGGCAAAAAGCACTTGGATGCAGTTGGTGCCGTTACCTGTCAAAAGTGCGTTCGTACTACCGATATTGATGATATTGGTCTTGATGGTCGCCACTTAAGTTTCTTCGAGATGCTTGGTAATTTTAGTTTCGGCGGCTATAACAAGCGTCAAGCTTGCGAATATGCCTATGAATTTATAACGAAACACCTGAATCTCCCTTTAGAACGTCTGTATTTTTCTATTTATCTTACTGATGATGATGCCTATGAGATTTGGCGAGATTTAGGAATTGAAGAAGACCACATTGTTCGTTTAGGAGATGAAGATAATTTTTGGGCGGCAGGTCCTACCGGTCCGTGCGGTCCATGTTCTGAAATTTACTACGACCAAGGTGTTGAAAAATTCCCCGAAGCTGCAGATGCTGAGGTGGGAGATGATTCAG
>JAUNLE010000041.1 GCA_030532415.1 Coriobacteriia bacterium | reverse complement strand
TACGCTGATGAAGAGTGATGAGATTGTCTAGCCCATCAAAAAAGTCACCAATTTCAGTCTGCTCTTCAACAATCGGGAAGACTTGAAAGGTTTGCATAAATTCAGAAATATTTATACTTCGACCATCTCTAATCCCATATATAACGACTTGCAAGCTTCTTACAAAACTTTCGGAAGAGAACCAGTGTTTCCAAAATCTGTCAGAATGTAAAACAATCTTTCTAGGAGCGAAAACTGTATATGCTGGTGAAGTTATTCCTGATATAGGTGAGTGCGCAAAACCGCCTTGAAACGATCTTAAATGTATGACAAAACTCCCGGGAATAACTCGTTTATAATTCGAAACATTTTTAATATCGTGTTCGATATTACGACCCGAATCTTCTCTATAAATCATTCCTTGATCTTGCGTTGCAGATAACACAGCAAGTTCTGAATAGCCTCTCTCGTCAATTATGATAAAGACTTTTGAAGCCTTACGCTGTTCCCAAGCGTCTGTGAATCCTTTGAATCTGATATCAGGTGCAGTTTTTAAATTTTCTGACATATTAAGCACCGCCAAGCAGTGATTTTAATTCTTGTAACCCTGACATATCTGATTCGCTTCCAGTTAACTGGTCAATCATCTCTATTAGCTGTTTCTCAGTCTCATGAATTTCGTTATCTATGTCAGCAAGTGTTTCACTATATTTATTAGCAAGGAGTTTAATTTTGGCTGTAAGGTTACCTAATTCCTTTTCAGGCAGGGTGTATAGCTCATCAATTAGTGGCTTGAACCATTTCTCCGCTAGAATCTTCGTAGCCTCTTCTTCGCTTAAAGACGACAAAACTTCTTTGGTCTTCTTTTGAATCGCTTCATTTAGGTTTTTAATTTCTCTTTTAAGTTTTTTCTCTTCCTCCAAAAGAGCGCTGGCTTTAAGCTGTATGAATTCGATGCTATCTTCATCAGGTGAATTTCCAGCTAAGTCTTGTTTTATGATTTTTACAGCTTTATTAAGCTCTGAAGACCTAAAGGCGTTTTTGTCTTCATTTAAAACTCCACTTAAGTCTTCTTTATCTTCCTCTGTTAAGTTATCGAATAATTCTTCAAATTCACTGGTGTTTTGTGAAAGCTGCTTTTGAATGTCCTGCAGGTTCTCTAAGTCTTCTGACATGGCATGTTTTTGTACGAGTTCAAAGGGGAGGTATCGACCTTTCCAGCCTTCTTGAACTTCAAACGACTTGCCGTTTTTTGTCTTTGTAACTAACAAGGGGTCTACGAGCGTAAGAGCAGTCCATCCTAAGTCTTCTAAGTCGGTTTTTAAGCTTTCAATATCATTTGATATGGTAATCCAGTTGTCATCTAGAACTTGAAACGCCTCGTATTCATCTATGAGTGGAATATTTTTTAGTCTTTTTGTTATTTCCTCACTGATTTCTGTTTCTGCACTATTGGTATTAACTTCACTCAAACGGACAATCAGTTTTTCATGTAGGTATTGTCCAAGATCATTGAAAGCTTCGTTGAAATTGTGTTTAAAGTTTCTAATTTCATCGTTGGTTTCAAGAATAGACTCACAGCTGTCTTCAGCCATTTCTACATGAGTGGATGAAATTTCTTGGAATAGCTCTTTTTTAAGTTGAGGAAATGCTTTCCAGTACTTATCTAGCGCGTCTAGTTCAACTTTTGGTATGCCGCCAAACATTGATGCATATATATCCCAAGTTTCGTGGTCTTCTGAAGAATCAACATAGCGCGGAATGTTTAGATTGTAAGAATTGTCTCTAATTTCTTCCAAACTCACTAGTTTTGAGTATTTAGGAGTCTCGAGTCTGTTGTTTACTGTGTCTGAGATCCTCTTAATGTCCGAGGCTCGCAGGACATTGCTTTTTCCTACTTTTTTAAAATTCTTAGAAGCGTCAATGATAAGCACGTCTGTGTTTGTGCGCTTTTGTTTCAAGACCATAATGATGGTAGGGATGCCTGTACCATAAAAAATATTTGGCGGCAGTCCAATAATCGCTTCAATATGGTTATATTCGATGAGGTTCCTTCGAATCTTTTCCTCTTCACCACCTCGGAACAAAACGCCGTGGGGAAGAATGATGGCCATAATTCCATCTGGTTGTAGGTGGTAAAGGTCGTGAAGCAAGAAGGCGTAGTCTGCCTTGCTGCGGGGTGCTAAACCAAAGCGTGCATAACGAGGGTCAGCTTCTTTGTCATCCGGTTCCCAGTTCTGTGAATAGGGAGGGTTTGATACGACCGCATCTACATATAAGGGTTCGTAAGTTCCTTGAGGATCTTTATCATCAAACCAAGGCCAGTCATCCTCAAGCGTGTCGCCATTTCTCGTCTCAATATTAGATGGATTAATGCCTCGCATAATTAAATTCATGCGGGTAAGGTTATAGGTGCTTAAGTTTTTTTCTTGGGCGTAGTATTTTATGTTGTTATCGTCATTGGTATATTTTGCAATGCTTCTACCAATGGTTAAGAGCAAGCTTCCTGACCCCGACGTTGGGTCATAAATCTTTATTTCTTCTCGGTCTTTTAGGTGATAGGCAACAATTTCGCTCATTAAGCTTGAAACTTCATGAGGTGTATAGAATTCTCCAGCCTTTTTACCAGCATTTTCTGCAAATTTAGAAATAAGCTCCTCATAAACAAAACCTAAGATATCGTAATTATCTTGTTGTGTAGGCATGTCACTAATGAGATCCAATAAGTTTCGAACTGCTTTTGTTTGTGCGGAAGCATTTTCTCCTAAACGTGAAAGACCTGTATTGAGGGTTCTGAAAATATCTGCAAATAACTTTTTGCGACCAGGGTACAGGTTGCGGTCAAATGATGAGATTGCTTCATGAACGTGCGCAATATTGAAGTCTTGCCCTGATTCAAGCCAGGTGTTATAGAGGTGTTCATAAGGAATGAAGTATCCAAGCGCTTCCTGTATAAAGACAACTTCGTCCTTATTGTCTTCATCAAGGATTTCTTTAATTTCGCTCTCTTCCGCACCCATGCTTTTAATGTATTCAAGCTCTTTGTCTGAGAGAAATTTATAAAAGATAAAGCCGAGTAAAAAATCTTTGTATTCGTTTGCATCCATTTTCGAGCGCATACGGTTAGCTGCAGCCCAAATTTTTGCAGAAAGTTGCTGTTTGTTCATGATGATTCCTTTTAAAAACGTTTTATAAAATAATAGCGCAAAAGGTACTTATATTCTCTTATGAGCGTAAGTCAAAGGGGGAGTATCATCTGCGTTTTTGTCCACTTTTGTTCTTTAATCAATAATCGATTAGGAGTGAGAGATGCAGCTAAATTTTCGATTCATGTGAGGTTTTCATAAGCCGGATTGTGAGGAGTGACATTTAGCTACTCTAGCAAATTAATTATTTCTATCGCTGTATCTATGGCATCATCTATATTGATTTCTTTTGCGTAGGAGAATCGTTCTTGAAACTTAATCCATCTTATTTTGATGTCTTCATTTCCTTTTAGACTTTGATATATCCTTAAAATATCATCGATTTCGAAGCTTGTGTTCCTATAGTCAAAGGTATTTTTTAATGCATGATGTAGATTTTTGTAGTCTATTTTTCCCTTATTTAATTTGTATAAGATATGAATATCATAAAAGTCTTTGCTTCGACTATTGAATACGCTTCTTTGATATATGGTTTGAAGTTTTTCAGCAAGTATGGTTTCTAAGTTATAGGCATAAATTTCAAAACTTTTGTCTTCAAAAACACTTTTATATTTATAACGTATTTCACTCGGAGTAATTGGATCTCCTGTTGCTATATCAAGTGGAATAGTTTGTCTAATATTTTCGAGTTTGCAAAGAATTCTAATTCGGTAACCTCCATACTTGTCTTCTTTTCGTATGTCCTCAATCCCTTGTATCTCAAAAACAATCTCATCATCGTTGTTAAGAATTTTCTCAAATTTCTGTCTAATGGTATCTTTCGTTAATTCAAAACTTCTTATCAAAAAATCGATATCGACAGTGCTTCTCTGATGAAGACCTATGACATTCGCAAGAAGAAACCCTCCCTTGAATATGAAATTATGGTTTTCCTCGCTCTTGGCTATTTTCTCTAGTATCTTTTCAAGAAAATAATGTGTTTGTATAGCGTTAAAGCTTAGCCCTGTTTTTCTAGAAATTTTTTGACAGGCAGCTCTGAGTTGTTCTTTAGACATAGACCAGCTCGATAATATCTTTAACTTTTTGATATACCTTCATTTCAGACGCATATTCATAAAGCTTGTGTAAGTCTTTTTTTGGACTTTGTATATATCGATGCATTGTTTTAGAAAATAGCTCTACTTCTATTTTGTTACGGTTTTTAATCATGTCGCAAATCGTTCTTTCCACATCATAAACTTTTACATGATTTCCAAATGCCGTTTTACTTTCCGTAAGTCCTAGTTCATATATGTTTCTAGTAACATAATGAATTCTCGCTTTGTCTTTGATTCGATGCGGGTTATATCCCTTATACACCGTAACCTCTAGCTCATTTGGAATAATGTCCGTAAGTCCATGAAGAAACAGGGCTGAAACATAAGAAAATATTGCAACACTATATTTTGTTTGAAAGAAATAATACTCATCATAGTCACCAGTAGAATCAAGATATATTCCTCGATCAGCTCGAATAAGCTTTCCTTTTTCTACCATCCGAGTGAGATATACCGAGGGGATATGAGAAGCTCTTAAATCTTTTGCGGTAATGATGCCCCCAGTATTTTTCATCTTTTCTCTTATTATTTTTGCGTGATTCATATCTCTAGCCTTTTAATGTTCTAAATATGCTCACATTATAACATCAAGTAAGCAGACAAACAACATTTCATTAAAGAGTGCCACCTGGCAACTAAGGTCTACAAGCGTGCAAAGTTAGTGACAAAGACTGAACGTGAACTCGTCTTTTAAGTATGTGAACCTTGTATATTTGACTTCATAAAAACTTACGTGCATTACAGTGCTATCCTGAAAGTAGACATCAGGGGTACATACAACCCGCAGAAAAGGTAAACCTATGAAATACACCAAAGAAGAACGTCTACTCATTGGGCGGCGAATTTATGAGGGAGAAATGACCACAGCTGAAGCCGCCGAACACTACAATATTAACTTCTACACTGCACGTGACTATCTTCGTACATACAAAGCTTCCATCAAAGTTTCCATTCCTCAAAAAACAAATTCAAATAAACCCAAGCCTGTCAATAAGTCCCATGCTCTGTATGAACATATGAGTAAGGATGAACTTATTGATGAATTGATTAAAGCAAAGATTGCTGAGGCTCGAGCAAAAAAAGGTTACATGGTGAAGGGAGTTGGTGCGAACCAACAATTCGTTCCTATAAACAAAGAGAATTTGAAATAATCCTAGAACTTTCAGCTTCTTTTGACGTTAAACGTCTTTGCAAATATATGAATGTGAGCAGAAGCGGTTTTTATAAATGGAAGAAAAACCTGTAACTTATTTAAGAACATCTTTCAAAGCTTCATCGAAGTTTGAATAACGCTTGTAGTTTTCAGGATGCGCTTTCATCTCTTCATATTCCTTCAAGGCTGCCATAGTTTCAGCATTGGTAACATCGCGGGTGATTTGGAATGGAATATTCTGACTGCGAACCTTCTTAACTTTTGCCATAGAAATCCCTCCTAAGTACTGCATTTATTATAATCAACAGTATTGCAATTTTCATGAGTTTCCTACAAAACAAAACTAGCCCGCTCAGATTAACTAAACGGGCTAGGGTACGAGATTGATTGTCTGTCTTATTTAGCAGCGCTCAGAAGCTCATTCGCTTCATCTTCGCTAATCTCTACTTGATAGAAAAGCTTGAAGAATTCTTGCGTTTCCTTCGTTAAATCGAAGTCAAAAACTTCTGGATACAAGGTATTCGCAACATATTTAATACCAAGGTATTGTTGTGAGGAAGGTGGACGGTCAATCCAGCTGAAAGGCATGTTTGGAGCCATGTAAACCCTTCCATCCTGTACAGCCTTAATGTTTTTCCATTGTGGTTCGTTCATAATCTTCTCGTAAGGATTATCTTTCATTTGTCCCATAAAGATTACGTCAGGGTTCCATTCAAGGATTTGCTCCATTGAAACTGGAGTCATACCAACTCCAGGTTTAAGTTCTACATCTGCAACATTTTTAGCACCGGCGTATTTGAAAATTGCAGAGTGTGCCGAGCCTTCAGGATCGGTATTTAGTCCCTCTGGACCTTCTGCATAATACAGCCTTACGCGTTGATCGTCTGGGATTGCCTCGGCTTTTTCGGTAATTTCTTTATAGGTCTTTTCGCAGTATTGTGCGAGCATTTCTGCGCGTTCTTCTACGTCAAAAATCTTGCCTAAGAAACGGTAAGCTTCAGCACGTTGTGGGAAGGTGCCGTCTACAACAACTACTGGAATCTTCAATTTATCTTGCATTTCGTCAGCAGCTTTAGCATTCTTTTCGGTCATTCCCATAGGGCCCATGTGAATATAGACCTGAGCACCACTCGCAAGAATTTCTTCGGTGTTAAAACCTGCGCCTTTGCTATTGAAAGGAGCAATGACCTCAAGATCTTTAGCTAGTGGCATATATTTCTTTTGCTTGTCGTTAAGTGTAGATACAAGACCGCCCATGCGGCTTGGATCAACGGTGTACACCATAACTTCGCCGATAGGAGCTTCATAGTAAACCTTCTTGAGTTTGTCGGGAGTTGGAATCTCGACTTCTCTTCCGTTCATGTCGGTAATAACTACCGTGTCAGCATCCTTAGCTTCGGCTTTTTCGTCTGCTTTTTCTGCTGGTTTTGGTTCAGCTTGTTCAGCAGCTTTGCTTTCGTTTTGACTTACTTCCTGGCTTGCTTTGTCGTCTGGTTTTTGTGCATCGCCTGCGTTAGCACCACAAGCGCTGAGCACCAGCATGAGCGAAAGCAGCAAAGTGAGTAAACTAAGCTTTTTAGCTTTCATATGTCCTCCTTTGAATACAAGTTTCTCTCCATTAGTTTCTTGTTGTTCACATCTCCATACGCTGCGGTATGCAGGCGCGGGAGATGGTATTGCCAAAATCAATGTCCGCTACCTTAATAGGGTAAGAATATAAGCCCGTCAGACTGTCTGAATGAATGATTTCTTCAGGGCGACCTTCCTCAACAATCTTGCCCTGGTTAATTAAAATCACGTGATCTGCTATAAAAAAGCAGTGGTGAGGGTCGTGCGTAACCATAAGCACGCTTAAGTTCATCGACTTACTTAAGCTTGAAATTGCACTTAAAACACGGTATTGATTGCCGTAGTCTAGGTTGTTTGTAGGTTCGTCCATGATCAAAAAGGACGTGCCCTGGGCAATTGCTCGGGCAATCATGACAAGTTGGCGCTGGCCGCCCGAAAGCAGGTTATAGGGGAACTCTTGCAAGTCTAAGATATTAGTAATTTCCATAGCGTGCTGTGCAATAGCGTGGTCTTCTTCAGTCTCTTTAGACAAACGATTCAAGTAGGGGGTTCTGCCCATTCGTACTACATCACGCACAAGAAAGGGAAAAGGTGGGTTATGTGCTTGGGGAATGTAGGCAAGAATTTTCGCGCGCTCTTCTTCTTTCAGGTGCAAAACATCAATGCTTTGGTTGTAGCTTACCTCGCCTTCTCGTACGGGCATGAAGCCAAGCACGCTTTTAAGTAAGGTTGACTTTCCGCATCCGTTTGGCCCTAAAATACAGGTAAAGCTGCCCTCTGTAAGGGTAAAGCTAATGCCCTTAACAATATCGGGACCGTCTTCGTAGCCCGAACGAATATTTGAAATCTTAAGTTCATTCACGAGAATTCCTTTGCCTTGCGTTTAAAAATCACTACGAAAAAAGGAATGCCGATAATGGAGGTCAAAATACCAATAGGCAATTCAACCGAAAAAGCATTTCGGCAGATCGTGTCGCATATAAGTAAGAAACTTGCGCCTAATATGGCCGACATGGGCAGAAGTTGGCGGAAATTTGGACCGGTAAGCGAGCGGGCAAGGTGGGGAATAATCAGACCTACCCAGCCAATTTGTCCGCAAATGGAAATGGATGAAGCAGTTATAAGGGTACAGGCGGCAATCGTTGTGATTCTCAAGCGTCTGGTATTAACGCCCATAGAGCTTGCTTCTGTTTCGCCAAAGGTAATAACGTTAAGTTTTTGTCTGTTCATAAAAAGTATAAAGAGAGCAACTACAAGTGGAATACTAACTTCTAGGATATGTTTAGGTTTCACTCCATTGAAGGTTCCCATAAGCCAAAACGTAATGGCAGGAAGGGTGTCGTCAGGGTCCGATAGGTATTTTGTTATAGATACACCTGCATCAAAGAAGCTCTTAACGAGCATGCCTCCTAAGACCAAAGCTAAAATAGGCTGGTACTTCATGACGTTTTCAAAACGCGTTGCAACAAAGACCGCAATAACTGAAAACAAAAATGAAATGGCTTGAATGCCGTAGGTTGGCAAAAACATAAGTATTGCAAGGGTTGCGCCAAAGCTTGCACCAGCCGATGCTCCTAAAATATCAGGGGAGACAAGCGGGTTTTGAAATAAGCCTTGGTAGGCGGCACCAGCAGTTCCAATACCAGCCCCTACAAGCATGACGACTATTACACGTGGAATACGAATGTCAAATAATACGGTGGCCTGGTTTGGATCTGCAATCATGCTAGGGTCTGTAAATTGATAGTAAATAGTTTCGAAAAGCTCAATCGGGGTAAGCGAGTAGCGCCCCATCATAAACGAGATAACAAAAAGCACAGCAGGAAAAATGAAGAAAATAGGCCAAGTTTTCTCAAAGCGTGTAACGCTTAAATTCTTTTGTGAATGACTTTGAGATTGCTTCATATAAGTTGTTTTCCTATACACTTATTTTACGGAAAATGAAGATGCTTATTTAAGATTATTCTCGCATATAAATAATAAATTACAGGAATTATAAGAGCATTTCTTCACACTGTCAACGAAAATGTAACATCGTTTTACATTTCGTTCGTATAAGAATAGAAAGTATATGAATCATAATTTTGTACATTGAAATATGACATTTGAGTTTAGAATGATGCTTTACATGGTCGTATAAGCTCATGCGAAACGGTGTGATGATGCAAAAAATTCAGAAGAAGCGGCTAGGCTTTGAACCTTATAAGTTCATCCTGTCCTTTGGCTTGGTAAGCATGCTTATGGACACGGTGTACCAGGGTGCACTTGCAGTCCAAGGCCCCTTACTTGCATCCTTTGGAGCAACTGCCTTTATTGTTGGCTTGGTTTCTGGCTTGGGGGAGGCAACGGCACTCGTAGGTCGCTTGGTTTCAGGCCCTTTGGCAGATCGCACGCTAAAGTATTGGGTTTTTGCCATAGGGGGATACGCCATAACCGCCCTTGCAGTTCCTGCCATGGGTTTTGTAGGAAGCTTGGGCGCAGTTTCCTTCCTTATTATCTTCGAGCGTTTTGGAAAGTCTTTACGCACGCCTTCGCGCGATGCCATGTTATCTCACGCCGCAGGAGCCGTGGGGCGCGGTAAGGGTTTTGCCCTGCATGAAGTAATGGATCAGGTTGGAGCAGTTGGCGGTCCTTTAATCGTTTCAGCGCTCTTGGCACTTACGCAAAGCGACTATCGCGTAGCTCTTGGAGCCTTAATTATTCCAGGTATTGCTGCGGTACTTGTTTTAATTTTCTTAAGAAACAAGGTTCCGAATCCTGCCGTGTATGAAAAGCTAGAAACACACAAGGAAGAAGTGCTCGAAAAAGAAGCTCAATCAAAAAATAAAAGCAAGAAAAAATCTCGTGAAAAAGTGCAGCTTTCAAAGGCGTTTTGGCTCTATGCGCTGGGATGTGCCCTCGTGCTTTCAGGTATGGCAACCTTCGGTATTGTTTCTTACCACATGATTTCTAAAAGCCTGGTACAAGATGCTACCGTACCGCTTTTATACGCGGCTGCTATGGGGATCGATGGCTTATTTGCCTTTCTTGCAGGTATGCTTTACGACAAGATTGGTCCGCGCTCGCTTTTAAGCTTGCCTATTGTGGCTGCCCTCATCCCATTTTTTGCCTATCGCGAAAGCCTTGTTCTGGTCTTGATTGGTGTTGTTTTGTGGGGTGCATGTTTGGGAGTTCAAGAGTCAACGATGAAGGCGGTTGTTGCCGACATGGTGCCTTCAGATAGACGCGCCACAGCTTATGGCATGTTCTCTCTCTTCGTGGGAGTTGGCGGTCTTTTAGGTGGTGTAATTGCAGGTGGATTATATACCGTGTCGATTGTTGCGCTTATTGCGGTCGTACTTGTTTTGGAAGCACTTGCTGCATTCTTAATTTACGCAGCGCTTCGTCAAAATCAAATCCGAGCTTAGTTCGCACAAGCGCAACAACCAAACATTAAGAGAATAAAGAGCTAGCTGTTAAGCAAAAAAGAGCTCTAAATCATTTTCAACACTATCAATACCAGCAATACCGAAGTTCTCAACTAAAACTGAAGCTACGTTTGGAGAGAGGAATGCAGGTAGGGTAGGTCCAAGGTGAATGTTCTTAACACCAAGTGCTAGCAGTGCAAGTAATACGATAACTGCCTTTTGCTCATACCACGCAATGTTGTAAATAATAGGAAGATCGTTAATGTCGTCAAGCTCAAAGACTTCTTTTAGCTTAAGCGCAATGAGTGCAAGTGAGTACGAATCGTTACATTGACCAGCGTCAAGCACGCGTGGAATTCCGTCAATATCGCCAAGGTTTAACTTGTTGTAGCGATATTTCGCACAACCTGCAGTTAAAATAACGCTGTCTTCTGGAAGCTGCTCGGCAAACTCAGTGTAGTAGTTACGGCCTCTTTGACGTCCATCGCAACCAGCCATTACAACAAACTTCTTGATGGCGCCCGACTTTACGGCGTCTACAACCTTATCGGCAAGTGCAAAAACTTGTTCATGAGCAAATCCACCAACGATTGAGCCTTGCTCGAGTTCTTGTGGGGCCTCGCATGATTTTGCTTGCTCAATGATGGCAGAAAAGTCTTTCGCCTCTCCAATTTCACCTGGGATATGCTTGCAGCCAGGCCAGCCTGCAGCGCCTGTAGTCCAAAGTCGATCAATATAATTGTCCGAAGGAGGAATAATGCAGTTCGTGGTCATAAGAATTGGGCCGTTAAATGAGTCAAATTCTTTTCTTTGTTGCCACCAAGCATTACCATAGTTGCCTGCAAAATGCTCGTATTTCTTAAAAGCAGGGTAGTAGTGAGCAGGAAGCATTTCAGAGTGGGTGTAAACGTCAACACCACTGCCTTGTGTTTGCTCTAAGAGTTGCTCTAAGTCTTTTAAGTCGTGACCTGAAATTAAGATGGCAGGATTATTTCTTACACCAAGGTCAACGCTCGTAATTTCTGGATTTCCGTATGCTTTGGTGTTAGCTTCATCTAAGAGTGCCATACCTTCAACACCGAACTTACCAGTCTCTAAGGTAAGGGCGACAAGGTCATCAACGCTTAAAGAGTCATCAAGCGTTGCAGCAAGTGCTTTTTGGATGAAACTATCAATTGCTTCGTTATCACTTAAAAGTACATTCGCGTGGTGAGTATAGGCTGCAAGACCTTTTACACCATAGGTAATAAGTTCGCGCAAACTTCTTACATCTTCATCTTTTGTAGCAAGTACTCCTACTTGCTCTGACACAGCCTTTGCTTCAAATTCATCCTGCGTGCCATTCCAGCTAGCAGCATCGGGAAGATTGTCAGGATTTTGAAGTTGTGAGCGCAAGCTTTCTTTGAGCTCAAGGCTCTCTTCAACACGGGCAGCAAGTACATCGCGGTCAAAGTTTGCATTGGTAATAGTGGTAAAGAGGTTGTACGTAATGTGGTGGTTAAGAGATTTTGGAACTTCTTTACCTTCTTCTCTTAATTTCATTGCGATATAAGAGAGGCCTTTGGTTACATAGACAAGTAAATCTTGAATATGGGCAACTTCCGGCCTTTTTCCACAAGTACCGATTTTTGTGCAGCCAACATTGCTGTTTGCTTCTTGACACTGATAACAAAACATTTGATTTTCCATGTGCATCCTTACTCACGAACTTGTACTGATATTTGAAGCTTAGTAAGATAGTCTCGTAAAGTATGTTGTTTTAACCACATTAAGAGAAGTTCATGAAACATTCAGACTTTTTATACTTCCTTACGTCGACAAATTTGTTTAGAGGCATGCAGCCTTCAGAAATTGACACGGCGCTTTCAACCCTAGGCGCGCACAAGAAAACTTTTAAGAAAGGCGACCATGTTCTGCATGCAGGTGAGCCTACGAAGACGTTTGGCCTGGTGCTCTCGGGTAGCGTTACGGTCGAAAATACCGATATTTGGGGAAACACAACCGTCCTAAGTCACATCGAGGCGGGTAAGCTTTTTGCTGAAACCTATGCTCTTGCGCAAGACGAACCTATGTTAGTAAACGTACTTGCAAATGAAGAGTGCAAGATCTTATTCATTCAAGCATCTAAGCTTTATGCGGCTGCTGAATCAATGGAGGTGTGGGCTTTGCGCCTCGTAAAAAACCTTCTGAAAATTTCTTTCAACAAGAATTTAATGCTGTCCCTTAGAAACTTTCACACCTCACCGAAAACAATTCGAGCTCGGATTATGTCCTATTTAAACTCTGAGGCCATAAAAAGGGGAGCAAAAGAATTCGATATTCCCTTTGACCGCCAGCAGCTTGCGCACTATTTGAATGTGGAAAGAAGCGCGCTGTCAAAGGAGCTTGGCAAGATGCAAAAAGAAGGGCTTATCACTACTAAGCGCTCTCATTGTATTATCCATAAGCATGCGCGCAAGCATTAGTATGCTCGCAAGCGTTCGTATGATGCCGAGCATTAGCATGAACTCAAGCGCTGGAGAAAGAATGAGCGCAAGAGGAGCTTTATCCGAAGAACA
>JAUNLE010000040.1:12857-13107 GCA_030532415.1 Coriobacteriia bacterium | reverse complement strand
CTTGCTTTTGTTGCAAAGCTGAAGCTGAACTTGGCCCTTCTCGTTATTTGAAAGGCGCTCAAAGCTACTTTCATCCCGCAATGTTATGCCTTTGTGTTCAAGATTGGCTTTGAGGCGCTCGATGATTTCGAGATCAAGGTCTAAAAGAAGCTTGCTTGAAGAATTGAGTATGGTGACTTGAGCCCCAAAGTTAGCATACATATTCGCAAGCTCAAGGGATCTGGAAGATACACCTAGTATCCCTAAACTT
>JAUNLE010000040.1:0-12847 GCA_030532415.1 Coriobacteriia bacterium | reverse complement strand
TCGGGAAGCTCATCGAGTTCTAAAAGCTCTTCTACCGTCAACACATGACGGCTTTCTGATGCGCCTTGAACATTTCTTCCCTGAGCTTTACTAGCTGAATCGATAATGATGTATTGAGCTTGAATATCTTCAGGATTTTGAGCATCAATATGTAAGGTATGTTCATCGATAAAAGAAGCTTGACCAAGGATAAGCTCTATATTCTCATTTTGAGCAAGCACCTTATATTGGCTTTGATTAAGTTCGGCTATTAGCTTTCGTTTTTGAGCAAGCGCCTCGTTGTAAGGGGTATCCTTCGAGAGCTCCCTAAGTATATACGTGGGTATAGAGGCGGCGTGAGTACGAGAGCCGGTGAGCACCCGTTCATCTTTTTCAATTATGACCACTGATTTATGAGCAGCTGCAAGCTCTTGAGCAATTGTTTTTCCAGCGATTCCAAAGCCAATGATTGCTACATCAAAAGTTTGCATGTGACCCATCCTCTACTATCTAAAAGCTTTAGATTAGCATAGCTTCAATTTACCCATTACAATCTAATTAATCAAAAACATAGAGGTTTGGATAGATGCATGCCGCGGAAAATAGCGCCTTCAACAAAAGACAAAATTTTAAAAGTCGCTGAACTTGAATTTAGAGCCCGCTCATTTGAGGGAGCCTCTATCAGAGACATTGCGCAAAAAGCAGGGCTTTCAACGGGAGCTATTTATAATTTATTTACTGATAAATACGAATTGTTTGATGAATGTACCCAGGACGTGCGTGCACAACTCATTTCCAAATGGGTAAGCGCCTACGAGCAAAGCAAGCATGTGTATTCCCTAGAAAGACAAAGTATCGAGCAAAGTTACGATTTAGAGCTTGCTGCTATCAAAAATATTATTGCCTTCGTTTTTGAAAACCGAGATGACCTACGCTTGGTGGTTATACAAGCTAAAGGATCTCATTCCGATAATTTCTTGCAAGACTTACAGCGCCTAGGCCTCTTAGGTGAGGTAGCTTTTTCACTAATACAACTGAAGCTTAAAAACCTAAATGAGGAGCACAATATTCGACTGCAACATCTTTTATCAAGCTCAATCATCGAGTATTATCATTGGCTTATTGAAGAAGCTCAGTCGCAAGAGGAGGCTCTTGAACTTGCTAAGCCGCTGTTAGCACACAGTCTTCTGGGATATTTGAGCATCAAGAAAAACCTTGGCTTTAATAAACCGAAACCCTAGTTCTCTTTCTTGTTTTCTTCATCAAACTTAAAGTCTTTAAGCTTGGCAAAGGGGTTGGCATCCATCATTTCATCATCATGATTGTGATCAGCTGGTGCGGTGTTTAGATTGATTCCACATACTGGGCAAAGTCCCTTGCAAGCCTCATCGTCAAGCAAGACAAAGGGTGTTTCAAAAATAAGGGCAGCTTGCAGCGGAGTTGTAATATCGATGGTTTCATCAGGCGAAACCATGTCGTATTCATCCTCATCTAAATCGAGGTTTTCGCCTGGCTCTTCAAAGAAGTAGTACGCTTCTACTTCACCTGCAATATCGAAATAGGCAGGTTCAAGACAGCGATCGCACTCGCCTACTGCCTTGCCCGTAAGCATACCTGTTACTAAAATACCTTCACCTGTGTGCGAAACAATAAGGTCATAGTCCAGCCCATGCGGCAGCTTATATGTTTTTTCTCCCACCATGTAAGATTCAAGCTCAAGGTGGCCTGTTTTGTTGAATGCATCCCCTACCTCATGTAGGTCGGGGCGCAAAGGAATGATTATTTCTTGCATTACCAATTCTGTTTGTTGTATTGTTCGGCAGTTTGATTAAGGCGTTCACGAGATCGCGCAAGCGAAGATGCAACTTTATTTACATTCTCTTCTAAATAAGCGAACACTTGATCGGCATAGTCTTCTGCGCCATAGCGTGTTTCGCGTTCCATTTCGCGAGCCTGTTCCATAATTTCATCAGCACGTTGTTGTGCTAGGCGAACGACTTCTTGATCACCGGCAATGATGAGCGCCTGCTCTTTAGCATCGTTAATAATGCGATTTGCCTCAACCTCGGCAGCTTGAAGCATCTCGTCGCGTTCTTTTAAGGTTCTACGTGCACTTCTTAATTCATCGGGATAGTTTGCACGAATTTCATCGATAATATCGTAGAGCGCATCGGTTTCGATGATCTTCTTTTGGTCTCCTCCCATAAGGGTACCTTTTGACTCATTAATTACGGCCTCTAAGTCGTCAATTAAGTCCATGATGTCAATGCCCGTCATAAAGGGTTCCTCTCCATAGCAGTCAAAAATTTATGCCCTTATGGGGCGATTAAACTACATTTTATCCATAATATCAGAAAACACTACTTCATTATATCTTTTTTGAAGCGCGGCTGCATTGCAAGCGCGCGAGCTAGTGCTTCTGTCCTATTTGATTTTGCCTCATCTGGTTTACCATACAATTCATGAAGCGCCTTTTCAACTACAGGCGGTACTAAAACGCTTACCTGAGCACCATACTTCGCAAGTTCTTTAGTAATAGATGAAGATAAATACGAATATTCAGGGTTTGACATAATAAAAATCGTTTCAATTTGCCTGTCTAAGGTGAAGTTGACTGCCGTCATCTGAAATTCATATTCGAAGTCGGTCATCGCGCGAAGCCCTTTCACGATAGCCTTCGCACCAATTCGATTCGCATAATCAATAAGCAGCTCGTTGAAGCTTTCAACCTCTACATTTTCTATATCTTTGGTGGCTTCTTGAGCAAAATAAATGCGATCGGCGAGTTCAAAAGTAGGACCACCGCGTTTTTCGAATGAAGCTGCAACTCCAACCACAACTTCGTCTGCCAAACTAGCAGCACGTCGAATAACATCAAGGTGTCCGTTGGTGATTGGATCAAACGTACCAGGTACCAGTACCTTAATTAAGCGTTTCTTCTGCATGTATTTCCTTAGTTCTCAAAAACACGTCTAGGACCGTTGTACCATAAGTTTTGCTTGTTTTTACTTGGAAATGACTAAGCTCAAGCGAATCTGCATGCTTCTCACGCTCATAGATCACTAAACAATCTTGAGCAAGGCGGCCTTTAGCGTCTAAGTTGTCGACTAATTCAGACAGATCATGTGCGTGGTATGCATAGGGCGGGTCAAGAAAAACAATATCTAAAGGCTTTACGATGAGCGAACTTAGACGATCTGTTTTTGCAGCACTTAAAATATCGCCAGCAAAGAGCTTCCATTCGTCTGCAGTCAAGGATAGTTTGGCTGCATTCTTCTTTATCGTTTGCTGAGCTTTTCTATCCTTTTCAAATGCGAATACAGCCTGAGCTCCACGCGAGAGCAGCTCAAAGCCCACGGCTCCCGAACCAGCAAAGGCATCAAGTGCAAACAGACCTTCTAAGTCGTTGTTTTTTTGAGCCAGAATAATAGAAGCTAAAGACTCACGCACACGATCATAGGTTGGACGCGTATCCTGGCCTTTTGGAGCCTCGATAGGAATGCCTTTATACTTACCGCCAATAATTCTCATACTTATCCTGTAACTTCTATAAACACATTTCCGTACTCATCAATGATATGTTGTCGTAAGCCTCTATGTTTTGGCAAAACCAAGTTTTTGTCTTCAGATAATATTGCGTGAGCATCTTGGTAGGCCTGATTTATGAGGTGCTTGTCATTTACAAAGTCAACTACTTTAAGCGCAGGATCTCCACTTTGGCGCGTGCCCATAAGCTCGCCTTCTTTTCTCATAGAAAGATCCATTTCTGCCAAGGTAAAACCATCTGAATAACGTTCAAGCACCGAGAGGCGCTGTAGGGCTTTTTCTGATACATCTCTTGTCATCAGATACACGTGACCCGCCTTGTCACCTCGCCCAATACGACCGCGCAATTGGTGTAATTGTGCAAGACCGAAACGATGGGCATCCTCAATCATCATGATGCTTGCGTTTGGTACATCAATACCAACTTCCACAACAGTTGTCGATACCAAAACATCTATCTTTTTTTGATTGAAGTCGTCCATGATAGCTCGTTTTTCGGCCGGACGCATCTTTCCCGTTAAAAGCCCCACATTATACTCAGTGAAAACCTTTTTTTGAAGAAATTCAGCTTCTTGTGCGGCTGCTTTAGGGTTTTCTTTGCGATTGTATGCTATATCCTCGATTTCGCTTGCATCGTCTGGCGAAGGCTTCACGCCAACTAAAGGACAAATAATATAGGCCTGCCTGCCCTCTTTGAGTTCATTTTTTATGGCGTCGTAGGCAATTCCTCTATCCTGCGAGCGCAAAATGCTCGTGCTCACTCCTGCGCCAGGATTTGGTCTGGTCTTTAAATACGAAGTTGAAATATCCCCATAAACGGATAAAGCCAAGGTTCTAGGAATTGGTGTTGCGCTCATTAGGAGCAGGTCAGCTCCTGGATTCTTATTGCGCAGCTTGCTTCGTTGGTTTACGCCAAAGCGATGCTGTTCATCGATGATAACTAAAGAGAGTGCCCTGAATTCAACATCATCTTCTAGAAGGGCATGGGTCCCGAATAAAACCGTTAAGCTTCCTTGTTTTAGAGCAGCTAGAATACGTTTTCTTTCATCTTGGGAGCTCGCGCCCGTCAAAAGCGCCCATGAAATGCGCGCTTCGTTTAA
This sequence comes from Coriobacteriia bacterium, assembly GCA_030532415.1. Lineage (GTDB taxonomy): Bacteria > Actinomycetota > Coriobacteriia > Coriobacteriales > JAEZZM01 > JAUNLE01. Next base: position 8,222 of record JAUNLE010000040.1, on the reverse strand, counting down.
GATGGGGCCAATTTTTCGAGCATATTGCTCTGCTAAAACCGAAGTTGGAGCCATCATAGCTGCCTGGCTCAAACTATCTGCCACAGGACCAAAACACAGGCTTGCAACTGCTGTTTTACCTGTTCCAACATCTCCTAAAAGCATGTGACTCATAGGAAGGGGCTCGTGCATTTCAGCTAAAATTCGACTTGTTGCCTCCCTTTGATCTTGCGTGAGCTCAAAGGGCATCGCGGCGCTAAGCGCTCGAGAAAAGCTTCCTTCAAGGGTATGACTGAAGGCTTGCACCTGATCGTTTACGTGAGAGCGCCTGAGTTTTAAGGCAAGCAAAAGACTTAAAATTTCATCGTAAGCTAGACGTTCGCGAGCTTTTTGAATTTGATCGTTTGAAGAAGGAAAGTGAATTGCCCGAAGCGCCCGCTGATAAGACATCAGCTTTCTTTTCACCCGTATTTGTGCAGGAATATGGTCTCTTAGCTGAGAAAAATCCTCAAGAGCACTCGAGATGATACGCCGTATCCAAGCAAGTGAAATTCCTTCGGTGCTCTTGTGTATCGGAAGCATCATGACACGATTTTCACCCTGGCTAAACTCATCGATAATTTCAAAAAACGGATTGTTAAGCCGTTTAAATCCATATGAGAAGCTAAGCCTTCCGCTTGCCACCAGCTTCATTCCTTCTCTAAACTGCTCGAAAAGCCAGGGTTGTTTAAAAAAAGTTATAAGCAAGGTGCCTGTTTCATCGACTAAGGTGAGCTCAACAATATCGAGCTTTGGGCGTGGTTTTTTGTGTTCAAGCTTATAAATTTCTCCGTATATGCTTACTTCTTCACCTATGTTTGCCTGGGCAATCGTAGAGAGCTTAGTGAAATCAAGGTATCTAAAAGGGATGTGCCACAAAAGGTCTTTAACTGTTGTAATTGAAAGCTTTTGCAAAAGATTTGCGCGTGAGGATGAAACATAGCGGGCTGCCGTCGAGTTCTGATACAAAGAAGCCGTCCTTAGGATTTGGACGGCTTCTTTTTGTAGATGCATTTTTGACATGGCTTCTATGCCAAAACCTTATTCAAGCGACATAATGAGAGGATACAGAGGCTGTCCGCCGCGGTGTGCATCAAGCTCTAAGTCCTCAAAAGCCTCTTCAATTGATGAGTTAATTTCTTCAAAGAGATCATCTGCTAAATCATCGCCCGCTAATACGGTTAGAGTAATTCCATCAATCTTTTCTTGAAGCTGTTTGATACTTTCAAGAGCGACTGATTTTAAGTCTGAACCAACCACATCTATGCGACCATCAATAACTGCAATGATGTCTCCCTCATGGATTTTTTTACCATCGGCGCTCGTAGATTCTTTAACGGCCGTTGTGATTTCAATGTCATGTACAACATTGAGCGCTTCTGTCATAAGTTCAACATTATCTTCTAAGTCCAAACTTGCATCATAGGCAAAAAGTGCGCTAAAGGATTGAGGAATTGAAGAAGTAGGAACAACACTTCCTGGTTTATTTGAAGCCTGAACTGCCGATTGAGCTGCAAGAATAATATTTTTGTTATTCGGAAGCACGATAACTTTATCGGCGTTTACCGATTCAATTGCTTCAAGTAAATCCTTGGTAGACGGATTCATCGTTTGGCCGCCTTTTACGATCCAGTCAACACCAAGCGAACGCAAAATTTCTTCATTTCCATTTCCTGATGCTACGGCAACAAAACCAAGCTCTTTGTGCTCGCCTGCTTGATTGCCATCGGCTGCCTTTTCAGACTCGAGCAATTGAATTCTATCCTGCGCTTGAAGATTCATGTTATGAATATGGACTTCGAAAATTTGTCCACGCTCAAGCATGTATTTTAGGACTTGATCTGGGGTGTCGGTATGTACATGCACCTTATAAATAGGTTCAGTACCAACGAAAAGCTCACTATCTCCCATGGTTGACAAGAAATATTGAATCTCGGGAACGTTAATACCTTTTGCCTGGAATAAAAATTCCGTACAATACGTAAATTCGCTTCCTTCCCAGTCTTCATCAAGTTCGATATTAATAACATCTTCTACCGTCATTGAAGAGCTCGAAATTAAACTAAGATCGCTCTCTTTTCCTAAGGCTGCGTTAACGAATGCCTCAAAAAAGATTGCAAGACCATAACCACCCGCATCTACCACGCCGTTTTCTTTAAGTACGGGAAGAAAATCGGGTGTGTGTGCAACAGAATCATAGGCAGCAGCCACCAGCGCCTCAAGAGTTTCTTCTAAGCTGGCCTTCTGACGATCCATCTTGTCAATTTTTGAAGAAGTATCTTTTAAAACCGTTAAAATAGTTCCTTCAACAGGCTTTCTTACTGCTTGGAAAGCTACTTTAACTGACCTTCTAAAAATGGCAGCAAGTTTTTTGGTCGTAAGTTCATCATCTTCAATTTCAGCAAAGCCTTCTGAGAGGCCGCGTAAAATTTGAGAGGTAATAACTCCTGAGTTTCCACGAGCACCCATGAGTGAGCCGTGAATGATTGCCTGGCAAACTTCTTGCAGACTTGCGTTGACCGATAAGCTTTCAAGTTCTTTTACAACTGATGCCAAGGTAAGAGACATATTTGTTCCAGTATCACCGTCGGGAACTGGAAAGACGTTAAGACGGTTGATTTCTTCACTTCTTACTTTAACAGCTTGCGCAGCTGTCTCGAAGCTTGTTCTAATAGTATGGGATAACATCATTACTTTCTGACTTTCATTCCTTGGACATGAACATTGATTTCATCAGCTGAAATACTGAAAATATTTTTTAAGACGAATTCAGCGCGGTCCCGCAAGTTTTCTGATACTGCAGTAATATTTGTGCCGTATTCTAAAACAACGTATAAGTCAATGATTGGACCTGTTTCGCCATCGCTTACGATAATGCCACGGCGATATTTTGATTGTGGAAGGATTTTCGCAATGCCATCTTGCAGGCTTGGTGCACTCATGCCAACCACGCCATATATTTCCATGGCCTCATGACCTATTGCATCGGCAATTGCATTATTCGAAATACTTAATCCACCTGGAATATCTTTAGACATGCATGCTCCTTATTAGCTATAACAATAAAGCGCGTCTTCACACGTTTAGATGAGTTTTTACTAAGTTTACCGCAGTTGTGTAGTATTGTATGTAGGTTTTCAATAAAGCGGAAGACTCATCTTTGTTGTATTGGTGTGTTATAAAAGAAAACCTTAACAAACAACATCGATGTATGATATATTACCAAAGCTAATTTAACTGCGCTTGGTTTTATAAATGCTCTCAAAGCGCGTGTATAAGGAGAAACCTCACATGAGTAAAGTATGCGAAATTTGCAACAAAAAGCCTGTTGCAGGTAGAAATGTATCACACTCTCACCGTGTGACCAATAGAACTTTTAAGCCAAATATTCAACGCGTTACGGTTGTAGTTAATGGACATGCTAAGAAAATGAATGTATGCTCAAAATGCCTTAAAGCAGGTAAGGTAGCTCGTTCTTAGTTTTATAGTTTATTTCTCCAATAAACACGCTGGAAAAACGCAAAAGACCGCACGTGTGCGGTCTTTTTTACGTATCACATAAGGCTCGCTATTTAGTGCGCGTTTTTGTATAAAAACGCAAGGGCGCTGCCCTCATGCACGCGCAAACTTGCCTTATCATCAAGAATTACATTTGAGACGGCCCGACCCGAAAGTTTAGTAAAGTACTCTTCACGTACATTCCACCTAAAGCCCTCAAGAGAAATACGCAGAGCATCGTCAAAACTTAGCACTGAAAATGTTTTGCCTTGTTGATGTTCTAAAACAAGTTGAGCCTCATCTGAAGAGCGAACAATCCATGCGTCAAATTCATCTTCAACAATATGAACTCGAAGATGCTCATAAGAGAGCAGCGCTCCAAGTGCCGAAAGCATATGATCAAACCTTGAACCCCAAAAATTTGTAATGGTAAGATCTAGTGCCCTTTCATCATTTACGGCATGTATTTTTTCAAGGGCAAGCTCAAAGTCTGTATGGTCCTTTAATGAATTAAATTCAAAAAAATGTTTTGCCTGTGCACGCGCAAACTCAAATCCTTCATTTGAAACCGAATCATGATCGCCTACATAGGCAAATACATCTAGCTGAGCGCGCGCACACAAGTTTGCGCCCTTATCAATTGCCCATATTTGGTCTGCCTCTTTTGCAAGCTTTTTAAGTAGGGAAAGATCCGTTTCTTGATTTGATCCAGAAACTACCAATACCTGTATCATAAGTGCCTAAACTGCCCTTATCGATACTGATACAGGTGGTCAAGGGGCCCGCGCTTCGTGCCAATATCAAGACCTGCCTCTATCGCGCCATAAACATAATTTTTCGCACCCTTAATTGCTTCGAGCACCTCATCTCCCCTTGCTAAATTCGAAGCGATTGCACTTGAAAGCGAGCAGCCCGTACCATGGGTGTTCTCATTATCAACTCGTGGAGCTTCAAGCCAGTAGATGCGCTCGCCATCTAAGACTAAATCGTCTGCACGCCCTTCTAAGTGACCGCCTTTGATCATAATGACAGCATCGGTCGTTCGACGAATTTGTTTTGCCGCCTTAAGCATGTCATCTTTTGACTTGATTACAAAACCACTTAATATTTCTGCCTCATAGATATTTGGAGTTATCACTTCAGCAAGGGGCAAAAGTTCACTTATCAAAAGCTCAATTGCCTCTTTTTGAATGAGCGCACTTCCAGAAGTCGCCACGAGTACCGGATCGAGTACAATGTGTTTTGCCTTGTGCTCCAATAGTTTTTGAGCTACCACCTTAATAATTTCGGGGTTGGAAAGCATGCCAATTTTTACCGCATCGGGATGAATGTCTTGGAAGACTGAATCGATTTGCGTAGCAATAAAATGTGGCGGAACGTCTGCAACGCCTTGAACGCCAAGGGTATTTTGAGCAGTGACAGAGGTGATGACACTTTGGCCAAAAACGGCATGAGCCATGAAGGTCTTTAAATCGGCTTGTATGCCTGCTCCGCCTGAAGAATCAGATCCTGCAATTGAAACAACACTTTTAACGTTCACGTATGGGCTTACTTCATCATGGGCTTTCATATATCGAGTCTTAAGATGCTCGAAGGAATCAATATACACATCGGCAACTTCGCGAATTTCTTGTTCTCTATCTGCACTTAAAGAATCTTTCACTGCAAGGACCTTGTAGCCCCTCGTTTTAGCAGTTTTCATTGCAAAATAACTGTCCTCAAACACCCAGGTATCCACCAGGCGAGTGCCCAGGTGAGTGCGTGCAATATCAAATATGTCTGGATATTTTTTTCCGCGCTTAACATCTTCGACCGACAAGACCACTTCAAAATAATCGGCAATACCAAGGCGGTTAATTGCTAGCATGAGCTCGTGTTTTCGAGAAGCAGAGGCCACTGCCATCTTAATACCTTGTTGCTTCATTGATTCTAAAAGCTCAAGTACCCCAGCTCGTGGCATGACCACGTGTTCATACTGGTAGGTAATATAAGAATACAGGTCTTCATTGATCTTCTCTATAGAGTCTTCAATCATGTATTCTTCTTTAAACCAAGAAACTGCCTCGCTCAAAGACATAGTAAATGCTTTTTTATTCAGATCTTCCTTGGCCGGAATATTATGCTTTTTTAGATAATCATGAAATACGGTGTCCCATACATACATTGATTCAAAAAGCGTACCGTCAAAATCAAAAATTACGCCTGCTAAACTTATCTCGCTAATATCTGCTGAACTTTGCACCTAAGCTCCTTTGCTGCTTGTTGTTTGTCATCTGATTTAAAAATAGCCGATACTACCGCAATACCATCAAAGAATGTGCCCGATAAGGTATCAAGCGTATCAAGATTAATACCACCTATTGCAACAGTTGGTATATCGACTGCTCTAGCTATCTGTGAAGCCTGTTTTATACTGAGCACTTTGGCATCGGGCTTTGTTGGGGTGAAAACTAAAGACCCAATTCCTAGATAATCTGCCCCGCTCGCCTGAGCTTCTTGTGCTTGCTCTAAGGTCTGGACCGAAACACCAATGATTGCATCGTCCCCTAAAAGTTCACGTGCCTCCTTTAAGCTGGCATCGTCTTGGCCAATATGCACACCAACACCAAGTTTTTTAGCTGCACGTATATCGTCATTGATAACAAAGGGGACCTTGTGCTGATCACAAAGGCTTACCAGTGGTTTTGCAAGCTCGATCAAATCATCGGTATCCATATGCTTTTCGCGCACCTGCACGAAACTTACGCCACCTCGTATCGCCTGCTCAATTGCATCATAAAGCGTCTCATCTACCTTAAGCCACTGCGAATCGCTGACTGCGTAAAGCAAAAGTGATGAGCGCAAGCGCGTCTTATCGTTGTTCGAAATCGGCATTATCATCCAAGCGTTCTGCATCCATCAAGTACACTTCATCAATAAGATAATTTGAAAAGCTTGCGTTACCGCGACCATACTCAAGCATGAGCTGTTCTGCGCGCTCTCCTGCAATACCAAACATACACACAGCAGCTAATGCAGCAGCAAGCATATCGTCTTTATTGGCAGCTAAATATGAGGTGAGGATGCCTGATAGCATACAACCTGCACCGGTAATCTCGGATTGCATGGGTGTTCCGTTATATACGGCATATGCCTGCTTGGCATCCACGATAAGATCAATGGCGCCGGTTGCAACGATAATAAGATTATACTGCGCAGCATAGGCCTGAAGCTTTTTGGCGACCTCGTCGATGTTTTCTTCATGTACCGATTCGGCAAGATCTGCATCTACACCTTGGGTATTACCCTGCCCACCAAAAAGTGCACCAATCTCGGAAATGTTTCCCTTTACCGCAGTAAGTTTTCCCGTTTCTAAAAGCTTTTTTGAAAGCTCGCTTCGATATGCGGTAGCACCTGCACCTACTGGATCGAGCACAATCACCGCTCCAGTTTCTGCAGCAGAATTAAGAGCAGCCATGCATACCTCTTCATACGATTGACGAGGAGTTCCAATGTTGATATTTAAGCCGCTCACTAAACGCGCCATATCACGCACATCATCTAGCGCCCCATCCGTCATAACAGGAGATGCTCCTGCAGCAATTTCTACATTGGCAACATCATGCACGGTTACATAATTGGTGATGTTATGAATTAAAGGGTGCATCTCGTGAACACGACTTAAATAGCTACCTAAATTTTGCATACGGACCTCCTAGATGATGTAATACTTAGTAGCTATTTATACCCTATTAAAAACTTACAGAGGAAAATTGTGGCATTTTTAGTTGGTGCAGATAAAATTTCTTTACAATATCCAGGAAAAGTCATCTTTGATGAGGCAAGCTTTAGCCTTAATACGGGCGATAGGATTGGTGTTGTTGGAGCAAATGGCGAAGGTAAATCTTCTCTCTTAAAACTCTTAGCGAAAGAAATAAGCCCTGACAGTGGGAGAATTTTACACACCAACAACACCACGTTTAGCCACCTGAAACAACATGATGACCTTGATGAAGAACTGAGCGTCACTCGCAATATTTTCGCTTTAAGCCCTGAATATGTATGGGCGTCCAATCCTAAAATACGCGCTATTTTAAATGGACTTATCGCAGACATCAACTGGGAAGAAAAGGTAAAAAATCTCTCGGGAGGCCAGCGAAGACGGGTTGATTTATGTAAGGTCTTAGTGGGCGACTATGACCTTATATTACTTGATGAGCCAACGAACCACCTTGACATACAAACCGTGAACTGGCTTGCACGCCACCTTAAAAACAGGTGGAGTAAGGGAAACGGAGCGCTCCTCGTTGTCTCTCACGACCGCTGGTTTTTAGATTTTCTTGCACTAGATATGTGGGAGGTCCATGACGGGAAGGTAGAACATTTTGAAGGTGGCTATTCTGCCTATATACAACAGCGTGCAGAACGCCAAGAGCTAGCCTTAAAGGCTGAGGCAAAGCGACAAAACTTTTTAAGAAAAGAGCTCTACTGGCTCTCGCGCGTCTTGCCTGACGCTGCAAAAAAGCCGCGCTTTAGAATTGATGCAGCAAAAGAAATGCTTGCGAAAGACCCTCCTCCTAGAAATGCTCTTGAGCTTAAAAGTCTATCGGTTTCAAGACTAGGAAAACAGGTCATCACCTTCAAACATGTTTCAAAATCAATTGGAAGCAAGCTTATCTTTGACGATGTAAACTTTGACATTAAAGCCGGAGATAGAATAGGGCTTG
>JAUNLE010000039.1 GCA_030532415.1 Coriobacteriia bacterium | reverse complement strand
AAATAAACAACTAAAGAAGTCCAAAGACTACCTACAACTCTTAAATCTTTTGCGCAAGACACAAGATGTCCGCGTTTCGCTTGCTCATTCTGCGCGCCCTTTAATAGTAGCGGCTCAGTTTATAGAAAATCCAAGGCCAAGCATTGTTGTTGTTTCGGGAGAAGAGCAAGCGCATCGTTTTGCTCAAACGCTTTCGACTTATTTGGGACAAGATAAAGTTTTGCGCTTTTATGAGCGGGAAGACTATCCGTGGGATGCTTCTAAGTTCAATGCGCGCTTAGTCGGAAATAGAAGTGAAGCCTTATACAAGATTTCACAGGGCGAAGCAAAAATTATGGTGTGCTCAACTCGTGCGCTCATACAAAAAGTTGCACCTCCTCATAGTAATTATGTAAGTCCGCTTGTTCTAAAAGTTTATGAAAGCTATGAGATACATGAAATTATTTCACGCCTCAATGAGCTGGGATATAGCTCGGCCGATGGTTTGAGTACGCAAGGCAGCTACTCGCATCGTGGCGATACCTTAGATATTTGGCCGGCTCAATCACAAAATCCTGTAAGACTTGAATTTTTCGGTGATTATCTAGAGCGTATGCGCAATATGATAGCAGCGACATCTCAGACCATTAACGATATCGATGAGGTCAGAGCTTTCGCCGTAAGCGAGCTTCCCAAAGACCAAAAGGCAGTGTCGCTGGCTCAAAAGCTCCTCTATAAACAAGCAAGTCAAGATGATGCTCTTGCCCATGATTTGGAGCGCTTGCGAGAAGGCATTGCATTTGAGGGACAAGATATATATTTGCCATATTTGTATCCCGACGCGCTTGGTCCGCTTGCCTATATACCTCAAGATGCGCTTGTCATCTTGGCGGAACCTCGAGCGCTTTTTGACGATGCCATGCGCGCTTTTGAAGATGTTCAAGCGCGAGCTAAGGCTCACAAAATTGATGTAGATGGACTGTATATCAATCCGAAAAACTTAGATTTTGGTACACAGCAGCGTTTAACACTCCTGTCTATTTTGCGTTCAGGAAGCCAAATTGATGTCACTATCGAAGTCAAACGTCCTGAAGTAAGTGGACGAGATGATCGCTTGCTTACAAGACTAAAATCTTTTGTGGACTTTGATTATGCAAGCGTACTTACCATTCCAGATAGACAGGCGCGCGAACATATGCGCTTTTCTCTGAGCAATTTTTCAATTCCTTTTGAAGAGGTCTTGGAAGGTGAAGATAACAAACGCGCTTTGCCTGAAGCCAGAGTTACCCTTAACGATAGCGCTGTTCCAGTAGGTGTTGTCATCCCTTCAGCTAAGTTAGCCCTTATTTCAATTGAAGATGTGACGCATCGAAGCGCTAAACGTGCAGCGCGCTCAAACATAGACATTACAGACATAACGTTTCCGTTTAAACCAGGCGATTATGTCGTCCACTCAAACCATGGTATTGCGCACTTCAACGAAATAGTTCGCCAAGAGGTCGGAGGCTTTGAGCGTGACTACTTTTTATTGGAGTATGCACATGGTGACAAGCTCTATGTTCCGCTTGAGCAGGTCGACAAATTAACGCGCTACATTGGTCCTGATAGCGATCAACCACGACTCACGCGTCTTAACACCTCGGACTGGTCACGCGTAAGTGTTAAGGCTCGCAAGTCTGCCAAAAAGTTAGCATTTGATCTCGTTGATTTATATGCTCGCCGATCTACGGTTAAGGGATTTTCCTATTCAGCCGATAATGCCTGGCAAAGAGAAATGGAAGAGGCTTTCCCCTACGAGCCGACTCCCGATCAAATTCGAGCTATCGCCGACATTAAAGCCGACATGGAATCCGATAAACCTATGGATCGCTTGCTTGGTGGTGATGTAGGCTTCGGTAAGACCGAGGTGGCTATGAGGGCTGCATTTAAGGCAGTTCAAGATGAAAAGCAGGTCATGGTTTTGTGTCCAACGACCATTTTGGCACAGCAACACTATCAAACCTTCTTCGAAAGATTTGCTCCCTTTAATATTGAAGTTGAAGTTCTTTCACGTTTTAGAACTCCAAAGCAACAAAAAGATGCACTTGAGGGCTTTGCTACAGGAAGCGTGTCGGTATTAATTGGAACGCACCGTCTTCTCTCAAACGATGTCAATCCCCATAATTTGGGCCTCGTGATTATTGATGAGGAGCAACGCTTTGGTGTTGGGCACAAAGAGCAGCTGAAGACCTTGCGCGAGCAGCTTGATGTTTTGACCTTATCGGCAACACCAATTCCAAGAACCATGCAGATGGCAATGAGCGGCGTTCGCGAGATGTCGCTTATTAAGACCCCACCAAAGCATAGACGCCCAGTTAAAGTCCATGTGGGTGAGTGGGATGAAGATATCGTCTCAGGCGCAATCAGGCGTGAGGTCGAACGTGGCGGCCAAGCTTATTATGTGTCCAATCGAGTTAAAACTATTGACGATGCCTCTATGCGAATTCACTCTGCAGCTCCCGAGGCTCGCGTAGGAATAGCTCACGGACAAATGAGCGAACGTGAACTTGAAAGCGTTATGGAAAATTTTGCAGCTGGTGAGATAGATGTTTTGCTTGCAACAACAATTATTGAATCTGGTATTGATAATCCAAAGACCAATACCCTAATCATTGAAGATTCTCAACGTCTAGGTTTAGCCCAGCTCTATCAGCTCAAAGGTCGTGTAGGCCGTGGTTTCGAACAAGCATATGCTTATTTTATGTTTCCGCCAGGGGAATCTTTGACCCAGCAAGCAGTTGATCGCCTGACTGCGATTGAAGAATTCCAAGATTTAGGAAGCGGAATGGATATTGCGATGCGCGATTTAGAAATCCGTGGCGCAGGCTCGCTTATGGGAGCAGAGCAATCTGGCAACCTGTCTTCAGTAGGTTTTGACCTTTTCACCCAAATGCTGGGCGAGGCTATTGCAGAAGCTCGGGGCGAGGGCGATACTCAAGTGCGCGAGGTAGCGCTTAATCTTTCGGTCGATTACTACTTTAGTGAAGAATACATTCCTGATGCTGACAAACGAGTGCGCGCGTATCGTAGGCTTGCAAGTGCCCAAACGCTCGACAAGCTTGATGAAATTGAAGATGATCTTATCAATGATTTCGGCCCACTCGAAGAGGCGGGACAAAATCTAATTGATCGAGAGCGAATTAAGATTAGAGCATTGCGTCTAGGCGTTAGTTCGCTTGCTTATATCGAGGGCAAGCTTGTTATACAAGGTCTTGAAATTAAGGATGCTGAACTTCTTAAAAACTTAAAGTCAAAGCACGCCCTTTATTATCCAAAGAGCAAAAAATTAAAAGCTCCTATCAAAAAAGATAAGAGCTTAATTGAACAAACGCTTTCTTACCTTTCGACTATGGGCGGCTCTGATGAAGAAGCCGATAGTCTAAGCGAAGAGAACTATTAATCCGCTGCATCTGCAACTACTTCATCGGACTCTTTTTTGTCAGCATTAAATAATCGCTCTTCAAGATTTTGAGGATGAATGCCTCCTATACCTTGATAGCTTGAAGCTGTCATTGATGGCTTTGGTGCAAGGTTTGGGTTGGAGTCTAAATCGCTTGTATCTTTTGCTTCTTCTCGCAGTGGATATGGTTCCGTGTCATTAAAAACTAAAGCATTTCTGAGTTCAAAATTTATTGCGTGAGGAAAACATATCTCTTTACACAATTCACATCCAGTGCAAAAACGTGAGAGCATTTGTATGCCCTTATCGCCAATCGTAATTGCCTCAGTTGGGCACATATAGGCGCACGCATTGCAGTTGGTGCAATTGTTGTTTACCGTTGGCAATATAACGGGTGAGGATTCAGCGTATTCTGGGTGTCGTTTTAAAACTTCCAGGAGAATTTTTCTTCTTGGAGTAAGGATTGCATTTGAACCAAGTGGTACGAGCGAAAGCGAATCCATCTCTATTTCATCGAGGTCACGACCCTCTTCTTTTGCTTTTTCAATTTCCTCAAGAACCTGCTTCTGATTTTTTACAAGAGTCTGCTGCTCTTTAAAACGTTCTGCTGCAGAGCGAGGGCGAGCAATATTTGGGTCACTACCAATTGCTGTTTCTATTGCAAGAGAACCAAGCTGCTTAGAAGCATCCTTAAGTCCCGTAAAAAATCCTCGTTTCGAGGCATCATAGCCCTCTTCCTTTGCTTTTTTGAAAAACTCTAATTCACGTTTATCATCAACAAGATTAATTGCTTTCCCAGAGCTTTCTTCGGCCTGTGAAATTTCTTCTATAAGCATGCGTTCACCAGTGCTTACTTCGCAATTCTCGCACAGTCCGTTCGGCAAGAAGACCGAAAATTTTCCTTCGAAATCACTTGAGAGTGACAGCCAAAATTCCCATGGAATCATACCAAGACAGGGAACACTTACGACGCTTTGCGAAAAATCTTTAATACCCGTTTTATTACAGGTAATGTAAACCATAGTATCTTCTGATGCGATAAGCTTTGCAATTTTATTTCTGAGCTGCATTAAATTTGGGTTATCCCACGAAAATGCCCCTGTTGGGCAGGCTGTAGTGCACAGGCCACATTGTATACAAAGGTCTTCGTCAAGCTCCATATTCGCCATGTAACCAGGAACTTTAGACCTTTCGATGGTAATCGCATCAACAGGGCAAATGTCGGCACACTGCGAACAAGCCGATCTGGGAGAGATTTGTCTTAAACAGAGCTCGGATTCAAAACCAAGATGTTCCATAATCTTCTGAGCAATTTCACCTGCAGTTCTCACGCTGCCAAATGCCATAAACACTCTCCTTTCTGTCTGCTACTGTGAGTATAGCGACCAGATTTGACAAATTGAAGGAGCATATCATTTCTTATGATGTGTATTATAAATGTCTGTGATGCTTGCTATACTTTTTTATCAAGAAAGCTGCTGGAAGGAAAGGCTTTATGAAACAGGTACCAAGGCCTGAAGAAAGTCCTAAACATCCGAATTTTGATGTTTTTGTTGAAGTCATACGAATTCTAAGATCGCCCGGTGGGTGTCCTTGGGACATCAAACAAACACATGCTTCAATCGCTAAAAATATGATTGAAGAAGCTTATGAGGCTGTGGATACCATTGAACAAAATGATATAGAACACCTAAAAGAAGAGCTAGGCGATGTACTTGAGCAGGTCGTTTTGCAATCCCAAATCGCTGCCGATGCTCATGAGTTCACTATCGACGACGTGATAGAAGGCGTTACCAATAAAATGGTCCGCAGGCATCCTCACGTATTTGGAGATATGAGCGAGGTTCCCGATGACCCCGATGAAGTGCTTGCCTTATGGGATCAAGTAAAACTCGAGGAACAAAAGGCGAAAAATAAAGGTGAAGCGGTTAAAGAAAGTCTTCTCGCTTCGGTTCCTCAAAGTCTCCCGGCACTCATGCAGGCACAAAAAATTTCACGAAAGTTAGTAAGTGCTGGCTTCGAGTGGGATTCTGTTGATGATGTTTGGAAAAAGTTTCAAGAAGAAGTTGAAGAGTTCAAAGATGCACAAGCTCAAAAAGATGCTGAACTTGAGTTTGGTGACATGCTCTTCACCTTAGTTAATATAGGTCGAAAATTAGGTATTGATGCTGAGGTCGCTCTTAAGAAAACCAACGCGAAAGTCAAAAAACGTTGGGAATTTATGGAGCGGGAAGCATGGGATAACAATCAAGAGATTCAAGATTTATCTCTTGAAGAACAAGAAGCTCTCTGGCAACAAGCAAAGACGAAGGAGTAAGCTACATGAGCGAAATTACTGATGTATATGGTCGTGAAATTTTAGATTCAAGAGGAAACCCAACCGTCGAGGTAGAAGTTTCTTTGTTTGATGGCTCTTTTGGTCGTGCTGCAGTTCCATCAGGAGCTTCTACGGGTGAACATGAAGCTGTGGAGCTTCGCGATGGCGAAGAACGCTATTTAGGTAAAGGAGTAAGCAAGGCAGTTGCTCATGTAAATGAAGAAATTGCTGACGCCTTAATAGGTTTTGATGCAGTCGATCAAAGGACGATCGACCAGCTACTCATAAGAATTGACGATACAGAGAACAAATCGTATTTAGGTGCAAATGCAATCTTAGGTGCATCAATGGCAGCTTGCGTTGCTGCAGCTCAAAGCGCAGAACTTCCACTGTATCGTTATATTGGTGGCGCTAATGCCCACGTTTTGCCTGTTGCTATGATGAATATTTTAAATGGTGGAGCACATGCAGATAACACGGTAGATTTTCAAGAATATATGATTATGCCGGTAGGAGCTTCAAGTTTTGCTGAATCTCTTCGCTGGTGTGCTGAAATTTATCATCACCTCAAGGCACTTTTGAAAGAAGAAGGCCTTTCAAATGCGGTAGGGGATGAGGGCGGCTTTGCTCCAAATCTCAAAGATAACGAAGAGCCTTTGAAATATATTATTAAAGCGATTGAGCGTGCAGGATTTAAACCAGGTGAAGACATTGTTCTTGCAATGGATCCAGCTTCAAGTGAATTTTATGATCCAGAAACAAAGAAATACAAACTTGAAGGTGAAGGCCGAGATCTTAGTGCCTCAGAAATGGTTCAGTACTATAAAGAACTGGTTGAAAAATACCCAATCATCTCTATTGAAGACGGTATGGCTGAAAACGACTGGGAAGGTTGGGCTGAACTTACCGAGGTATTAGGCGATAAGGTCCAACTTGTGGGAGATGACCTCTTTGTTACTAATTCAAAGCGCCTAGCCAGAGGAATTGAAAATGGCGTTGCGAATGCCATTTTAATTAAGGTGAATCAAATTGGCTCGGTAAGCGAAGCGCTCGATTGTATTAATTTAGCTAAACATGCCGGTTATGGTGTGGTAATTTCTCATCGATCTGGCGAGACCGAGGATACCTTTATCGCAGATCTTGCAGTAGCAACCAATGCAGGACAAATCAAAACAGGTGCTCCAGCAAGAAGTGAGCGCGTTGCAAAATACAACCAACTGCTTCGTATTGAAGAAGAGCTTGGAAATGAGGGAGAATTCCCTGGAGTTAAAGCCTTCTATAATATAAACAGATAAATCTGAAGGCTAGTGCGATAAACTAGAGATATCATTTGATATCTCTAGCCTTGATTGGAGATTAAACGTAGTTTATGGCAGATAAATCAGATGGCGTTCATCCTGATAAACGTACAAGAACAGCCAAGGGCACTCCAAGAAAAGTACATGTTGATAAACAGTCGCACAAAAAAGCTGCAGCTCCTAGGGTTGCAAAAATTCCGAAGGCTTCAAAAAAATCTGTAAATAAAAAGACAGATACATTAAGCGAAGGTACTAACAAACACAAGATACATAAAGAGAAAACCGGTGAGGAGGCAAAACCGTCCTCACCGTTCAAATTCTTAGTTAAGGGAATCTTATTATTTTTTGGCGCTCTTGCCTCGGCAATACGAAGTATAAAAACTTTTATTGCCCATGATCCTCATGCAGCTCAAAAGAAAAAAGGACCAGGCTTCTTTAAAAAATCAGCGAACCTGTTGAGAAATAACTTTATATTCTTTGCAATAGTTTTGGTGCTAATAGCTGGAACCTTTACCGCACTTTATTTTCCAGCCAAAGATTATTATGTGGCGTATAGGGAAAACCAAAGACTTCAGGATGAATATCTTGAAAATATTCAGAGAAATAAAGATTTAGAAGCAAAAGTTAAAGATTTACAAACCTTAGAGGGTATTGAAGATAAGGCACGCGAAGATTTAAATATGGTTTTGCCGGGTGAAAACTCAGTGAATGTTGTAGGATTACCTGAGGAAACAAAAACGGCTCAGCCTGCGGCAGTAACTGCGCGCGTACCAGAAGGTTCTGGTACTGCCCCCGAAAGTTGGCAAACAAGATTTTTAGACTTCTTTTTTGGTGTAGGTGACACCAGTAAAGGAAGCATCCCTCAAAAAGAGGAAGAAAAATAGGAGCAAACACGATGTCGGATTATCACATAGGTATTATTGATATAGGCACAGTTTCTACTCGTCTGAGTGTTACACAGGTTCAAGATGAATCTATTACTCAAATTCTCAAAAAATCAAGGATTACCGACTTAGGACAAGGACGTTTCGTTTCATCGTCTCTTACATCTGAAGCAATTGAGCGTACAGTTGCAGTGGTTAATGAATATATAGCTCAACTAAAAACTTTCGAGCACATTGATTTTGTAGTAACCACCCTAACAAGCGCTGCCCGATATGTTGACAACATTGATGAGCTGCTCGACAAGCTTCTTGCTCTAGGCTTAAAACCACAGGTAATTAGTGGTGATATTGAAGCTCGTCTTGGTTTTCTGGGCGTGTGCACCGATTTTTCTGATGAGCGCATCATGGTTTTGGATATTGGTGGCGGTTCTACCGAAATCAGTGTGGGAGAATACAATCCCAATAACGATGAGGGAATGTACAATTTAGAGTTTGTTCGCTCTTATGATATTGGCTGCAGAAGAGCAAGCGAACTATTTATGCGAAATGATCCTCCTGAATATGAGGAGATAGATGCAGCACGTGCATGGATTTCCGAAGAGGTTGGTTCAACTTTAAGCGAAATCGAAAGACCCGATAGGTTAGTGGCAGTTGGAGGAACTGCGACCTCTCTTGTTGCTGTTGATAATAAGCTTGATCCATACGATTCAAGTTTCGTTCATCTTTCAGTTTTAAGTGGTGGACAAGTAGCAGACATGATTGATCGATTTGCTGCGTTAAGTTTAGAGGAGCGCTCCCAGCTTCCTGGACTACAAGTTAAGCGTGCTCCTGTTATTTTGCCGGGCGCAATTATATTAGAAATGATTATGGCATTCACTGGTTTTTCTGAGGTGACGATTAGTGAATCCGATATGCTTGCAGGATTAGCTCGTTTTGTTGCTATGCAAGTTGATCAGAAAGAAAAACCATTTGAGTGGGAAGTTGAAGTATCTCAAATTATATAATTGTTTGTGAACTTCTTACTTTCGAACTGTTAGCTTTCGTTGGTATAAGTTAAGAGTCCTAAAACAAAATAACGCTCAAAATTCTGCCACAGGGGGAGGTTTCAGTGGTAAATATCATGAGCAAACAGGCGCTCTTTTTGAGAGTAGCGATTGGTTTTCTTCTCGGAATAGCACTTGGTCTTTTTGCGCCAGAATTCAGCATTGCGACAAAAGTAGTTGGCGATATTTATTTAAATCTTATTAAATTAATGATTATCCCAATTATTGTATGTGCTGTTTTCGGTGGAATTGCAAATATTGAAGATAGCAATCTTCTTAGGCGAATCGGTCTGAGAACAGTCCTTTTGTACCTCGTTCTATTTGTTTTAAGTGCCATTCTTTCTTTGGCTATAGCGTATCTCATTAGACCGGGTAAAGGTATCGTTTTTACTCATAATCCTGTTTATGAAGGGGACTTAGTTAATCCTACCGTTTCCAGTTTTTTGACAAACATAGTTCCATCTAACATCTTTGCTTCCTTTGCTGAAGGGCAAACACTCCCTGTAATTCTATTTACTATTGCAATTGCTCTTGCTGTCTTATATATAGGTCCTTCTGGTAAGCCCGTGCTCGATTTTATGAATAGCATCTCTAAGGTGATGTTTAAAATACTGGATTGGATTATGGAGCTCTCACCTTTAGGCGTGCTCTCGCTTATGGCCTATTCAGTTGCTCAATATGGCTCAGGAATCTTTGGGCCTTTAGCTAAATATATACTGACGTGCTGGATATGTTGTTTAGCCATATTTATTTTTGTATTCTTGCTCCCTACTGTTCTCATAAGTAAGGTCCCTATAAAAGTTTTTTTGAAAGCATGTGCCAAAGTTGCTCTGGTAACTATGTCAACCACTTCATCTGCTGCAACGCTTCCTACAACGCTTCAGGTAAGTGTGGATGACCTGCGCGCGCCCAAAGCTATCTCGCAGTTCACCTTGCCCTTAGGATCTACAATCAATATGTGCGGAGGCGCCGTCTCATTTTGCTGTTTAGCGGTCTTTGTATCGGACTTTTATGCGCTAAGCTTAGGTTTTGAGACAATCGTGTTTCTTATTTTTGTTGCTACGCTTATTAACATGGCCGCTCCAGGCATTCCTGGCGGGGGGATTGTCTTGGGAGCCTCTTTTCTTTCCTTAATTGGCTTACCAATTGATCTTATGGGGCCCATCAGTGGTTTTTATAGACTGCTAGATATGGCATTTACGACGATAAATGTAGAAGGAGATATTGTAGCGAATCTGTTGATATCTAAAAACGTTGGCGAATACGATTTTTATTCAAAGTAAAAGCTAAACTTTCTTTAAGCTGTGATTTTCGAGCTAGACTCTTTACAGAAGCGCTATAAGGTTATAAAATAAACTTCTGCTGCCGGGGGTGTGGCGGAATAGGCAGACGCAGAGGACTTAAAATCCTCCGCCGAAAGGCGTATCGGTTCGAGTCCGATCACCCCCACCATGGTGAAATACCAGCTCAGACGCTATACGGTGTCTGGGCTTTTTTGTTTTGTATCCCAATTCTTGGGCACATTTGGTCACATTTTTTCAAGCTGCCAAAAGGTGCTACTTTTCGAAGTTCTATTTGTCCTCATCATATAAAAACAGCTCATTCGTGAAGACAAAGAAGGCTAGAAATAATTCCAGCCTTCTACAAGAACCCTAGTCTACTTCATTTTCTTCATGTTCTTCTTCTATGATTGGCTCGCCAGTTTCGGGGTCAATATAAACACCGCGCTTATAGTCATAAGGGATTGGATTGCCATCTTCATCTGTCCTTCTATACCAGCGTAGATACTGCTCAGAAGTTGAATCGAATTCTGCACCCGCACCTCGAGGTGAGTCTGGTTCAACTGGTGCAACTTGAAGCTCAAAATTGTCTCCATGCTCTTCAATACCATAGCGCACCGCATTTTGAACTGCTTTAACACCGAATTTCTTCCTAATCATAATAGGATCGCGACTCAGTTCTTTCCAAATCGCATAACACATGAGCATTAATACGAGTGAGAAAGGCAGGGCAGTAATGGTAACAAGGTTTTGCAGACCAGTAAGTGCGGTACTGCCGCCCATTAGCAGCATAACAACTGCAATACCAGCCATTAAAATTGCCCAAAAAGCAGTAATGATCTTTTTAGGTTCGGGATTACCTTTCTGAGATAACTGCGAATTTACAAGTGAAGCAGAATCTGCTGAGGTAATTAAAAAGATAGCAAGTAAAAGAATAACGATTGGCGCAACAAACTGTGATCCAGGCAAATGCTCTAATACAGAGAAGAACATCTCTTCTGGTACAGGCATATTTGCAATCGTATTACCTGGCACGATATCACCAACGCTGCGCTGGAACCAAATACCCGTACCACCTAATAGTGTAAAAGCAATAATAACGATAGTTGAAGGAATAAACATAACTCCTAAAATGAATTCTCTAATACTTCTACCGCGTGAAATTTTTGCTAAAAATACACCTACAAAGGGTGACCAACTTACCCACCAGGCCCAATAGAACGTGGTCCAACTTGATAAAAATGCCTTTACTGCTTCACCATCAGACATGGTTGCACCAAGAGCTGTAGGTAGAAGCTTAAAGTATTCAACTAAAACTCCTGGCAAAATGTTCATAAGAAATGCGGTTGGACCAGCAACAAAGAAAAATAGAGCAAGGGCAACTGCAAGATAAAGGTTGATATCTGAAAGTTTCTTAATGCCTTTAGCAACGCCTGAGGTGGCAGAGATAATTGCGGCAATTGTTAGAATACATAAGACAACAATCGCAAGCGTGTTTCCTTCAAGACCAAAGCCACTAATTAGAGTAATACCGTGTGAAATTTGAAGAGCAGCAATTCCGAGTGATGCAGCAGTACCAAAAAGCGTTGCAATAATAGCAAGTCCGTCAATTAATCTAGGCCCCCAGCCTTCAATGTTCGTGTGAAATAGAGGGAAGAAAACTGAACTCATTGACGCAACACGGCCTTTTCTGTACGAAGCATAGCCAACGCTTAAACCTACGATCGCATAGAATCCCCAAGCCGCTATTCCCCAGTGAACTGCAGATTGTGCAAGTGCGCCTTTGACGGCTGCTGCACTTCCGGGGTCATAGGTTCCAGGTAAAGGCGCTAGATACATGCTCATGGGCTCGAGCGTACCGAAAAATATAACACCAATACCAATACCTGCTCCAAAGAGCATAGCAGTCCATGATTTCAAGGAATATTGTGGTCCGTCTCCGTCAAGTCCAAGTGGAATGGTTCCGAATTTAGAGAATGCCACTACAACTAAAAAGATGGGCAAGGCTATTGCAAGCGTATTAAAAACCCATCCAAGATTATCCATAATCCAAGTTAGCGTTGCTGATGAAACTTGTAAGACCTGGTCGGGGGCAATAATTCCCCATAAAACAAAGGCGGCAACTAAAATACCTACTGGAAAAAGAACTAACTTGTCGATACTGTAACGTATTTTTTGATCTTCGATTGAAATGCCCGGTACGAGGGCTGGGTGAGTACCATACGGATAGGGAGAATTTTTCTTAGGCGATTTTCTTACGGGAGGTTTATCTGATTTTACGAAGCCAGGTAAAATATTTTTGTGCTTTGGCTTTTTTGCTTCCTGCTCATTTGTGGCAGGAGAATTTTTATCAGTACCTGATTCACTCATTGACACTTCCAATCAATTTTTTCCATTATGCATGTCGATGTATTTGCGTAGTTTAAGCAATAAAGCAGCATAGAGCTGAACATATAACGAGATGAAATTACTGAATTTTTTAAGTATGAAAGAATAATGCCTAAAAAATTAAGTAAACTACGGCAATTAGTTAATTAAACCGACTTATCAATAATAACATACGAAATTTTGTACTTTATATTCTCAGCTCGTATAAACGCGTAAGATTTCCAAATTAATCCTTATAAATAGAGGCAAAATACCAAGTTTATGAGGGAATATGAAATGCTTGTGAGAATTTATGAATACAAAAAACCTCGACCGATTTCCGGTCGAGGTTGTTAAAGTGACTAGACTATTCTGAGCCTAGCGAAAATTAGTGAACAATACTATTCGACAAAAACTATCGTTGCGATTTTTTCCTAAAACTAAGCGTGAAGTATACAATAGTAGCGGCTAGGCTGAAAAGTCCAAGATATAAAGGCGCATAAGAGCTGTCACCTGTTTTTGGTAGCTTTTCTTTAGTAGGAACTTTTGTAACTTCATAATATCCAGTAGAGCCGCCCGTTGGTCTTTGGTAGTTTGAGCCCGATGGTTCAAGCTTAGTATTATTATCGTCCTTGGATAAAACCGATAATACGGCGCTTACCTCATACGTATCCCCATT
>JAUNLE010000038.1:11185-13727 GCA_030532415.1 Coriobacteriia bacterium | reverse complement strand
ACTCGACTGTTTGCCTAAAGCAGTTAACTACTACATCTTGAGTATCTAAAACCGATTTGAATCTCGTTTGAATCTGGTACAATCACCAATTCTTCACAATTATGAGGCGAAGACATCCTCTTTGGAGAAGCATGCCTCACCATTAACTCCGCACGCACTATCTTCATCACCAAAGAGAAGAACCTTTTCATCTCCGCTCAAAGCTTCACGAGCTTGCTCTCGTAAGTTGTTCATCCCGCTTAAGAACTGACGATACAACACTACAACTAAGTAGCGACCCTTTTGCGTTAAGGTGAGTTCATCTGCATTATCAGTCGCAAAGGCACCATTTAAGCGCATGAATGCCATTTCAAGGAACAAGCCTTTATCTACGCTGACGCCGAATTCTTCTTCAAAGGCATGCTTATCGAGTCTTAACTTATACAAATTCAAAAGGAAGTGATAGCGCATCAGATCTTTTTTGCTCAAGACTGCCTTGCCCATCATGGACATACGGCCTTCATCAATTATCTTGTTGTAATCGCGGATGCTAAAAGTATTAACGTACAAGGCGTCTTTAAGATGCGTAATTGACCCACTTCCGATTGCAGGATAATCCACGTAATTTGTTTGATACTCATCAATATGATCTGGGTCAAGCGCCGCCACGCTCGTATCGTCAATACGCGTGAAGGTCCAAAGGGTCGAGCGTTCAAAAACTGGATTTGCTCCCCCTGCGAGCGCATCGTCTAAAATTTGGTAGTACTGATACTCGCGGCTGTAGTCAACCTTGCCCAAAGAGCGTTTCATCTTTTTAATGGTTCCGTTAGAGACATATAAAGGCGAAAAGGTAGTTTGACGAGCACCACAATTCTTAATGATTTCAATATCTTTGCGTAAGATTTCTTCAGTTTGATTAGGAAAGTTGAAGATCATGTCGACGTTAATGGAATCAATATAATCCTGAGCCTCGGCCAGGCGTTCTAGAATCTCTTCTCCACTCCCATATTTGCGGTAACGATCCATCTGCTTTAACAAGCCGTTGTCAAAACTTTGCACACCAACACTTAAGCGCTGGACACGCCCCTTCATTTTCTCAAGGTATGGAGTTATTAGATGGTTAGGATTCGTTTCTACCCCAACCTCTTTTACTGAAAAATGCTCGCGTGCTACATCAAGAGTCTCGCACAATTCATCAATCATGATGGTTGGAGTACCGCCACCAACATAGATGCTTTCAAAGTCGTAGCCCAAATCTTTGAGCATCAACATTTCTTTGCGCATATGCTCATAGTACGGGCGTGCAATTTCTTCTCGAAAAGGATAGCGGTTAAAGCTGCAAAAAGGACACAGCACTTGGCAGAAAGGAACATGCATATAAAGCATGTATTTACGATTTGGATCGGCTTCGGGCATAAAGCGTTCGGTATTGGGCTTCATAGCAAGCTTGCGCTTTGCCATAACTTTTACAACACGAGTTAATATTTTTTCAGAGAGCACAGTTTATCTCCTGTTAGTGAACCGTTAAGAGGACCATATAAAAGCGGCGATGTATTTTGACAAAAGGCTTGCAGAAAACTTAAGCCGGAATTACTACGATCGCGGCGCTGTATTTTACTTCAGAGGCTAGTATGACAAAAAGGAGGTACTTTGACTATCGTCGTCACCATTCTTACAAGTAATAGACATCGAGCGATTGCAAGTGAGTTGGGATTATAAAGCTAGCTCACTCGTTTCCATATTCGAGTGTTCACTTGTGGATTAGGTTCTATGCCCGATCGTCCAGGAAGTAAGGCTTCAAACCACTTCCCCTTGAAATACACGATGTCACCTTTTCCATAAACTATGTGACGATACCACAGGTCATCTGTGCTGATTCCCTCAGGAGGCTGAACTTTACTCCACCAATCTGGATAGTCAGGGCTCTTCTCACTTACGGTATTTGGGTTGTGATTCACGAAATTTATATATTGATAAAGCTCTCCATTATAAATAACGTAATCGCCTCTTCTATAATGATGGAAATTTCGATAGCCGGCAGTATTTTCCGAATACGTCATTGGCTGCGTCCATTGAAGATTTGGAGTACCAGGATCAAAATCCTCATGATTAGGGTCAATGTCTACTAAGGCTTTATAAATTGTTACCTCACCATTGCTATCTTTATAAATAATAATGGAACCTTCTTCAATTTTTGTTGCAGGCGGATTATTAGCATCAAAATGTACAACAGGCGGCGAATTAGGGTCTGAGCTATCAAACCTGAGCCATCTTCCTATCGTAATTTCAAGATTTTGTTCATTTGGAAGTTGCGGAAAAATGGAGCCTTCCCAGTATGCAAAGATACGAGGGCTCGTAAGCAAGAGTATGAGAAAAACTAGGCCATAAATCTTTGCTTTATACGTTTTCACGTACTACCTACATTCTTCTTACAACAAAAATGATAGCAACAATAATGAGAAGATCTAAAACAGTAACAAGAAGTCCTATAGGGCTTGTTAAAAACAATGCAATATTACCGATATAGGGAATAACTACACTTACTTTTCCAAGCACTTGATTG
>JAUNLE010000038.1:0-11175 GCA_030532415.1 Coriobacteriia bacterium | reverse complement strand
AATCCCAACCCGACCTTCCTACAGAATCAAAAGGCCTCGTTTTGAAAACAAGCTGATGGTTTTCATTAATTTCTTGATCGGCCAAATAATGCGCGATTAACATGCCATTATCTCTTCTAGCAGCAATAATGTCATCGCGGTACAGATTATTGGTGTTTGCTTTTGTCACCACTATAATATCGCCGCGCTGGAAAACCGGTTTCATAGAATCGGACTGTACGATGAATGGTTTAAAACCAAAAAGATCTATGCTTTTAGTAGGCGAGACAATGTTTAGACCTATATAGAAGCCCGCAATACAAATAAAGAGGAGAAAAATCCCCTCTTTAATTTTTTTCGTTATAGTCAAGTTTTTTTGACTGCCTGCCATAGCTACTTATTGAGTAACAGCGAACGTTAGTTTTACGTTAATTGTTTTACCAACAATAGCATCATAAGCAACTTTGTTTGCAGGCTCGCTTAAGGTAACCTTAAGCGTAACTTCTACTGCGTCTCCATCAGCTTGAATTTCCGTGGATTCTGGATTTACCACTACGTTTACAAGATCATTGTAGTTAGTTGCACCTACAATTTCAGGTGCTGCCGTAACTGTTAGAGTGCCTTTAACTAAGTCATCTTGAGAAATGATGTCTTGATTTTCAATTTCTTTCCAGTTAACGGTATAAGTTACATCAAATGACTCGACATTTTCTGCATCTTGACCAACACTTACGCTGGTTTTACCTGCTGGAACAAGTTTCTTTCCTTGAGCGGCAAGCGCCTCAGTTACATCAAGGGTTGTTTCTACTTCTTGAGCAGATCCAATGGTAACTTCTTGAGCTTTTGCAACTTCACTTGGGTTCTTGATTGTGCCAGCCCAGTATCCATAAATTCCACCAATCGAGATTGCTACAATCAGGAATGAAAGGACTACTATAAGCCACTTCTTATTGTTATTTTCTTCTTTTCTTGCTTGTGCGAAGTGTTCCATAAATCTCCTTAGATACAACTCAGGAATAGTCTGAAATTTGCAACCTATAAATAGTAAGACCAAATAGGGATTCACTAAAGTTTTTATATTTATAATCACAAAATAAACATTGTTAGCACTTTGGTGTATCGATGATTATTAATATGAACTGTGTTATTTATCCCTACTCGGGTATATGCGTGTGTAGATACGCGATCCAACAGGCCTTATAGGATTAAAAGTCCAACTATATTCAGGAGATTTACATACGATGAAAGAAAAAGTAGGAACGGTTTTTTCAATAGCCGATGACAATCAAGCGCTTAAAGGCTGCACAGTTTCAAAAGAAGTAAGTTCAGGAGCAAATCCAATTACATATTTTTCGCTTGCGCCACGCACAGATATTAGCGCTGAAATCCACCCATTTCATAAATTTATTATTGTTGCCCAAGGCGAGCTTGAAGTATTCGGAGAGGGCGGCTTAGAGGAAAAACTTTCAAGCGGCCAAAGCATTGTTACCAAACCCGACCTTGCAGTAGGCATGCGAAGCGATGTTGGTACTATATATACAGAAATTGAAATTGGAAAGGACGATGTAATGAATGAATTAGTGGAGCCAAATAAGGTCTTTAAGCTCGGCGATCTTGTAGATTATCAAGATCATAAGGTCGTAAACCTTGATGTTGTAAAAAATGACAGCATGAAATTTGTTGTAATGGCTTTCGATGATGGTACTGGACTTTCTGAACACACCGCTCCTGCAGAAGCCTTGATATTTGCTTTGGATGGCGAAGGACTTATCACCTATGAAGGTGAGGAGCACATCATTAAAGCTGGAGAGAACTTCCATTTCGCTAATGGAGGTCGCCATAAGATTGATGCAAAAGGTCGCTTCAAAATGGGCCTTTTATTAGTATTTAACTAAGAGTTCGTCATATATACGAGTACTACACTTTTAAAATTCATGAAGAGAATAGGCTCTTAAAGTAGGAGCGTTTCTACTTTAAGAGCTAGCTCGTCTAAGTCAAAACGACCACAACAAGGCTCTTTACCTCTATATAACCTGCTTGATATTGCAGGGTGCACAAGCTCTACAAATGCTTCCTTATCTATCAAAGGTATGTGCTTTAAGACCGGGTCTCCCACCACAAGATCATAGCTGTGCGCTTTCAGATGCCTTAAAAACGCCTTTTCATCGGCAAAGCAAAGATCCCCTTCTTCAGCATGTCGATCATCTATGCCGAAAAAACTTGCAATCGTAATTTTTGCATGCTCGTGTATGCCTCTATCTTTCAATGCATGACGCATTGAATTTGCAATAACTTGGTCTCCCACAATAAGGATGCTTTTTTCTCCTACATATGAGTCTGGTTTATTATGGGTCGGAATTTGCTGTCCTTGCATATATGCACGAAGAGTCGCAAGGGCCTCTTGTGACTCTTCGTAAGAGGTAAAACTACAGGCCAGATACGGTATCTTACATTCTTTCTCAAGCTTTTGGGCGGCTAAAATACCTGCATAAGAGATCGCAAGATTGCATGATGCATAAGGTAAGTATGCAAGTGATTCCTCGCTAGTTCCCATAAACAATTGGGTGCCGATTTCTATATCTTCCTGTTCCAGCAAAGCTGCCAACGAAGCCGCGCTTTCAAGATGAAAATCGATTGGAGTCATACCTAAAATGTTTATATACTTTCTTTTTTTAACAGGTTTTGGCAAAGACTTGCTAATTTGCAAAACAAGATCAAACACCTTATCGATTCCATAGACGTAATGAGAAAAACCATTCGTGTCAATCCCGTAAGAGGGTATTTCGCATACGCTTTCAAGTTCAGCCGCTAAACCTGGCATGTCGGTGCCAATAATACCGGGGACCGGAGTTCCCAAACTTACCACCCGTTTTGCTTTGAGCTCTTGCGCAGCTTCACCAAGCTGCCTTACGATTCGATCATCAATCCCAAATACTGCATCATTCATACGAAGATTTGTGCATAGGGTTTGTTTTTTGCCTTGAGCCCAGCGCGGCTCTTCATAGTTGGCAAAATGAGCGGTGCAGCACGAACCATCATTGATGGCCACAAGACAATCTAGATCAAAAAGAGCGCTTGCAGCTCCAGCATAGTCGCTCGTAAATGGAGGTAAATACAACGATAAGGAACTCATTTTGCCGCCTTTGCAATCATTTGGCACAGCTTGATAATTCCCCGAAACCCAAAAAATCCCTCGTCATGCCACATATCAACCACGCGCTTTGCTCCTATCATGTTTGCATAATCGGCTCCGATTACAATTAAATCTCCATCAAGCTCGTAATCTTTGTCCGCAAGCACTTTGTAAGAATGGGTGCGCACGATTTTAGTTTCGGGTGAATGTTCTAAAATCCATTCGTATGAATCCCTTTCACGCTTTTTCACTTCTTTAGTTGTTACGCACACTACCTTAAAGCCATATTCTATAAGCGTTTTTGCTAAATGAAATGACTGTAGGGATGCTGACGAATCAACTACCAGGCCAAAGTTCTTTGTTTGCTCGGCAGTTTGGCGCAGCATATCTTTTGACTTTTGTTCCCAAGTCAAAAGCTCTTCGGGCTCATCTTTGCCGCTATATTCTGCAATTTCTCTATAAAAACGAAGACAATCTTTTGGACTGTAATCTTGGGGCGCGTTGCAGCAAGGCATACCCGTAATGGCGTTGAGCTCGCGTGCCGCTCGCTCCCCCATAGGCGACATGATGATGGCCAGCTTGCTTTTACCTAAAGCCTGATACTCCTCATAACTTTTGCAGTCCAAAATACGCCTAATTGGCCCCATATTCCAATGACGAAGGACATCTCTGAGTTCACAGGACTCGGGGATATCGGCATAAGAACCGACCAGCGTTACCCCCTCATCGCGCTCTTGGCCAGCTTCTATAAATTGATACTGCGTTACCTTATTTTGCTCAAAAGGAGAGACGGTAGAAGAAAGCTTGATAGGATCGATGTGCGTAATGGCAAAAAGTTGTTCAGGATGATTTGTCTTAAGTGTATCTAATAAACTCTCATGATCAGTACCAATAAGATCATCTATGCATTTAAGACAGATGAAATAAACCTTTGGCTTTTTTGGAAGCATCAAGTTAAGATCGTCAATCGCATCAATAATTTCCTCTTCATAAGAACCAAGGGCAAGATTTTCTTCAGATATCGACAGATGCGATATGTGTTCTGCATCCTCATTTTCAAGCGCTTTGATAACATGGCGTCTTGCGCAGGAGGCAGGACCAACATGGAGCGTATGACTTTCAGGAATTCTTACGGTATTTTTTGCGTGATGACTGTGTCCGGTGTGAAATAAGAGTCGATTTTCTGTGATTTCACTACTCATTGCGCCCTCCTTTTTCCACCAACTATGACAGCATAAGACATAGCTGCACCTTACTACCATTGCAATTGCAACAGCTATATCTAAAAAGATGCTATATTCTAATCTAAGTATAGTATGTAACTGCATTTATTTTAGCAATTTATTGAAGCTTGAAACCTCTTAAGGAGCGGCAATGTACAGGCTTGCTATCTATGGCAAAGGCGGTATCGGAAAATCTACGACGAGCTGTAATACAGCCTATGCCCTTCATAAGATGGGCTACACTGTCTTGCAGATTGGCTGCGATCCAAAATCGGATTCAACCCTCCTTCACATGGGTGGCAAAATGCCGAAAAGCGTCTTAGATATTATGCGAGAAACCGACGAACCAAGCCTAGATGACTTAGTCAAACTGGGCGAAGATGGCGTGTGGTGTTGTGAGGCTGGAGGTCCGCTGCCTGGTGTAGGCTGCGCTGGTCGAGGTATTATCACTGCATTTGAAGAGCTTGATCGCGTGCACGCCTTTGACGAAATTAAGCCCGATATTGTCATCTATGATGTTTTGGGCGATGTTGTGTGTGGCGGCTTCGCCATGCCCTTACGTGGGAAATACTCCGACGGCGTAATGGTCGTTACCTCGGGCGAAATGATGTCGCTTTATGCTGCATCTAACATCATCCACGCAATAAACAGTTTTCAAACACGCGGTTATGCGCAATTTAGAGGCCTTATTGCAAATCTTCGAAATGTAGAAGGTGAGCTTGATAAAATACATGCGCTATGTGAGGAAGAATCGGTGGATATCGCAGCAGTAATTCCAAGATCTCCACTTATACAAGAAGCCGAAGCACTTAAAAAGACGGCGGTAGAGCTCTTTCCTGAAAGTGATATTGCAGGCTATTATGAAGAGCTCGCAAAAGAA
The DNA here is from genome assembly GCA_030532415.1 of Coriobacteriia bacterium. Taxonomy (GTDB): domain Bacteria; phylum Actinomycetota; class Coriobacteriia; order Coriobacteriales; family JAEZZM01; genus JAUNLE01. The sequence goes on along the minus strand of JAUNLE010000038.1, from coordinate 5,960 downwards.
ATTATGAAGGAACAAAAGGTTTAAGAGTTATTGCTTGAAGAGTTATTGCACTAACTCTTTTTTAGAAATGCGGAAAGGTCTGAAATGAGAGAAGATGATTTCGAAGCAATTGCTCATGCTAAGACTTCTTTATTACAAGGTGTTCCGCCAGAAAAACGTCACAAAGTTTTAGCTTGTATGAATGCAAAACTTATCCACTTTGAAAAAGGATCATCACTTTCCAACAACTGGGATGCGCCTCTTGGAACAATTTATCTGCTAAAAGGTCATGTACGAATCGACTGTTTGAGCGCAAGCGGAGATAGATCCATTTTATTTGATTATTTTAACGATATGCCAATTATGACCTGCAATGTTCCTAAAATTTTCAGTTCTGACGATGTAAGAATCATAGCTCTTGAAGATTGCACGGTGATAAGTTTTGACTTTTCACAAGAAGCAGAGAATCGTACTTGTTGTATGAAGTACATAAATACGGTACGTAAAAATATTGTATGTCGACTCAATCTAGTCAATAGCCTCTTTTTGCATCGCATTGATATACTTTCACGTCGTACTATTCGCTCAAAAATTGCCTCGTATTTAACGGTGCTAGCCCAATACAAGCAAAGTAACACCTTCGAAATTCAAATGACGCGGCAAGAACTTGCCGATTACCTTTGTGTAGAGCGAAGCGCCCTTTCACGCGAAATCGGAAAAATGAAACATGAGGAATTAATCGACTGCGTAAAGGGGCACTTCAGGATTAAGAAAGATCTATCAAGCTTTATTTAATGGCGTCAAGCGGCTTTAAGAGCAAAACCTCCAATTCCTCACCTTCGGCTACAAAATCAACTCCAATTGGCACTGCCACCATGCCGTCTGCTTCAAAAATATTCTCAACGATTGCGCTTGCCTTAAGCGGTGTGCAAACAAAACTTTCATCTTCAAGTTTTTTAAGTTTCACGCGAAGAACTCTTTCAAAAGCCTTCTTTTTATTGATGTCATGACTTAGTTTTGCGCGAACGCTTGGACGATTTGGAACGGCCGAAGCTAAATAGTAAGCAAGCAGGCCTCGCAAGAGCCAGTCACAACACAAAAAGGCAGCTCCAACAGGTCCAGGAATATTTATCACAGGGGTATTTTCTATGATGCTCATTCCTACAGGACGGCCAGGTACCGTTCTTACACCATGACGAAAATGACTTGCGCGACGCTTGAGCATTTCAGAATTAAAATCCTCTTCACCTCGTGATGAGCCTCCATTGATAAAGATGATATCTGCTATCTCGAGTGCCCGATCAAGTGCATCCTCAAGTAAATCAGGGTCATCAGATACTACAGGATAGCTAATACATCTTCCTCCCCACGCTTCTACAAAACCTCGGACCATCAAGCTGTTTGCCTCAATATTTTGGCCACGTTTTGGGGCAGAACCCCAAGGAATAAGCTCAGAACCAGTAGGAATAAAGGCTACTACGGGCTTTTTAAGCACAGGAAGGGTAGCATGACCGCCAACAGCACACAGAGCAACATATTCAGGAGTTAAGCGATAGTGAGCAGGAATAACAAGTTCGCCTTTTTTTATCGTGGCGCCCGATGGATTGATTCCATCACCAGCAAAAACAGGTTCTAAATTATCCTCAAAAACAGGCTCTTGATTTTCGTTAAATTCAAATTGCTCACGGGCTACAACCGCGTCAAATTCATCCGGAAAATCATCTCCAGTATCGGCTTGGCAGAAGTCTTGGCCACGTTTCCAGGCGCTCGTATTGGGAACACCGTCTTTGAAATTTTCAGACTTCACACCGATGCCATCAAACCTTGAAGACCTTGTAACTGGCAGATTATATTGTGCGAAAACGTCTTGTGCCGTTATTCTATCAAACGCTTCATCTAATGAAACGTGTTCAATCTCGCGCTTGGGACTCCATAGCTCGCAAAGCTCTTTGAGGGCAAACTCCCTTGTGGACGCCTTCTCGTAATCAAACTTCATTCCTACTCTTTTCTTCATCAAACATGCAAGTCATACATTCATCACTTTATAATTCAAGCACATTAAAGCGCAGGTCTACACAGAACTTGAGTCTGCGTAAAGCTCGGGCTGTGTTTATGAGAAAAACGACTCATAGTCCTCATCGCTTAGCTCGTAATTATAGAATTCTTTGAAGAAATCCTTGCTCTCTTGTTTAAGGTCGATGTCGCCAAAATAATCAGGGTATACCGTCTGAGCAAGCCATAAGAAGCCTAAGGTTGCCTCTGGACTTGGGCGATCCCACCAAAATCCTGCTATGGGAACTGAATAGACTTGCTTTTCTTTTATTGCTTTCATATCTTGAATTGCTTCGTTGTTCAACAATGGATCAAGCTCGTGGCCGCCTTGCACTACGATTACATCAGGATCCCAGCTAGCTGCAAGCTCTACGCTTACATCGCCTTTCATGTTGTCTGCAGGAACTGCAAAGTCGGCTCCTATTGCATCAATCCACTCTTTACTCCATTCACCACGATTAGCTTTGGTGATGTCAGCAGTTCCAATATAGTAGACTTTCTTGCGTTTATCTGCAGGAATCGATTCCGCCGTTTTCTTAAGGTCTCCTAAAACCCTATCCCAATGAGCAACAAGGTCTTCTGCCTTTTTTTCGTTTTCCATAATTTTGCCGACGTTCAAAAACTCTTGCAGAAGGGTGTCAATTTTTGCTCGACCAATATACATGGTGTAGGTAGGGATACCTAAGTCTGCAATTTGGGCATTGCCTTTATCTGAAGTAATACCTACCAGTGCAATATCTGGTTCAACTGATATCATTGCCTCGATGTTTAAGTCATCAAAAGAACCTGCATTCGTAACATCCTTGAGCTGCGGATACATTTTTAACAGTTGAGGAAACTTCTTCATGGAAGGCTCGGCAACGATCTTGTCCGCACCACCAAAAATTACTACCTCGTGCGTGGTGCCGCCATTGCAGGTAATTGCAATGCGCTCAATTTTATCGGGGATGACAAATTCATTTCCTTTTGCGTCAATGACCGTAGTACCCGCAAAGCCTGAAGCTTTTTCTTCAGCAGGTGCTTGTGCGGCGGGTTCAACCTTAGGTTTTTCTTCACTTGGCGCAGGAGCTTCTTGTGCCTTGGAGCCACATCCTGCAAGTGCACTTGAGCCTACCACCGTAAATCCCATGGCCACTGCCATCTTCAAAAACTGCTTACGCGATACCGTTACGCACTTCATTTGTTGTTGTTCGTTCTCATTCATGTTCGAATCCATACCATTTCCTTTCTGAGCAGTATTGCTATTCTTAAACAAGATTCAGATGAGCGAAGCTATCAGTAATCACGTTTAATTCCCCTAATATCAACGGCATAGGTTTCAGAGCCGTTCTTTGAATTTTGCCCGATTGGATCTTGGACGATGGCGTCAAGGAGCTCTTCGGTATCTTCTGGTCCATGAAAATAAGTGTGCTTTGGTCCGTATATAGTCTCGCCCAAACGCAGATCTAAGGTGGAAAGCTGCTCTTTTGTGCGCATATCAATAACATGAACTTCCTTGCAGCTAGCAATTGCTTCTCGCAAAAGCATGCCTGCGCCTATCATGACCGCAATGTCGTCGCTGTGAAAAAGTTCAAAATCAGGAGCGCCAAGAAGCTTGCAGCCCGAGCGCTCAAGTTCTTTGGGGGCGTTCAGATGTTGGGCAAGCGCATTAATCAAAGCGGTTGCAAGGCAGCCTAATAACACATCTTTTGGACGTTCAAGCGCATGGCTTGGAATTTGTTCGCCTATTTCAGCTATAACTTCATCGACACCCTTGCCCACATAAGGAGCGAAGTCCTTACAATCAGAAGGAGTCATGGGCCCATAAACTGCATGTTCACCATAAAAAATAAAGGAACGTCCACAACGCCCGTCCGAAAGTTTTACGCCCAGCCACTTTTGTCCACAAGCAATACGTTCAAGCTGCGGAAACTCTTCGTCTTTACTACTCACCTTAAGCGTATAGGCCATCAAGTCTTGTGTGTTCTTAATCATCAGTGTCCTTTTCAACTCTTACGAGCGATCTGTGCTCTTCTTTAGTTCGCAATAAGGGGATGCAGGTAGTTACTTCGCCATTGGGATGCTCTGGCATGGGAATGTTTACAACCTTAACGGGAATGCCATAAGCATCTTTGAGCACCTCACTTGTTACGATTTCTTCAACAGCTGCCACACGAAATGGTCGGTCTCTGCTCATAACAGCAGCTTTATGGCAACATAGGTAGGCGTGATCAGGAAAATGTGAGGTCATGATAATCCCAATACCTCGCTCTGACAGCTCACTCACCTGCCGTAAAACACGCATTTGATTGCCGAAATCGAGGCTTGATGTTGGTTCATCCATCATCAAAAAGGCTGGATTTTGCATGAGCGCACGCGCAATCAAAACCATCTGCCGCTCGCCTCCACTTATTTCGGTATATACACTGTCGCGCAAATAGGAGATTTCTAGAATTTCCATTAATTTGTCGGCTTCATCAAATGCAGATTTAGACGGACCAGAAAATAGAGAAGCTCTGCCAATGGAGCCCATTACTATGACATCAATAACCTTGAAAGGAAAAGGCGGTTCGTGAACTTGGGGGACATATCCAATAAGCAGGGCAGCTTTCTTTCTATCGCGACTGTCAAACAGCTCATTATCTATATAAAGACCACCGTCCATAATTGGAATTAAGCCTAGTAAAGACTTGAAAAGCGTTGTTTTGCCAACTCCATTTGGACCAAGCAGGCAAAGCACTTCCCCGCTCTTAATGCTAAAACTAACCTTATTTACAATTCTTCTGCCGCTATAACCGGCACAAACATCTCGCGCTTCAAAAATCATCGTTCGTTTTTCCTTGCCCGTATGTAGAGGAGATAGAAGAAAAATGGCGCACCAATAAGGGAGGTGAGAATGCCAAGAGGCAGCTCAACCGTAAATAAATTGCGGCAGAAGTTATCAACGATTAACAAAAAACCGCCACCAGTCAAAAGTGACATGGGCAAAAGCTCGTTGCTATTAGGGCCCACAATAAAGCGCGCCATATGTGGAATGATGAGGCCAACCCATCCAACCATACCCGCAACCGCTACTGATGCAGATGCCAGAAGAGTTGAACAAAAAATAAAGATGGCTCGAAGCGCGTTTACGTTGAGACCCATACTTTTAGCTTCTTCGTCTCCGAAGGCCATTGCATTGAGCTGCCAGCGTAAGGCCACAATTGGAATAATTCCAATAAGAAGCGGTAACAACAAAAATCCAACGTCTCTCATGTTTACCGTGGAAAGGCTGCCCATCAACCAATAGGTAATTTCAGGGAGCTTACTGTCGGGGTCGGCAACGTATTTAATAATGGTGGTAAATGACGAAAACAAGGTAGACACAATCATGCCGCCCAGGATAAGCATCAAAAGCGCGTCTTTTCCCCTACTTACTTTGACGCAAATCCCATACGTTAAGGCAACTGCAAGTAGGCCAACGATAAAGGCATTCGTTTGGATGAAAATATATGGAAGTGATAAGAGAATAGAGATCGCGGCACCAAAACCCGCACCAGAGGTAGCGCCTAAAATATCGGGTGAGACCATGGGGTTTTTGAAGAGCGATTGATACACAGCACCGGCTATCGAAAGAGCAGCACCTACAATAAGGGCAGCTAGAATGCGCGGTAAGCGAACTTTCCAGACAATTGATTGCGCCATACTACTTTGATTGCTTTCGTATCCAAAAATGCCCGAACCAATGATGTCAACTACCCCTGACGGGTCTATCGGATATTGACCAATCAAAAAAGAGCCAAAGAATAGAAAAACAACGATAAGCGCAGCAATAAAAATAGCCCCTTTGCTGCTCTTCGCAAAACTCATAAATCCCCTTTTATTCTCTACCAAATATTATTTTTAGTTATGATAACTATAGATAAAGCCGTGGTCCATTGCATTTGCAACAAGAAAATCGCAAGCTAGAA